>JAVBNJ010000164.1:0-9941 GCA_031551625.1 Bacteroidales bacterium | reverse complement strand
CGCAGGTTCGTACCTATACCACAGCCAGTGGAATCACCTGCTACAGCGCGTATACTTCCAATGTAACAGGGGTAATTGTAGATATACCCAACGTACCGACATTAACGGCTACGACTACCTGCGAGGGAACTGCCGTAACGTTTACTTCGAGTGCGGTGACAGGAGCGACGGGGTACCAGTGGAACGGCACAGGAGTAACTGCCAGTTCGGGAACAGCGCGGACAACGAGTTCAAAAGCCACAACCGCGGGCAACTATATAGCGCAGGTTCGTACCTATACCACAGCCAGTGGAATCACCTGCTACAGCGCGTATACTTCCAATGTAACAGGGGTAATTGTGGATATACCCAATGTGCCGACATTAACAGCTACGACCACTTGTGCAGGAACCGCTGTTACTTTCACCTCTTCTTCTGTGAGCGGAGCGACGGGCTACCAGTGGGCAGGAGCGGGTGTAACTGCCGGTTCGGGTACTGCTCGAACAAAAGCTTCGAATGCCACGACGGCCGGAAATTATGTAGTGCAGGTGCGGTCATACATTACGGCAAGCGGCATCAGTTGCTTCAGTGCCTACACTTCCAATGTCACAGGAGTGATTGTGGCAACACCTGCGTTGCCTACGTTAACGGCAACCAATCCTTGTTATGGTACGGCTATTACATTTACGTCTTCTTCTGTAAGCGGAGCAACGGGCTACCAATGGAATGGCACAGGCGTAACAGCAAGTTCAGGTACGGCGCGAACGAAAGCGTCGAAAGCTACAACTGCCGGAAGTTATATAGCACAAGTGCGTACGTACAGGACGGCAAGTGATATTACCTGCTACAGCGCCTATACGGCAAATGTAACCGGCGTGATTAAAAATGGCTCAACAACAAGGGATGCTGCCCCTAATTCGTGCGGATGCGCAACAGGCCTTACGGCTGTTGGTGGCGGCATCTATGGGACTGGAAGTAATACATATACTACTACAGCTTATTGCCGTGATTTAACTGCTGATAACGCCTATGCGGCGTGTGGCGTAGAGGTGTCGAATGTTCAGCCTATGAAGAATGCGTTAGGAGGAGATGCATCATGTTGTGATGTACTTTCAGGATGGAAGATGCCTACGGCTATTCAAGGTATTTGTTTATGCCAATCTGCAGCAATCACTGAAAATTTTTGGCTGAACGAGACTAATGCCCTGGATTGGCGCGCACTACTTATAGTTAATAATTGTACTAGAAGTGACCGATTTGATTTAGAGATTCTCCGTAGGTGTATCAGTATTCGTTAACCATGAGTGTAATGTAGTAGGCACATTTGGTATTTGTTGGCTCAAGGTTCCCACCTTGAGCCTTCTATTTTAAGATGATACATTTTAAAATAGAATAATAAACTAAATATTTAGTTGTAAAAATCTATTGAAAAATCCTAACTAACTCTCAAAAATTTATCTATTTGTTGTTTTGACAAGGCAATCCTGTTTTGTTTAAGAAGCAAAATTAGTTTATGCAAATATTGGAAATTCCTTGTAGAAAGCAACAATGAATTAGTAGACAAAACACTTTGTGGCAAAGCAAAAACAAAGGCGGGCAGTCTATCGACCACCCGCCAGTACTTAACCTAAACCTATGAAAACCTATTTTCGTATACTAAGACTCGTATAGATTAAAAAGGTTTAATAAAATTCGCAACTATTTTTTATTATACTGTTGCAATGCCACCTCAAGGCATTTCATTGCTTTCTTCAAATCCTCGACGCACAAGGCATAGCTGATGCGTATTTCATTTTTACCCAATCCCGGTGTTGCATAGAATCCGGTAGCGGGAGCAAACATTACCGTCTGCTTTTCGTACTGGAATTCTTCGAGCAACCATTGGCAGAATTTGTCGGAATCATCAATCGGTAAACGGGCAATAGTGTAGAATGCACCTTTGGGGCTCGGGCACATGCAACCCGGCATTTTGTTAATGGCTTCGACTACTACGTCGCGGCGACGCATATAGTCTTCTTTCACTTCACGGAAATAACTGTCGGGCGTATCGCAAGCAGCTTCTCCGAAAATTTGTCCGTACGACGGCGGGCTCAGGCGGGCTTGCGCCATTTTCATGGCTGCGGCATACACTTCTTTATTTTTGGTTACAAATGCGCCTATCCGCACCCCGCAAGCCGAATAGCGTTTCGATACAGAATCCAGCAATATCACATTGTTTTCAATTTCGGGATAGTGCATAGCCGACGGAACACCTTGCTTTTCGTAGCAAAATTCACGATACACTTCGTCGGAAAACAAATACAAATCGTACTTCTTCACAATTTTTACCAACTCGCGCATTTCTTCGTCGGAATACAAATAACCGGTAGGGTTCGACGGATTACAAATCAAAATAGCTTTTGTTTTCGGCGTAATCAATTTCTCGAATGCTTCAATTTTCGGTAATGCAAAACCGTCCTCAATGTGAGCCGTAACAGGCACTGTTTTCACGCCAGCCATAATAGCAAATGTCGTGTAGTTGGCATAGTACGGTTCGGGTACAATCATCTCGTCACCTTCATTCATACAAGTAGTAAACGCAAAGTGCAACGCCTCGGATCCACCGTTGGTAATGATCATCTGATTTTCGTTCACATCTATTTTCTCACGCCGGTAGTATTCTACCAATTTTTTGCGGTACGACAGGTTACCGGCCGAGTGGCTGTATTCGATCAACTTTAAATCGTTTTTACGGACAGCCTCCAATGCACCTGCAGGCGCCGGCACATCGGGTTGTCCGATATTAAGGTGGTACACATGAACACCGCGCTCTTTAGCGGCATCGGAAAACGGCACCAATTTGCGAATCGGCGACGCAGGAATTGCTTTGGCAATTTGTGAAATTTGTGGCATGATTATGTTATAAATTTTTAGGTTATCCTTAAATTAAGGCAAAGTTAGCAAAAGTTTCTCAGATATTTTTTTCAAAAATGAAATAAATTTGTACATTAAAAAATAAATTACTTTCTTTGCAGCCATTAAGGCGTTCTTTCGCAGTTGAACTTATTCTATCGTTGAAACCTGAGAACTTTCAATAAAGTAAGAATAACCATCATTCATGACTAAAGCGTGGATTTTGTTTATTTACTTTAAGGTTTCTCAGGACCTCAACGATAATAAGCAAAATTCACGTTTTTGTTTTTGTCCTCAGATTGCACGGATTAACACAGAAAAGAAACAGGATTGGCAATAAAAATAAAATCGTAGCAAGGGGTTGTTGTGTTTGTTTGAACCACAAGATGGCATGGAGAGATTGCTTTGCTTCACTCGCAATGACGTCACAGATTGGAGAACAACCCCAATGCTACAACCAAATAAACTAAATAATTAGTTATAAATTAAACAAAATAAACTATGAAAAAAATCTACTATTTACTTTTATTGATGCTTTGTGCACATGCCGGCTATGCGGCTAATTGTATTGCTACCACACGAGTGAGTGTCAACTACAAAACACAACAGGTAACATTTAAACTCACGTGGACCGGCTGTAATGGCACCACTCATTTGAATAAAGTCTGGTGCTTTGTCGATTTTCAAACGGTGGATGCCGCCGGTAACAAAGGCGCATGGAAACGCGCCACAGTGAGTGGCGCGGCAACTGTTACCAACGGAACGTATGCTGCCGGTAACACAACAGGATTTTATGTAACCGGTAGCAACGGACAATCAGCGACCGTTACCGTTAAATTAGGCAATGCCTCCGGAAAATTCAACTGGTGTGCCTTTGCCACCGACTATCCACCGAATGCTATAATGACAAATGGCAGTTATATACTAAAAGGTACACCTCCGTTTACTCTTAACGGCACTGCTACTGTTAGCCAGAAAAAATACAATGGCAACAGGATTACTACTATTACCGATGCGACCAACAATCCAGGTGGATTTATTATTGACTATATCGACTACGCCGGATGTTCAACAAATACGATTAACCTTGGTTCAGTGGGTTTCACTTCTACTCAAACGTGGGTAGTAGGAGCCCAAACATGGAGCGCTCCCGTTACCGCTACCTACTGTAATAAAACAGCCTACAGTAGCCCCACTTCTGCTCCTTATGGCACCGACTGCCGGAATAACACTAACGGACATTTATTCAGTTGGTGTATGGTAAAACGATATGCTGCGCAATTGTGCCCAAGTCCCTGGCGCGTACCTACTACAACTGATTTTTGCACACTGGATAAAAATTTGAATAGCCGTTCGGATTGCAATAATAGAACACATTATAGTACGACCGAATATAACCGGTATTTCGGTGCACAATGGAATGCAACCGGAGTTCAATGGGCATTAAGTTACGGCGACGTAACAGGCGGATCGTGTGTTTATTCTTGTTCGATAAATTGGGCCAATGACGAATATAATAGTGCATACGGCTATGCACTATTTATCGGGGGAGGGGGGGCCGATACAGGTTCTATACGTCCGTTGTATTATCATGACAAATACATAGGTATTGAATTACGCTGTGTGCGGTGATAGCAATTCACAATGTCACGTCGGGGTTTCTGTTTTATTTTGTATCTTTGCAACTTATATTTTTTATAGAGACCTATGGAATTAGCTGCAAAGTACAACCCTTCCGAAGTAGAAGATAAATGGTATGCCTACTGGATGGAACACCGCCTGTTCCGTTCGGAGCCCGATGGCCGCGAACCCTATACTGTAGTAATCCCGCCACCCAATGTAACCGGCGTACTCCACATGGGACACATGCTCAACAATACTATTCAGGATGTGCTCGTTCGCCGGGCGCGCATGTTGGGCAAAAATGCCTGCTGGGTACCGGGAACCGACCACGCATCTATCGCTACCGAAGCAAAGGTTGTAGCCAAGCTGGCTGCCGAAGGCATCAAGAAAAGTGACCTCACACGCGAACAATTTTTGGAACACGCATGGGAATGGACTCGCAAGCATGGCGGCATTATCCTCGAGCAGTTGAAAAAACTCGGCGCCTCGTGCGATTGGGATCGCACCAATTTCACGATGAATGAAGACTATTCGCGCAGTGTGATCCGCGCGTTTGTCGACCTCTACGAACAAGGAATGATTTACCGCGGCGTACGCATGGTCAACTGGGACCCGCAAGCATTGACAGCGCTTTCCGATGAAGAAGTAATATACAAGGAAGTTAATTCCAAACTTTATTACCTCAAGTATAAAGTAAGCCACCCAACCCCCGAAGGGGGCTCAAAGGATTATATCATTGTAGCGACCACACGCCCCGAAACTATTTTGGGTGACACAGCTGTTTGTATTAATCCGAAAGACGAACGCTATAAACATTTACGCGGTAAAAAAGTAATTGTCCCCTTAATCAACCGCGAGGTGCCGATTATCGAAGACGATTATGTAGATGTAGAATTCGGAACAGGTTGCCTGAAAGTAACGCCGGCACACGATATCAACGACTACATGCTGGGCGAGAAATACAACCTCGAAGTAATTGATATTTTTAACGACAACGGCACGCTCAACGAGAAAGCACAGCTATACGTGGGGCAAGACCGCTTTGCCGTGCGCAAGCAAATCGAAAAAGATTTGGAAGCCGCTGGATTGCTCGAAAAAACAGAACCCTACACCAACAAAGTAGGCTATTCGGAACGCACCGATGCGGTGATTGAACCGAAACTGTCGATGCAATGGTTTGTGAAAATGGCCGAAATGGCAGAACCTGCACTCGAAGCGGTGATGAATGACGACGTGCAATTGATTCCGCCGAAATTCAAAAACACCTATCGCCACTGGATGGAGAACATCAAGGACTGGTGCATCTCGCGGCAATTGTGGTGGGGGCATCAGATTCCCGCATGGTATATAGAAGCCCCCCTCAATCCCCCAAAAGGGGGAAGCTGGGGCTTTGTGGTAGCAGAAACCGAAGAACAAGCCCGCAAGTTAGCGCTTGACAAATACCCCACCCTTCGGGGGGCCGGGGGGGGCTTCTCTTTGCGCCAAGACCCCGACTGCCTCGACACGTGGTTCTCGTCGTGGCTGTGGCCCATTTCGGTGTTCGACTCAGAAGTTGTAGGGCATCCTGAAGTGGACCCGAACAAAGATTTGAGCTACTACTACCCTACTTCGGATTTGGTAACAGCGCCCGAAATCCTGTTCTTCTGGGTCGCGCGCATGATTATGGCGGGTTACGAATGGGCGGGCGGGCCGCCATTCAAAAATGTATACCTGACAGGTATCGTCCGCGACAAATTAGGCCGCAAGATGAGCAAATCGCTCGGCAATTCGCCCGACCCCATTGAGTTGATGAACCAATACGGTGCCGATGGCGTGCGCTTGGGCATGCTACTCTCCTCGCCCGCAGGCAACGACCTGCCGTTCGACGAAAGTTTGTGCGAACAGGGCCGCAACTTTGCCAATAAAATTTGGAATGCATTCCGCTTGGTTAAAGGCTGGCAAGTGGACACTGCCGCAACGCAACCCCAACACTCTGCCGAAGCCTGCACGTGGTTCCGCAACCTATTGTGCAAAGCCATCGTTGACATCAACGACGATTTCGAAAAATTTCGCTTATCCGAAGCGTTGATGAAAATCTATAAATTATTCTGGGACGATTTCTGCGCGTGGTATCTCGAAATCATAAAGGCCCCCCCCGCCCCCGAAGGGGGAGCGCCCATCATAGACAAAGTAACCTATGATACCACAATGACATTCTTCGATGCGTTGTTGCGACTGCTACATCCGTTTATGCCGTTTATTTCCGAAGAAATTTGGCAAAACCTCGGCGAACGTAAACCCGGTCAAAGCCTGATGGTGCAACCGATGCCGCATGCCGAAGAGTTTGACGAAACGTGTCTGGCCGATTTTGAAATGGCGCAAAATAGTATTACCACTATCCGCACCATTCGCCAAAGCAAAAACATTTCGCCGAAAGAAGCGTTGGAACTGTATGTGAAAGGGGATTGCAACGAAGCGTTGTTCCCGTTGATACAAAAAATGGCGAACCTCACAGCCATCCACACCGGCGAACAACCGGCTGGCACCACAGGTTTGGCATTCCTCGTAGGCACTACCGAATTTTTCGTACCGCTTGCCAACTTAATTAACGTGGAAGAAGAGGTAAAAAAATTGAACGAAGACTTGGCCTACCAACAAAAGTTTGTGGAATCTATCAAGAAAAAACTGAGCAACGAGAAATTTGTAGCCAACGCACCGGAGCAAGTAATTGCACTCGAGCGCAAGAAGCAAGCCGACGGCGAAGCACGCATCAAAGCGATAGAAGAACAGCTGGCTGCGCTAAAGAAATAATTACAGCATTTATTTGCAAATGTAAAAACAAACGTCTACATTTGCACCTACCTACGCTCTTTTACATGTGGTAATAAAGTTGGCTTTCAACTTTACTCTCTAAACTGAAACTTAAGGAATTTCAAACTATAGAAGAGATTTGTGCTACACGCAATGCGTGAACTTGCATTTATTTTATAGTGGGTATCCTTAAGACCTCAGTTTAGTTAAATCAAGTTCACGTTTCATTTTATCCACAAAACACTTAGATAACGTGACTTTAATGGCAACGAAAACAAAATCGTAGCAGGAAGTTGTTTTATGCAATTCCCGATTTATCGGGGCAAGTTGTGTTTGTTCGTTTTTATAGAGCATAAAACAACTTCCAACGCTACAACAAAGTAAACTAAAATATAGTCATTAAACTAAAAACACAATTATTATGAGAACAATTTCAATCATCATTTCAATGTGCCTGTTTACGTTTTCTGCAACTGCTCGCTGCGTAAACGTGAAACAAGTAACGGCTAATTACAAAAATCAATCGGTTACATTTATTCTGACATGGACAGGTTGCAACAACACAACAAATCTGAATAAAGTATGGTGTTTAGTCGATTTCCAAACGGTGGATGCTGCAGGTAACAAAGGCACATGGGCACGCGCTGCAATCAACGGAGCCGCAACCGTTAACAATGGAACATATACAGCCGGAAATGCAACCGGTTTTTATGTTACCGGTAAAAATGAACAATCGGCAACAGTAACGGTAAAGTTAGGCAATGTATCCGGCCGGTTCAATTGGTGCGCTTATGCTACCGATTATCCGCCAAACATAGGTGCAGCAAACAGCGGAGTATACACCTTGCGCGGTACACAATCATTTGTAATAGGTGGAAATACCATCTCCGGAAAGCAATATTCAGGAACTATTGCAACGTTGACCGATGCCACAGGTTGTCCCGGATGCATTGCCTTTCAAAATTTCAAATTCAGCAGCTCTAATGTAAGCATCCCCTGTTGCCCGAATCTAACTGCCGTAGGCGGTTATTGCCGCGACTTAGCGGCCGACGCAGCCTCTACTTACATCGGTTGTGGTATTGAAATTAAAGCCGCTGATGCCGGTCTTTTTTGCGGCCCGGTAAACAATGGTTGCACCGGAGACTGGCGCTGGCCAAACAGCACAGAACTACAGTGTATAATAGATAATAAAGCTGCTGTAGGAAACATACAAGCTCCCAATTACTGGAGTAGTACTTATGCAGGCTCTTGTAATTCGCACACCGACTATTGGACTTATTTGAACAACAACAGCTCGTGGGTAGATAATATTGAAAATTGCGGACGAGGATTTCAAGGCCCCGGCTGGGCTCGGGCAGATATAAATAATTGTGGAGGAAAAGCAAATGCTCGCTGTGTCCGCTAATCAACTTTGTTCACCTTTTTTTGTATCTTTGCGGCCGTAATAATTTAAAACCTATTGAATCTATGACATTTTTTAATCCGGAAGCCATCGGTGTGTTTGGCTTAATTGTAACAGTATTTTGCTTTGGCCTCGAGCAATTGGGCTTTGGCGTGAAAGGCGGCGACCACAAAGAAATCGGAAAATCGTTGGCCTACATTGCCATTGTGTTTGGCGGCGCGGCACAAATTTTCACAGCGCTATCGCTGTACATCCTGAATGTGGCAGGCGACAAAAGTATTTTCCTCGGCACCATTTTTGCCAACTACGGCTTGTTTTGGGTGGTTATCGGTTGGTTTTTCCTACGCGGAGGCGACAAAAAACAAATTGCCCACTTCTTCATCGGGCAATTGTTTATTTCGGCTTCTTTTGTTTACATAGCTATTGCAAAATTCAACCTGATGTGGCCGCTAGGCGTAGTGCTCATCCTGATTTGCGGACTGTTCATCGCGTTGGTCCCCGCATGGTATGGCAAAGGTGCTATCTGGACAAAAATTGCCGGTGCCATCAATGTAGCCATTGGCATCTGCTCTGTTCCGTTGTTCCTGCACGCATTGGGAGCGTAGTGATTCAAAAAATTGTCGAATCTAAAAAGCAATTAAGGAGCGGGGTTGACAAAACATCGCTCCTTATTGTTAAACAGGGCACCGGTTTGTTATAGGTTACATTTTACAAAGTTAAAGAATGGCACAGTTCGATAGTATTATTTTGGGAGCCGGCGCTTCAGGATTGATAGCAGCGATAGAGTCGGCAAAAAAAGGCGGTAAGGTTTTGGTCATTGACCATGCCAAAGAAGTAGGCAGAAAATTGCTGATTTCGGGCGGTGGAAAATGCAATGTAACGAACCGGAAAATCTCCTGGAAAGATTATTTTGGCGAGAACCCTGAGTTTTGTAAATATGCGTTACAAAAATACCGGATAGAAAACGTATTAGACATCTTGCAAAAGGCCGGTATAGACATTGACGAGCGGGAACACGGACGCATTTTTTGTCGCCAGAGCGCTAAGCGGTTGGTAAATTATTTAGCCCTGACAGCAAGCAGAACAGATGTTACTTTCATATTGGGAACAACGATTACGGAAGTAACCAAGGCAGCGGAGACTTTTACCGTGAAAACATCGAACGGGAATTATGCTGCCGGCAACTTACTTGTAGCTACCGGTGGGCTTGCTTGTCCGCAAATCGGCGCAACAGATATCGGACATAAAATAGCCA
>JAVBNJ010000064.1:0-4722 GCA_031551625.1 Bacteroidales bacterium | reverse complement strand
TTCAAACAAGAAAAACCGGATTTTATTTTCTTTTATACTATTAAACCTAATATCTATGGCAGTATAGCGGCGCGGTATTGTAAGATTCCATATATTGCCGTGACCACGGGGCTTGGCTATACTTTTGTAGAGAGTAACTGGATTTCCAAGATATCAAAACGACTTTATAAGTTTGCATTTCGTGGAGTTAACCAAGTTTGGTTTTTAAATGAAGACGACAGAAAAGCCTTTGTGGATGAGAAATTGGTTTCAGTAAAAAAAACAGATGTGTTGAGAGGCGAGGGTATTGATTGTTCACGGTTTTGTATAACTACATTAGAGAAAAAGACTCCAGAAATCTTTTTATTGGTTGCTCGAATGATATGGGATAAGGGTGTGGGAATATTTGTTGAAGCAGCGCGTGTGATAAAACAAAAGCACCCTCAAACAGAATTTCAACTATTAGGTTTCTTAGGTGTAGATAATCCTGCGGCTATTTCTAAAGAGCAAATGAATGCGTGGCAAACGGAAGGTGTTATTAACTATTTAGGAGCAACAGACGATGTCGCCCCATTTATTAATAATGCAACCTGTATTGTTTTACCTTCGTATTACCGGGAAGGTATTCCTTTTACGCTCTTAGAAGCAGCAGCTTCGGGGAAACCTGTAATTACTACAAATTCTGTAGGTTGCAAGGAGACGGTTGACGATGGAATTACGGGATTTATATGCGATGTGAAAGACCCAGTTAGCCTTGCCGATCGCATGGAAAAGATGATTAATATGACCCCCGAACGATATAAAGCAATGGCTTTGGCCGGACGAAAGAAAGTGGAAGAGGAGTTCGATTTGAAGTTGATTATTGATAAATATCTTACTGTTTTGGATAAGGTGTTTTTTAATAAATAATATAATAATGATGCCTAAAAAGATTTTTGTTTCCGGATGTTACGATATGCTGCACAGCGGCCATGTGGCGTTCTTCGAAGAGGCCGCTCAACTTGGTGATTTGTATGTTGGCATTGGCTCCGATAAAACTATCGAAGAGTTGAAGGCCCGGAAAACCATCAATAGTGAAGCGGAACGGCTGTATATGGTAAAAGCGCTGAAAGCCGTAAAAGACGCTTGGGTCAATTCCGGCAGCGGATTGCTCGATTTTGTGGACGATGTAAAGCGCTTGCAACCCGATGTCTTTTTTGTAAACGAAGACGGACATTCGCCGGCAAAGGAAAACTTATGTCGCGAGTTGGGAATTCAATACGTAGTAAGTAAACGTATTCCGCATGGGGCGTTGCCGGTGCGTTCAACTACAGCCCTGCGAAAGGAATGCAATATCCCATACCGCATTGATTTGGCCGGTGGTTGGTTAGACCAGCCATACGTATCCAAGCATTGCCCGGGGCCAGTCCTTACCATTGCTATTGAGCCGGATTATGAATTTAACGATCGTAGTGGCATGTCTACCAGCACACGCCGGAAAGCTATTGAGTTGTGGCAAACGGATATTCCTGTGGGCGATAAGGAGACATTGGCGAAGACGTTGTTCTGTTACGAAAATCCACCCGGAAAGGAAGAAATCAGCGGTTCGCAGGACTCCTTAGGCCTTGTGATGCCAGGGTTAAATAAGTACGACTATGCCGGTGGGTTTTGGCCTGAGGCAATACATTCGGTGCATGATAATGCGATCCTGGATTGGATCGAACAGCATTTGTACGTGGTGCCATTGAGCCCCCGTGTTAGCAGCTATAACGTATTAGCCGATACGGATATTACCGCCGAAAACGCGAAGGCGCTTGGCTGCGCTGCCGAAAATTGCTGGAATGCCATCCTTGCAAAAGACGTAAAAGCCTTTGGACAGTTTTTGAGACAATCGTTCGAAGCGCAGATAGCTATGTTTCCGAACATGGTAAGCGATGAAATACTGAAAACGATAGAGCTATACAAAAATAATGTATTTGGCTGGAAACTGTCGGGTGCCGGCGGTGGCGGTTACTTGATTTTCGTATCGGAGCAACCTGTCGAGAAAGCCTTGAAAATACGCATAAGAAGAAGCTAATGCTATGAAAAAATATTGCCTGACATTGGATGCCGCCAACGATCCCGCTTTATTGGACGAGTATGACCGCTACCACCAAAATGTGTGGCCGGAAATACAAAAAAGTATATTGGATTCAGGGATTACCAAGATGGAAATATACCGCTTTGGTACTCGCCTGTTCATGATTATTGAAGCGGATGATTCCTTTACATTTGAACGTAAAAACGCCATGGATGCGGCTAATCCAAAAGTGCAGGAATGGGAGACCCTAATGTGGAAATATCAACGGGCGGTACCCGGAGCCAAAGATGGCGAAAAATGGGTATTGATGAATAAAGTTTTTGAATTAAATAAAAATAACCATGAATAAAATAGCGCTTATTACCGGCATCAACGGCCAAGATGGCTCGTACCTTGCCGAATTTTTACTGGAGAAAGGATATATGGTGCATGGGATTATCCGCCGTGCTTCGTCGTTCAATACGCATAAGATTGAACATCTCTATATTGATGATTTGATAGAAGACATGCATAAGAATCGAAAGATTCAGCTGCATTACGGTGATATGACTGATTCGTCGAATCTCATTCGGTTGATTCAAACCATCCGGCCCGATGAAATTTATAACCTTGCGGCGCAATCGCATGTGAAAGTGTCGTTCGAAGTGCCGGAATATACTGCCGAAACCGATGGGGTAGGGACATTGCGCCTGCTCGAAGCCGTGCGTATTTGCGGCCTGGAGAAGACCACGAAAATTTACCAGGCTTCTACTTCGGAGTTGTATGGTTTGGTGCAGGAAGTGCCGCAGAGTGAAACAACACCATTTTACCCACGTTCGCCGTATGCCGTAGCTAAACTCTATGGGTTTTGGATCACAAAGAACTACAGGGAAGCATATGGCATGTTTGCGGTAAATGGTATCCTGTTCAATCACGAGAGCGAACGGCGCGGCGAGACATTCGTTACACGTAAGATTACGCTGGCAGCAGCGCGCATTGCACGGGGCTATCAAAAGAAGTTGTATCTTGGAAACCTTGATGCACGCCGCGACTGGGGATATGCCAAGGATTATGTGGAGTGCATGTGGCTGATTTTACAGCATGCCAAACCCGAAGATTTTGTGATTGCCACGGGCGAAATGCATACTGTGCGCGAATTTTGCACGCTTGCATTTAAAGAACTGGGAATTGAACTGGAATGGAAAGGCGAAGGAGTGAATGAAAAAGGTATTTGCACGAAAACGGGCAATGTATTGGTAGAAGTAGACCCGTCGTACTTCCGCCCTACCGAAGTAGAACAGTTGCTGGGTAATCCCACTAAAGCCAAAACACTGTTGGGTTGGAATCCGACTAGAACGTCGTTCGAAGAACTGGTCCGCAAAATGGCACGCTTCGATTATGACTATGTAGAAAAGGTGCATAACTCTCGAATTAAGTATTAATCAATAGAACGCGGATGACGCGGATTCGACGGATTGTTACTGATTGTAAATCCGTGTGAATTTGTGTCATTCGCGTTATCTGCGTTCCATAAAATGAATACAACTGATAAAATATTTGTAGCGGGAGGTAATGGTATGGTAGGTTCTGCCATTATCCGGAACCTGCAAAGTCACGGTTTTACCAATATCCTCTCTCGAAGCAGCAAAGAACTGGATTTGCGTAACCAGCAAGCGGTCGCTAACTTTTTTGCAAAAGAGAAACCTGATTATGTATTCCTTGCGGCGGCTAAAGTAGGCGGCATTCATGCCAACAATACCTATCCGGCACAATTCATCTACGACAACCTGATGATTGAAGCGAATATCATTCATTCGGCCTACATCCATAAGGTAAAGAAGTTGTTGTTCCTTGGCAGTTCGTGTATTTACCCGAAGCTGGCGCCGCAACCCATCAAAGAAGAATATTTACTGGGTGGTTTACTGGAGCCGACTAATGAGGCGTATGCCATTGCTAAGATTGCCGGTATTGAGTTGTGTAAATTCTATCGTCGTGAATACGGTTGCAATTTTATTTCGGCCATGCCGACCAACTTGTACGGTATTAACGATAATTTCGATTTGCAGAATTCGCATGTGTTGCCGGCGCTTATTCGTAAGTTTCACGAGGCAAAGCAGGACAAGGCTTCCAATGTAATAATGTGGGGTACCGGTACACCGCGACGTGAATTCCTCTATGTGGACGACTTGGCCGATGCTTGTGTATTTCTTATGCAGCACTACAACGACGAATTGCATGTGAATGTCGGCACCGGGGAAGATATTGAAATACGGGAACTGGCTGCTATGGTAAAAAAGACGGTGGGCTACGAAGGCGAAATTGTCAACGACGCCTCTAAACCCGATGGTACGCCTCGTAAATTGCTTGATGTGTCCTTATTGCATAGTCTTGGTTGGAAGCATCGCACTTCACTCGAGGCCGGCATTCGTACGGTCTATGACTGGTATGTAACAAAATATACAAAGTAGTGTAACCGCCAAGAACGCGAAGTTCTATACGCAAAGGCCGCAAAGTTTTCATTCGAATCTTTTGCGGCCTTTTGTTGTTCAGTTATTCAACTATTCGGCTTAATGGTCAAAAGTGATGCTGATATCCCTATTAATCATTCATAATCTTATCTTTGTAGCATTTTAAATGCTATGGATAAAAAATCTGCTTTTCTTGTGGCAGTCGTGCCATAAAAAAGAATGGTCATTTCAGAGGTA
>JAVBNJ010000135.1:0-7259 GCA_031551625.1 Bacteroidales bacterium | reverse complement strand
TGGAACGGAACAGGAGTGACCGCCAGTTCCGGTACAGGTCGGACAACGACTTCAAAAGCCACGACTGCGGGAAACTACATAGCACAAGTGCGGTCATATACCACCGCCAGTGGAATCACCTGTTACAGCGCGTATACTTCCAATGTAACAGGGGTAATTGTGGATATACCCAATGTACCTACATTAACAGCAACCACCACTTGTGCAGGAACCGCTGTTACTTTTACCTCTTCTTCTGTGAGCGGAGCGACGGGCTACCAGTGGGCCGGAGCGGGCGTAACTGCCGGTTCGGGTACCGCCCGGACAAAAGCTTCGAATGCCACGACGGCCGGGAATTATGTAGCACAAGTACGTTCGTACATTACGGCAAGCGGTATTACCTGTTACAGCGCCTATACTTCTAATGTAACAGGAGTAATTAATAATGGAGCTGCCATGAATGCAGCGCCTAATTCGTGCGGTTGCGCTAGCGGGTTGACAGCTGTTGGCGGAATTAATGGATATAGCGCTTATTGTAGAAACTTGGTAACTGACGATGCATCCACATATACTCTTTTGGGGTTTGAAATTAAAAAAACACCTATGGCTACCTGTTATGAATGCTCTCCATCATGCCCTACCGGTTGGAGGTATCCTACTTCCGATGAAGCCCGGCAAATGTATTTAGCACGTGCGCTGATAGAATATCCTATTCCGGCCAATGGGTACCTCGGAATCAGGACTTCAACAGGAATTGGACCATGCTTGGAATGTTGGGATTATGGCCCCTTTGCTATAATCAAAGGGGGGAGTGGAGATTGTGTTGATGGATATGGCCGTTATTACTGTAATATGACCGTAAATCAAATATGTATCAGATAATAAATATATAATGTATAGCAAAGCCATGATAGATAAGTTTATCTGTCATGGTTTTACTGTATTATAAAATTCTTCGTACCTTTGCACCGAATTTAAAAATACACCAATGAAACTGTAACAATTAATAGTCTTTTTGTTTTTTGTTTAACCGTTCGCCGGCAGGGCGGACACTATTAATTGTAAGTATCATGAGTAGTAGAGTAAGCGGCGTAACGTACGCGCACCCCAATAAACAAACCCTTTTCACGCAACTGAATTTTACCGTCGAAGCAGCGGACAAAGTTGCTATTGTCGGGCACAACGGTGTGGGTAAGTCTACGTTACTGAAATTGATTGCCGGACGGCTGCAACCTACAGAAGGCAGCATCGTGTGTGCATCCATACCTTACTATGTACCGCAACACACCGGTCGCCTGCATTGCAGCGTAGCCGAAGCATTGGGCGTAGCCGCTAAACTGGCCGCCCTGCGCGCTATTGAGCAGGGCAGCGTGGCAGAAGCCGACTACGACATGGTGGGCAACGACTGGGATATTGAAGCGCGTTGCCGCGCGGCTCTCGACTATTGGCAACTGCCGCACGTGGCGTTGAACACCGCAATGGACAACCTGAGCGGCGGTGAGAAAACAAAAGTTTATTTGGCAGGCATTGCTATTCATTCGCCCGGAATTATTTTGCTCGACGAACCGACGAACCATCTCGACAGTGCGAGCCGCGAACAGTTGTACCGGTATATTGCGCAAAGCAGTGCAACGATTGTAGTCGTGAGCCACGACATCGCGCTGCTGAACCAGTTGCCCGCAACATTCGAGTTGTCGGAAACAGGCGTGAAGCGCTATGGTGGGAATTACACTTTTTACAAAGGGCTAAAGGATGCGGCGATGAATGCGCTGAATGAAGATATTCACGAATACGAAAAACAGTTGCGGCTTGTGCGCAAAAAAGCGCAAGAGGTGAAACAGCGGCAGGAACGCCGTGCCAGCCAAGGCGAGAAGAACAAAGCACAGTCCGGCATGGCGCGCATTGTAGCAAACGCATTGGGCAATTCGGCCGAAAATACAGCTGCCAAGCTGAAAGATAAACATGCTGAGATTATAGGCGACACACAGGAACAGCTGAGCGAGCTGCGCCGGCAACGCGAACAACTCGCTACATTGAAAATAGATTTTGATAATACCAAACTGCATGCGGGAAAACTGCTGGTGGAAGCCACCGGTATCAATTATTCCTACGATGGGCAACCACTGTTATGGAAAATACCAATTGATTTCAAGCTATTCAGCAACGACCGTATTCATTTGCTGGGCAACAACGGTGCGGGAAAGAGTACGCTGGTAAAATTACTGACGGGCTCGCTTGTGCCGGCTGTTGGCGAAGTGCGCCGTGCGGCATTCAACTGGATTTACCTTGACCAGGACCATGCGCAGGTAGATGTGGACGACACGGTGGTACAGCTGGCCGGAAAGTATAATGTAAACAACCTGGCCGAGTCGGAAGTGAAGATACGGCTTAACCGGTTTGTGTTTCCGCGCGAAGTGTGGGACAAGCCCTGCCGCAGCCTGAGCGGCGGCGAACGCATGCGGCTCTACCTCTGTTGCCTGATGATAAGTGCACAAACGCCCGACCTCATTATTCTCGACGAACCGACAAACAACCTTGATATTGCAAGCCTGCACGTGCTTACGCAAACTATCAAAAGCTACCGGGGCAGTTTATTGGTTATTTCGCATGACAGTTATTTTATTAATGAAATAGGGATAACCGGAAAACTATTTTTGCCTTATTAGTTTTCTTTTTTTACCTTTGCGCGTTTGAATCGTCAAATTCAGCCAGATTAATAGAAAAACTAAAAAACTAGTACAATAAATTTTTTCATGCGTTTCCACCTATTTCTTTTATATATCCTTACCAGCTTTGCATATCTTGTGGCTGCTGCCGTTCCGGCAAGTGGGGAAAATATACAGGTGCGTGGAAAAGTAACCGATGCCGCCACCGGCGAAGCGTTGGTGTATGCAAACGTAGTGTTGCTACCTGCTTCGCTCAAAGTAAATGTGGTGACCAATCAGGAGGGAAAGTATACGTTGCAAAGCAACAAGCAGGGGGTGAGCATCCGGTTCAACTACATGGGCTACGAAGATGTGACTGTGCCGCTTTCGGCTATCAAGAACGGAACACTTGATGTGAAGCTGAAACCGACTGCTTTGCAAATGGAAGCAACTACATTGGAAGTGGAGAAAGGACGCTATAACAAACGGAATCCGGCAGTAGCCATTATCGAAAAAACGATTGCGCACAAATCGAGAAACCGCATGGAGAACCAAGCCTACTATCAATTCCGGCAGCAGGAAAAAATGGAATTTTCAATTACCAACATCAGCGATAGCGTAAAAAATACGTGGGCATTGAAGAAGATTAAATTTGTTTTTGACAATGTCGATACATCGAGCCTCACGGGAAAGCGCTACCTACCTATCTATTTCATCGAAACGCTTTCTGATAATTACTACCGGAAAGATCCGAAATCCGTCAAAAAATATATTGATGCACAAAAGAATGTGGAGATTAGCAAATTTCTCCCCAATGAAACGATGGATGTGCTGATGCGCGAAATGTTCGGTACGATTGATATCTATGACAACAACGTCTACTTTCTTTCAAAACAGTTCATGTCGCCATTATCGACCCTGGCACCCGATTTTTACAAATTTTGGATTTCCGATACCACGATGGTAAGCGGAATCCAATGTTTCAACATCGGTTTTACGCCGCGCAATTCTGCCGACTTCGGATTCATGGGGCATTTGTATATTACGGCCGATAGCTTGTTTGCCTTGAAGCGCGCCGAATTGCAGGTAACCAGCAACACGTCGCTCAACTATGTGAACGATCTGTTGGTGGAGCAGGAGTACGAACAGGAGGACAGTATCTGGGTGCTGCGGAAAGATGTGACACTGGTCGATTTCTCGTTGATTGGCAGCAGTACATTGCCTTTTTATGGGCGCAAAGAAAACCTGTATACCGGTTATGTATTCAACGAACCGCAGCCCGAGGCCATCTATAAAGGATCGGCGCTGGTGGTGCGCAACAAAGGCTTTGACAAGCGCGACGAGGATTATTGGCAAGCCATGCGTATCGAAGAACTGAAGCGGAGCGAGAAAGGTATCTACAAAATGTTTGCACGGCTTGACAGTATTTGGGTCTACCGTTTTGTGGTGAACACCATGATGTCGCTTGTGGGCGGCTATTTCGAAGTAGGGCCGGTGGACGTGGGGCCCATCGGAAACACCATTAGTTGGAACTCGATTGAAGGCATGCGCTTCCGCATTGGCGGGAAAACCAATGGAAATGTGAGTAAACATTTTTTTGCCGAAGCATATCTTGCTTACGGAACCACCGACCATAAATTCAAATACAATGTGACGGGGCACTACTCGTTCAACCAAAAGAAGAATTCGCCGTGGGAGTTCCCGATGAATTACCTGAGTGTGAAATACGAATACGACACGTACATTCCCGGCGAAAGCTACAAATACGGCACCGGCGACCGGTTGTTTATTTCCATCGGGCGGGGCGAAACAACGCGCATGACGCTCGAGCGGTTGTTTTCTGTGAACTACACGAAAGAAGATATAAACAACTTTACATACAACATCAATTTTACGCATCTGGAGCAATATCCGCTGGGGCAGCTTACCTTTGAAACCGGCGACGGACAACGCTACGATCCCTATACGACGACTTTTGTAAGTGTGGCGCTACGCTATGCACCCAACGAAAAATACCTGCAAACACAAAAATACCGCCTCCCGATAAATCGTGTGGCGCCGGTTTACAAATTAGCGTATCAATACGCTATTCCCGGCTTCTGGGGCGGCGACTACGGGTTTCATAAAATCAGTGCAAGTTTTGATAAGCGGTGGTATTTTGCCAGCTTCGGGTTTCTCGATGCCTCGTTGAATGCAGGCATCATGTTCAATCAGGCGCCTTATCCTTCGCTGTTTGTTCACCATGCCAACCAAAGCTTTGCCTTTCAGGAAGAGGCATACAACAGTATGCGTTACCTTGAGTTTGTGAGTGATAAATATGCAGGCGTGCTATTGGAATATAATTTCAATGGGTATATTTTCAACCGTATTCCGCTTATCAAAAAGTTGAACTGGCGCGAAGTTGTAGCCTTCAAAGTCTTGTTTGGCGGCATCGGCGATAAAAACGATCCGGCGCAAAATCCCGACCTGATGCGTTTCCCATATGACAGCGAAGGGAACACTACTACTTTCAGCCTTAACCGGGAGCCTTTTATGGAAATGAACTTCGGTATCGACAATATTTTTACCATACTCCGGCTTGATGTGGTAAAGCGCTTGAGTTACCTCGATAATCCGGGCATACAGGAATGGTCGGTGCGCGCCATGCTGCGCTTTACTTTCTGATAGCATAGCGGATGTATAGTTATTATTTTGTATCTTTGTTCTAAGCACAAACTATTGTCATGGCAAAATCCAGGATTTGGAAAATAATTTTTTTTGTACTCGGAATTCTCGTCTTCGCCTACATGGTATATGCCATCGGCGTTGGCACAATATGGGAGAATGTCCGTAAGACGGGATGGTGGTTTATTCCTATCATCGGCGTATGGTTGGTTGTATATATTATCAACACTTTTTCGTGGAATGCCATTATCCGCGACAAGCATACGCCGAAAGAAGAACTGCCGTCGTTCCTGAAAGTCTTTAAAGTAACCATCAGCGGATTTGCCATTAACTACATCACCCCTGTGGTAGCATTGGGTGGCGAGCCTTACCGCATACTGGAAATGCAAGACAATCTCGGCACACGCAAAGCGACATCGGTTACGCTTGCCTACAGCATGATGCATATTTTGTCGCACTTCGTATTTTGGATGTGTTCCATTGTTTTAATTCTTGTATTGTTGCGCCCCGCTTGGGGTTTGGCCGTTGGTTGTATCGCCACGTTCGGATTGTTTGCATTCGTCCTGTATTTTATTTTCCGCGGCTATCGAAAAGGGTTGGTAGCAAAGACATTCCGGCTGCTCGGAAAAATTCCTTTTCTGAAAAATAAAATAAAAAACTTTAACGAGGACAAGTTGCAAACGTTTCAGGAAATCGATCAGAATATTGTGAAACTGTATGCACAACGAAAGCCGACATTTTTTCTGGCGCTGGTGCTCGAAATCACGGCTCGTGTAGTATCGTGCCTCGAAATTTTTTTTGTTGCCAAAGCTATCGGAATCGACCTGTCAATGATTGATGCCATTGTGATATACGCCGGTTCTACGCTTTTTTCCAACATCCTGTTCTTTTCTCCCATGCAACTCGGTACGCGCGAAGGCGGCCTGGCGCTCACATTAAAAGCCATGGCGCTGCCGGCGGGGTTGGGCATCTATATGGGGCTTGTCATGCGATTGCGGGAACTATTTTGGATAGGCATCGGCCTTTTACTAATGCGAATACAAAAGAAAAAATAACCTATGGAAAACATTTCGGGAATATTGATGGATTATCTTGGAACCGTTGATACCAATGGCGAGCACTGGTTCGAGGTAATGTGTAACATGTACGAAAAATCGAATATCAAAGTCGACAAGGAAGAGTTACGCAAGGCCTACATTTTTGCGGAGCAGGAGCTGGAAGCAGCCGATATTATAAAGCCTACCAACACATTCAAAGATGTGATGCAGTTGAAAATAAATTTCCAGATTACCTACATGGTGCAGCACAACATGATTGAAATGTTAACACCCAAACGGGTCGATACGCTGGTTGACAATTGCTATACTTTTGCCCGCCACATGACGCAGATGCAGGCGCCTATACTGGAGCGCTTGTCGCAACATTACCCGCTGATACTGGTATCTAATTTTTATGGCAACATCCATAGCGTACTGAAGGATTTCGGTATTTCAAAATATTTCCGGGGCGTGATAGAATCGGCTGTGGAAGGCGTGCGCAAACCCGACCCTGCATTGTACCGTTTGGGGATTGAGCGCTTGCACGCACCGGCTAAAAAGGTGGTTGTTATCGGCGATTCATATGTAAAAGATATCGCGCCTGCCAAAAAACTCGGCTGCCAAACCATTTGGCTGCAAGGCAATGGTTGGGACGATGTGCCCGATAGCCACCTCACTGCCGACCATATCATTAAAAGCCTCGACGAGGTGATTGAGCTATTGGGGCTTTGTTAGTTGTTAGTAGCAAACCCACCTGCCCTTATTATAGCAAAAATTTAAAGGTGTTTTTTTCTCCGAATTTCTTTTTGATACGGTAACGCACGGTACGCACGCTGGCGGGTTCAATCTTATATATCAAACTGAGATCTTTTACGTCCATCTCAACAGCAAAACATATAATATATTTCATATCCATGTTGGTGATTTTTTCGTT
>JAVBNJ010000138.1:0-8374 GCA_031551625.1 Bacteroidales bacterium | reverse complement strand
TATTATTTTTTGAATTAACCAAATAATAGTTAATCTTTTTGTGCCGTATACAGCATGGCAATACCAAATGTGAGGCTACGGAAACGGCTGCGGACAAAGCCCGCTTGTTGCAGGTGCTGTGTAAACCCTTGCCGTTGCGGGAAAGCGCTAACAGTAGCCGGCAAATAGCTATAAGCCGATTGGTGTTTTGAAAATAACCGTCCTACAACCGGCAGTATATAACGGAAGTAGAATAGATAGCCTTGCTTAACCGGAAAGCAGGTAGGAACGGCAAACTCTAATACCGCCAGCGTACCGCCCGGACGTAACACGCGCTGCAATTCGGCCAAGCCTTTGTCCAGGTGTTCAAAGTTGCGTACGCCGAAAGCTACGGTTACCGCATCGAATGAGTTGTCGGGAAAGGGCAGTTGTTCTGCAGAAGCAACAATAAAGTTGAAGGTTGAAAGTTGAAAGTTTTTTGTGCATTTTTACCCTTCATGCCTTCCTGCTTTCGCACCTTTCCCCTTGCCACAGCAAGCATTCCTTCCGAAATGTCTACACCTGTGATTTGCGCATCAATCCGGCGTTGCAGTGCAAAGGCCAGATCGCCGGTGCCGGTGGCCACATCCAGTATTTTTTTTGGCTGTTGTTTGGCTACCATGTGCACCAATCGTTTCCGCCACAACTTGTCGATACCGAGCGAGAGGAAATGATTCAGAAAGTCGTAGCGCGGCGCAATGTCGTTGAACATCGCTGCCACGCTCGCAGTTGACTTATCTACTTTTTTTTTCTCCACGAATTACGCTAATTTTACGAATTGACTACTTCGTTCCTCGCAATTGACGTATATATTGAAACACTAAATAAAAATTACACGGATGAAAGCGCGCGCTTCGCGCAATTCTTAATTCCTAAATTAATACCTGTAGTGTTCCGGTTTGTACGGCCCTTCCACGGCAACGCCGATGTAGCCGGCTTGCTCTTTGCTGAGTTTGGTTAGTTTTACGCCTAATTGTTCAAGGTGCAGGCGCGCTACTTCCTCGTCGAGCTGTTTCGAGAGGCGGTACACACCTATTTTATAATCGTTTTTCCACAAATCAATTTGCGCCAGCGTTTGGTTGCTGAACGAGTTGCTCATCACAAACGAAGGATGTCCCGTGGCGCATCCAAGGTTTACCAGGCGGCCTTCGGCCAACAGGAAAATTGCGTGCCCGTCGGGGAACACATATTTATCTACCTGCGGTTTGATGTTGACCTTCTGAATCCCTTTGTATGCATCGAGTTTATCGACCTGTATTTCGTTGTCGAAATGACCGATGTTGCATACAATAGCCTGGTCTTTCATGGCAGCCATGTGTTCTACGGTAATAATATCGCGGTTTCCGGTGGTAGTTACATAGATGTTTCCTTCGTTCAGTGCATCTTCTACTGTTTTCACTTCAAAGCCTTCCATAGCGGCTTGCAGGGCGCAAATGGGGTCTATTTCCGTAACAATCACGCGGGCGCCATAGGCACGCATGCTGCGTGCACAGCCTTTGCCTACATCGCCGTAGCCGCACACAACTACAACTTTGCCGGCAATCATTACATCAGTAGCACGTTTAATGCCGTCGGCCAACGATTCGCGGCAGCCGTATAGGTTATCGAATTTCGATTTTGTTACCGAGTCGTTTACGTTGATAGCAGGGAACAGCAATTCGCCACGCTCCTGCATTTGGTACAGGCGATGTACACCGGTAGTGGTTTCTTCGCTCACGCCGCGGATTTCCGCTGCAATGCGTGTCCATTTGCCTTTCGATTCGGCAAGCGATTTTTTTATTAAATTTAAAATTACTCCTTCTTCTTTTGAAGAAGCGGTGCGTTCAATAAACTTCGGATCTTTCTCGGCACACACGCCCCAATGCACCAGCAACGTGGCATCGCCGCCGTCGTCTACAATCAAAGTAGGGCCTTTACCGCCTTCGAATTGCAGTGCCTGCTCGGTGCACCACCAGTATTCTTCGAGCGTTTCGCCTTTCCACGCAAACACCGGAATGCCAGCCGCAGCAATAGCTGCCGCTGCATGGTCTTGTGTCGAAAAAATATTGCACGATACCCAGCGGATTTCAGCGCCCAAAGCTTTCAGTGTTTCGATAAGCACTGCCGTTTGAATGGTCATGTGCAACGAACCCATGATGCGTGCGCCTTTCAGCGGTTGCTCCTTGGCATATTTTTGGCGGATAGCCATCAGGCCGGGCATTTCCTTTTCGGCAATTTCTATTTCCTTGCGGCCAAATCCGGCCAGTGTGATGTCTGCTACTTTGTAGTTCATAGTCTATTTTTTTACGGAGCGCAAAGGTACAAAAAATTACTTGCTTTTTTGTCGTGCCAGTGCGCGGCGTATTTCGCCAAACCACAGCACCATTGAAGTGCTGCCGATTATAAGCAGCCAATGCTGTAAACTAAGCGGGGTGGTGCGGAACAGCGAGCCGCCCCATGTTACAATTATAAATTGCAGCACAAGTATCAACAGCACAATGCCCAGGAATGGACGGCTCTCGCGCAGGTTGCGGAAAGCCGAATGGTTGGTGCCAATGGTGCGGGCGTTGAACAGGTTCCAGAATTGCAGCATTACAAAGGTGGTAAAGAACAACGATTGCTCGTACAGGTTCAGATTTGTGTCGTCTTTACCGAACCATGCCAGCAATCCCAACAGTATAACCAAAAAGATACCGGCCTGTGCAAAAATATTGATAGCCATGTTTCGCGTAATGATGAATGCCGACGAGCGGCGCGGCTTGAGCTTCATCAGCGTATTGTCGGGCGGCTCGGTAGCCAGTGCCAGCGCGGCAAAGGTGTCCATAATGAGGTTGACCCACAGCATTTGTGTAACGGTAAGCGGCAGTTTCACTCCGATAAACGGCCCGATGAAGGCTACTAACAGCGCTATCACGTTAATAGTTAACTGGAATTGCAGGAAGCGTTGGATATTGCGGTAGAGCGAACGCCCCCAGCGTACGGCATTCACGATGCTGTTGAACGAATCGTCCAACAAAATAATATCGCTGGCGCTTTTGGCCACTGATGTGCCCGAACCCATTGATAGGCCCACGTTGGCATAGTTGAGAGCAGGGGCGTCGTTGGTGCCGTCGCCGGTAACAGCCACCACCTGGCGGCTTTGTTGCAGCATTTTCACCAGTCGCAGTTTGTCGGTAGGCCGGGCACGCGACATTATTTTAATATGCCGCGCCACTTGCTTTGCTTTGTCGTCGGGCAAAGCGGCAAAGTCGCTGCCCGTGATGTGGCGGCTGGGCTGGTCGGTCGGTAGCCACAGTCCTATTTGCCGGGCAATCTCAATGGCGGTAGCCGAAGTATCGCCCGTTACTATTTTTACCTTTACGCCGGCGCGCAGGCATTCCTTAATGGCGTCGCCCACATCGTCGCGCACCGGGTCGGCAATGGCCACAATACCAAGGAAAGTCAAGCCCTGCAACTGCTCGTCGAGTGTGCCGGCAGGGTAGGAGCCCGGTTTACGGTAGGCCAGTGCAAGTGTGCGCATGGCGCGCTGCTGGTGGCTGGCAAGCCATGCAGGCACATCCGTTGGAACGGTGCCGGTCGCGCATTTTCCTAAAATAATTTCGGGTGCGCCTTTTATAAAAATAAATTCATCGCCATCGTTCAGGCGCACGTGCGAGGCCATGTATTTCTTTTCGGTGGAGAATAGTGAGCGTTCCACCACTTTCACTTGTTCGCGGATAATAGTGTAATTCGCACCCTGCGCCTGCAACCAAAGCAGCAATGCGCCTTCGGTGGGGTTGCCCACGGCATGCGTACCGTTCAGGTGAGCCGTAGAATTGGCGGCAATAGCATGGCTGACCAAGTTGTTAATCTTCTCGTCTGCCGGAATCGCCGGAAAGTAGGATGCTTGCACGCTCATTTTATTTTGCGTAAGCGTACCTGTTTTGTCAGTACAGATTACAGTGGTGGCGCCCATCGTTTCACATGCATGCATACGCCGGACTAAATTATTAGTTCGCGTCATTTTCCGCATACTATATGCAAGGCTCATGGTTACACTCATGGGCAACCCTTCGGGCACCGATACCACAATGAGCGTTACGGCAATCATAAAATAGGTGAGGAGTGTGTTGAGTGTAGCAAACGACCATTCGAACGCAAGGCCGCCGCCCAAGTAATCGCGTAATACCAATAGCAAAAAGGTGCTGCCGGCAATGGCAAATCCCGCCTTCCCGATAATCTTTGTCAGGCGGTTAAGTTGTTTATTAAGAGGTGTCTCCTCTCCACTTATTTCGGTGGCTTCGCGGGCAGTGCGGCCAATTTCGGTAGCGTCGCCCACAGTGGAGACTTGCATGGTGCCTTGCCCTTCGGACACGGTGGTGCTACGCAGCACAACGTTTGGCGAATAGGCTGTTTTGTAGTCGGCCACCGGATCGGCTGTTTTGCGCGATGGCAACGACTCGCCATTGAGCGCCGATTCGTTGACGGATAGCGCTATGGCTTCGAGCAGGGTACCGTCGGCAGGCACTTCGTCGCCTTGCTCGAGCAGCACAATATCGCCCACCACCACATCGCGCTTGGGAATTTCGACCGGCTCCCCGTTACGGACAACCTTTACAGCCGTGTCATTGTTTACCTGATTCAGGATATCAAATTCTTTGCCCGCTTTATATTCGTTGAAAAAGCCGATGGTGGTAGCCAGGATAATGGCCAGTAAAATACCCAACCCTTCGGCATACGAGTGCTCAAAGTATCCGGCAATGAGCGCCACAATAGCGGCAAAAAGCAGCAAAATAATGATAGGGTCTTTGAACTTTTCGAAGAGCAATTTCCACCACGGAATACTCGGCGGCGGGGTCAAAATATTGCTGCCGTGAGCATTCCGGCTCTGTTCGACCTCTATATTATTCAATCCTTTGTATATCATATTTTTATATTGCTTTGAAACAATTTTGTTTTATATTAAAACAAAATTGTTATATTTTTATATAAATAACTATACTTTATTATTTTAATTATGAAAATATGCTATTTTATCAATCACTTTGTTTTTGCCTGTAAACAAGTTCCAAACAGCTTTTGCTCCATCGTTTTTACGGATCAAAAAGCAAACAAAGATACTATATTTTTAAATATATTTATTTCCACAAAGACACAAAGCCCACAATATTTTTATACGAAATATTGTGGGCTTTACTTTTTTGTAATGTGGGTAGATTGCTTCGTTCCGCTAAACTGTTACTACGACATCGTTCTTTTCTTCGTTGAGCGATACTTTCATTTTTTGTCCGGGGTTCACTTGCAGGCGGATGATAGCTTCAGCCAAATTGTCTTCCAAATATTTTTGGATAGCACGTTTCAACGGACGCGCACCGTATTTGCTATCGTACCCCATTTCGGCCACAAAGTTTTTGGCTTCTTCGGTAATTTCCACTTCGTAGCCGGCCTGTTCAATGCGTTTGTAGAGGTGCCCCAATTCAATATCAATAATTTTGAAGATATTTTCTTTTGTCAGTTCGTGGAACAGGATTTGATCGTCCACACGGTTCAGGAACTCCGGAGCAAAGGCGCGTTGCAGTGCCTTGTCGATAATGCCGCGCGTGTTCTCGGCGGTGTCGCGCTTGGTGGCGGTGGCAAAGCCCACGCCCTGGCCAAACTCTTTCAGTTCGCGGCTACCAAGGTTTGATGTCATGATAAGCACTGTGTTGCGGAAATCTACATAGCGGCCGTTGCTGTCGGTCAAGCGGCCTTCGTCGAACACTTGCAGCAACAGGTTGAAGATATCGGGATGTGCTTTCTCAATTTCGTCGAGCAGCACCACGGCATAAGGTTTGCGGCGGATGCGTTCGGTCAACTGGCCGCCTTCTTCGTAGCCCACATAGCCCGGAGGCGCGCCAATCAAGCGGCTCAAAGCATATTTTTCCATATATTCGCTCATGTCAATCCGCACAATGTTGTCGGGCGAATCGAACATGTATTCGGCAATTTCTTTGGCCAACTGGGTTTTACCAACACCTGTGGGCCCGAGGAAAATGAATGTACCAATCGGTTTGTTCGGGTCTTTTAGTCCGGCGCGGTTGCGGCGAATGGCACGTACCACTTTGTCGATGGCTTCATCTTGCCCGATAACTCGTTTTTTTAATTCATCGCCCATGTGCAACAAGCGTTGCCCTTCGGCTTCTGCAATACGGTGAATGGGCACGTTGGCAATCATCGATACCACTTCGGCAACTTGCTCGGCATCGACCATTTGGCGATGAGTTGATTGTTCCTCGTCCCACTGCCTGAGTAGCGTGTCAAGCTCTTGTTGTTTTATTACTTCTTTGTCTCGCAGTTCAGCTGCTTCTTCGAACTGTTGGCGCTTGGCCACTTCCCGTTTTTGTTCACGGAGAGTTTCCAATTCTGTTTCGAGGGTTACAATATTTTCGGGCATTGTAATATGAGCAATGTGCATGCGCGAACCCGCCTCGTCGAGTGCATCAATGGCCTTATCGGGCAAGCAACGGTCGGTAATATAACGTTGCGTGAGCGATACGCAGGCCTTCAACGCATCTTCTGTATATGTTACATTATGGTGTTTCTCGTAGCGTTCTTTTATATTATGTAATATTTCCAGTGTCTCTTCGGGCGACGTAGGCTCCACCATTATTTTTTGGAAACGGCGTTCGAGCGCTCCGTCTTTTTCCACGTATTCGCGGTATTCGTCGAGTGTGGTAGCGCCGATGCATTGCAGTTCGCCACGCGCCAGTGCAGGCTTCAACATATTGGCGGCATCAAGCGAACCGCCTGCGCCGCCTGCGCCCACAATGGTGTGTATTTCATCTATGAACAAGATAATATTTCCATTTTTGTTCATTTCATTCAGGATGCCTTTCATCCGTTCTTCAAACTGACCACGGTATTTGGTACCTGCCACAATGGCACCCACGTCTAATGCTATGATGCGCTTGCCGAGCAGTACGCGCGATACTTGTTTATGGGCAATGCGCAACGCCAATCCCTCGGCTATGGCTGATTTGCCGACACCCGGTTCGCCAATCAGGATAGGGTTGTTTTTCTTGCGGCGCGTAAGGATTTGTGCCAACCGCTCAATCTCCCTGTCGCGTCCCACCACCGGGTCGAGTTTGCCGTCGGTAGCTGCCTGCGTGAGGTCGATTCCGAAATTATCGAGGATAGGTGTATCGCTTTGCTGTTTCTGCGGTGTAGAGGCGGCAGGCTTTTGTTGTTGCGGCTGCTGCGGTTGCTGGTTGGCCGGCGCCTCTCCGTTATATTCATCGTAGTCCGTAAGCCCTTGTGGTGCCGCCGGAGTATCGGGGCTATTCATAAAATCTTTGTTCATCAATTTGTCGTATACCGTCTTGTAGCCGATGTTTATTTTCGACAGCAGTTGCACGGTCAGCGATTTATCTTCGCGCAGAATGGCCAACAGCAAATGTTCCGGCAAAGGCACCTCGGTTTTGAAGGCCAAGCCTTCGAGGTAGGTTTGCCGCATTACCTTATCGGCTCCTTTGGAATAGACCAGTTTGTTGGTTTCTTCGTAGGGAATGGGGGTTTCGTTGCGTAGCGCCAGTTCCAGCGACCGTTTGAACAACCCGATGTTGACACCCAGCGCAGCCATCACTTTGGTTGCGTCGCTGTATTGTTGCCGGATAATACCCAGCATCAGGTGTTCGGGTTCTATGACATAATTTCCGAGCCGCATGGCTTCTTCGCGGCTGTAATTGATTATCTGGTTTACTTCGGGGGATAGTTTCAGTTCCATGTAATTCTCCTAATTTATTGTTCTTTAGTATATAAATAATATATATGTTAAAGAATTATTTACTAACTGCCTTACAAAAGTACAAAAGATATGCCACGTTCCGTTAACACTTTTTTAACACTATACTATTTGGTAATTAAAAATAAAGTAATACATTTGCAATAGATTCTTGGGTTTAAAGATTTTTTTAAATTAAAAATTTAAACGTACGAACAACGTTCTTTTTGCAGCTCGGTAAAAGCTTTTATTCGAAAGAAAATCAGGAAAATTTTCACTATACATGAATAAAAGTAAGTTTTATCACACGTGTGACGTGGATTTTTACTTATTTCATGTATGGGTTATTCCTGAACCTTCTTTCGTAGTAAGTTAAAAGTCCACGTTTCGGTTTTGTCCACAGGTGTGAAACAGATTACACGGATTAACACAAATTGAAACGAGAAAGGCAACGAAAAATAAATCGTAGCGCGGGGTTGTTGTGTTTGTTTGTTGATGGAACGCGGATGACACCGATTAGACGGATTTACGCGGATTTGAAAACAACCCCAATGCTACGTAAATAAAACTAAAGACTTAGTTAACTAACTATGCAATTAATGAATGAGTACGTTCCGCAGGAGATGTTTCCACTTCGTG
>JAVBNJ010000021.1:0-8221 GCA_031551625.1 Bacteroidales bacterium | reverse complement strand
GCAGTCGAAATCCAAATCTTCGGAAAACCGGTCTATCCCTTTTACCAAACGCAGGTTTGTTCCGCCGATAAAAGCCATCTTTTGGATGTTTGGAGTAGAAGAAAGGTAATCCAGAATCATCAACTGCAAATACTCTTTCAGGATGTGCTTATCGAAACCCGAATTTCCACGGATTTGAGCCGGAAAGTAATTTCTTATCTGTTCAATCTGTATCATAAATCGTAAGTCTTAAAAAGTAGCTTCACACGATGGTCAAGCGCCTTGCTTTGAAACTTGGCACAGTACTCCATCAGTAAATCCTTGTTCAAATCATCTTGCAAGAAATCTTCATCCAAGCGCAACTCTTCCAATTCCTGCTCACTATCATAGAACGGATAAAGATACAGCAAATCAAGCAAAGCCTTTTCAGGTGTAGCAAACTGTATGGTGCGGTTGTCTGCCATTGGCTTTAACTCGTACCCGAATTGCAGATTTTCTTTGACGTTCTTATAAGAGTATTCACCAAAGTCATTGGCGAAAGATGCTGTTTTTAGTGATGTCACACTAGTAATCTGTACCACCGCTTCCGGTATCATCCCGTAGAACGATAATGCTGTGTGCAGGCTGATATAGGACGGGCGGTAAATCCGATTGGCAAAATAAAGGGAATAATCCGGCTTGCTCTTATATTCAGAGAAAGCAAAATGTCCCTGTCTTAATCGGATAAGATACCCTTTCTTGACCCAACGAGTAAGGTTATTCCGGTCAAAATCGGGTTGCCATGCATATACCTGATAGATATTGAAGCATGCCAAATCGAACATTTTAGTCTTAAATTCCAGAAAGGTCATTTCTCTATTTTGTTTCTATTATGCTGCAAATATAGTGCATTTTAGGAACAAAACAAAATATTAAGAAAGAAAGGAAAGAAGAAATCCCCGAAAGTGTTTGCTTTCGGGGATTTTTCTTTTGTGGTGCCACCACGAATCGAACGAGGGACACAAGGATTTTCAGTCCTTTGCTCTACCAACTGAGCTATGGCACCTTTTTTGTTTCAGGGCTGCAAAGGTACGATTTTTTTCTAACTTTGCAAAATTATTTTGTTTTTTTAATGAATACATTAATTTTTACACTTCCAAACGGCTTAAGACACGTCCATCGCTACATCAACTCGCCGGTACTTTACTGCGGGCTAAGCATCAATGCAGGGGCACGCCACGAACTGCCTGCCGAAAACGGCATGGCACACCTTGTGGAACACATGGTTTTTAAAGGTACTACACACCGCAATGCTTACCAGATAAACAATCGGTTGGAAAATGTCGGCGGCGAGCTCAACGCCTTTACCACCAAAGAGGAAACAGTGCTACATGCCACCGTACTGAAAAGCGATGCCGAAAAAGCGATAGAGCTATTAGCCGACATGGCTTTCCGTTCTACCTTCCCCGAAAAGGAACTGATAAAAGAAAAAGAAGTTATCATCGACGAAATAAATTCGTACAAAGACAATCCGTCGGAACAGATTTTTGATGATTTCGACAGATTATTGTTCGCCGGATTACCACTCGGACAACCGATTCTAGGCACAGCAAAAACATTAGGTTACATTAAGCAATCACAGCTAAAAGCGTTTGTGAACAAGCATTACCAACCGGCGCAAATGGTATTTAGCACCATCGGAAAAATTACGCCAAAGCGGATAGAACAATTGGTAACTAAACATTTTAGTGGCATCGTTTCTATGCAGGCCACGAACACAGATTGCCTCGCGCCTCGCATGGACAGTGCTATAGAAAAAGAAAGTGCATACAAGCCTTTTCGCAAAATTGAAACACGCAATACTTTTCAAGCACATTGTGTGATGGGTACTCGTGCTTATTCGCTACACGATTCGCGGCGCATAGGGCTTTCGCTACTGATGAATTACCTGGGCGGTCCGGCGGCTAACTCGCGGCTCAACACGTTGCTGCGCGAAAAACACGGGCTGGTGTACACCATCGAAGCATCGTACTCGCCATATGCCGACAACGGCGCGGCTATTATTTATTTCGGTGCCGACAAGGAGAACGTGTCGCGATGCGAAGAACTGATTCGTGGCGAGCTACAGGCCTTGCGCACCAAGCCATTTGGAACCACACAACTGCATCGCATCAAAAAACAATTATTAGGGCAACTCGCCATTAATTCCGACAACGCCGAAGCGCAAATGCTCTCGCAAGCCAAGTGCCTGATGACTTACAACTACGTAGAAACAATCGAACAACTAAAAGCCAAGATAGTGGCGCTTACTGCCGACGAGTTGCAGGATATTGCGAACGATGTATTTGCCGAAGGTATACTGTCGACACTACTATATAATTAACCTGCAACTATAAACAGAGCTGTTTTTCAATAACCTGCGAAAAAAAATTTGGTAATTAAAAATCTATTTATACATTTGTATCAACGTAAGTTTGCAACCTACCGCAAACATCTTTGAAATAATTTTGATTTTACGCCTAAAATTCTGACAAAATCCAAGGAAAATCAAGCACTCCAAGCGTTAGCGTGGCTATCGTTTATGGTTGTGCTGGGTCTTTGTCAGAGCCTTAGGCGTAGTAAACGAAACACCACGCTTTCTGTTTGTAATTATATAACGCTATTCTTAGTTACAGCAAAAGATAGTAAAAAATGTGTTTCGGCAGCGAACAAAAATTCGCGGCAGGGGGGTGTATTATACGCCGGTTCGCATAATCCGGCAAAGGTTATTCACCCCCTTTTGCCGCGTTTTTAACATAGAATCTGTTTACTTATACAAAGCCTACAAGAAATTGTAAAATAACTTAATGGGATGATTTTATTTTTTGAATTTTTGAATAATGAAATCTTTGAATGGAATATATAATACTTCAGCTTAGCCCCATTTCGGCGGCTTTGCGCTCCATCAAAGCATAAGCTTCGTCGTAGTTATTATGAATCACACCATCTAAAATGGCATTCTTAATATATTCTTTTATCTCGCCCACGGGAGGCGATGGTGGCAAATTATACTTCTCCATAATTATTTCGCCAGTGATGGGCGGTTGAAAATTGCGGATAGTATCTTTTTCTTCAACCTCCACCAGTTTCTCGCGCACAAGCTGGAAGTTACGCAGGTGGCGCTGTACCGTCTGTTCATTCTTCGAGGTAATGTCGGCTTCGCAAAGCAACATCAGATCGTCGATATCGTCGCCCGCATCGAATAGCAGGCGGCGCACTGCCGAGTCGGTCACTTCTTCCTGCGAAAGTACAATGGGGCGCAAATGTAATTGTACCAGCTTCTGCACATACTTCATTTTCTCGTTAAGCGGCAAACGCAACTGCTTGAAAATACTGGGAATCATTTTCCCGCCAAGAAATTCGTGGCCGTGAAACGTCCACCCCAACACCTTGTCATAGTATTTAGTTGCAGGCTTTGCAATATCGTGGAGCAGCGCCGCCCAACGCAACCAGATGTTGTCGCTTTTGGCCGCTACATTGTCGAGCACTTGCAACGTGTGGTAAAAATTATCCTTATGCCCGCGCCCTTCCATGGTTTCTACCCCTTTCAGCTTATCAAGCTGTGGAAAAATCTGCAACAATAATTTTGTCTTATCAAGCAACACGAAGCCCACCGACGGCTTCGGTGCAGCCATTATTTTCTGCAATTCATCGGTAATACGTTCGGCCGAAATTATCTGGATACGTTCACGGTTGCGGGTAATGGACTCCAGCGATTCAGGAACAATAGTAAATCCAAGTTGGGTGGCAAAGCGGATGGCGCGCATCATGCGCAACGGATCGTCGCTGTAAGTAGTATCGGGGTCAAGCGGCGTGCGTATCAACCCTGCCTGCAGGTCGCGTACCCCGTTGAACGGATCTACAAGCGTACCGTAATTTTCTTTTTGCAAACTAAACGCCAATGCATTTATCGTAAAATCGCGGCGGCGCTGGTCGTCTTCGAGTGTACCGTCTTCGACAATAGGCTTGCGCGAATCGGAACGGTACGACTCGCGGCGCGCACCCACAAATTCAACTTCCATATCGTCGCAATGCAACATGGCCGTGCCGAAATTTTTGAACACCGCTACCGACGAGCCTACACGTCGTCCTACTTCCTGCGCCAGTGCAATGCCGCTCCCCTGCACTACTATATCAATATCTTTCGAGGGGCGTTGCAGAAAACAGTCGCGTACATAGCCGCCAATGACGTAGGCGGGAACGCCTTGCTGCTCGGCAACTTCAGATACTATATTGAATATTCGATGTTCTAAAAAATCCATTCTGAATAAGAAATGAAGAATAAAGAATGAGATTGCTTCGCTGGCTCGTAATGACAGGTGCGCTTGTCGCCATTCCTAATTTTTAATTTATAATTATACTAAGGGTTGTACCGCGCTTCTTTCAATAATTGTACGGCATCGCGTTGTTGCATCAGTTCGGGCAATGTGCAGCCGGTGCGCTTCACATAATTTTCGACAATGCGGTAGCCCAACCAGTTGGCAGCTTTGCCCGGCGAGTTTTGCGAAAAACCTATAGTGAATGGTGCATCACCCGTGTATTTTTGAATAACCGAAAAATTGGTATTATAGAGCAATTGCTGTTCTATCAACGCCTGCCACATAAGTCGCTCATTGTCGGTGCACCATTGCATCTGCCCGGGGCGGAAACCGGCTAACTCCGCCACCGGCTGTTCAGGCAGGCATTGCGCGAGCACATATAATAATTTTCCTTCGTAGATCATTTTTGCCAGCAACGTACTCACTTCTTCGGAAGGCTCGGGATAGTGCGCTGCCAGCCAGTCTTCGACACATAACGGCGCTATACGCTCCGGGCGCATGTTGTAACGCAAATAAGCCGCTTTGCCCAATTTGGCATACACATCGTAGTCGGCTCCCAGAAAACAATCGAGGCCAATGCCGATAGCCACATCGGTTGATACCATGGCATCGTTGAAGCCCGACACGTACGACACAATGCGCGGTGCGGGAATGTCGGGAAAATAGTACAGCACATGCTTGAAAGCGGTTGTCAGTTCTGCTTCGAGCGGCTGCATGTCGGCAAATACTTCGTTCACTTTCCGATACGCTTCGTGTACCATCGTGTCGCTCGTAAAGAGTTGCAGGAAGCGGGGATAGAGCGTATTGGTGCTCTCGCCTATGCGCATTACATACACATTCAATCCCTCGAAAAGTTCGCCATAAGTTGAACGCAATTCCGGAAGTTGTTGGTACGAGCTGTCGGCCACCATAGCCACCAAATCTTTATCCAACCTCTCTACGGTTATTTGCAAGTTGACATCTTCTATTTTAGCACTCCGGGAATGGCACGCAGCCATAACCAGCAAGGGCACTAGTAAAAACAGTATTCGTTTCATCGCAATCATTTTTCGCACTTGCAAAGGTAACAAAATGAATGCAGATAGTGAAAAATAAAATTTTAGGTCTGTTCGTTTTTTTTTAGTAATTTTGTATCGTTATGGATATACGCTTTCAGGGCAAAGGTTTTGACGCCCGGCAAACACCCGATTATTTTTTATCCGGTCAAGTGGATTTGAGCGGGGTTATTTTCGCTATTACCGACAGGCACGGCGCTTGCAAGGTATTGAAAAACCTCGCGTATTTGCATGCAATCCATACCTACGATGATTGGGCACAAGAGCTGGATAAGTTGTTCCATCAGGAATCTTTGCTACAGCGTACGTTCAAGAGTAGTACATGGACTTTCCTGTCGAACAAAGCAACACTCATTCCTCCCGATTTTGTGCAACCCGGACAATTGCGTACGGGGCTCGAATATGCCGTGGAACTGGACGAATTGGATGAAATCCATTACCGTATGCTGCCAGCCTATCAAGCAGCATTAGTATTTGCGGTGCCCAGCCCTCCGGCCAATGTCATTTCGAAATACCAGGCACACACTAATTTCCTGCACCAGCAAGTGCAATTGCTTTCGCTAGCCTGTGCGCTGGACAGCGCTAACCGCATTGTACTGCACGTTACGCCTTCGTTGGCAAATATGGTAGTATTTGCAGATAATAAATTGCTATTGAGCAACAGCTACAAGGTAGCGACATTTACCGATGTGATGTACAATCTATTATTTGTAATAAACACGCTGAACCTGCAGCACAAACCATTGACGCTCTACTGCACAGGAAACATTGACGGCAAGGAGTATCAAAAGTTACGCCATTACTTCCGTCAAATACTACCGCTGTGCAACGCCACATCGCAATTAGACGAAGCCACAGCCGCTACGTTTTACACCCTTCTTACATTGCCGCAATGCGAATAATAAGTGGGTCGTTACGAGGTAAGATGATTCTACCGCCGCCTGTTTTTAAGGCGCGCCCTACCACGGATTTTGCCAAGGAAAGCCTGTTCAATATTTTGGAAAACATGTACGATTTCGAATCAATGCGTGCGCTGGATTTATTTGCCGGAACAGGCAGCATCAGCTACGAACTGGCATCACGCGGATGCCCGCATATTGATACGGTGGAGATGAACACGCTGCACCATGCGTTTATCAGAAAAACGGCACAGACGCTAAAACTCGCAGCCATACACGCGGTTAAGATGAACGTGTTTGATTTTCTGGAAATATGTACGGCAAAATACAATTTGATTTTTGCCGACCCGCCTTACGATTTGCCAGGAATAGATACGCTTCCCGAACGGATATTTATGAAAGGCTTACTCAGCGACGGTGGTTGTTTTATACTCGAACATTCGGCGCAATACGATTTTACAGGCACACCACACTTCGCGAAGCACAAACGATATGGAGCGGTGAATTTTAGTTTCTTTAGTTAGTTCACAGATTTAAGATACAGATTACACAAATGAAAAAGGTTGTTTTTGGTTTACTAATATTTGTAGCAAGTGGTAATACATTTGCGCAAACGCTTGATACAACAACGGCATTTGCACAAGTAGCCACGAAGAAAATAACCCGTGAAGAATACATTGCCTGCTACAAGGATTTGGCAATAGCTCAGATGAAAGAATCGGGAATCCCTGCCAGCATTATCCTTGCGCAAGGCTGCTTCGAATCGGCCAACGGCAACAGCCGCCTGGCAATAGAAGCCAACAACCATTTCGGTATCAAGTGTCACAAGGCCTGGGAAGGCGAGCGTATCCTCCACGACGATGATGCATTACAGGAATGTTTCCGCAAATACCCCACACCCGAAGGTTCATATAGCGACCATTCGGATTTCCTGCGCTACCGCGACCGTTACAAATCGTTGTTCGAGCTGGAACCAACGGATTACAAGGCTTGGGCACATGGGTTGAAAAAAGCGGGCTATGCCACCAATCCCGAATATGCCGAACGGCTCATCAAGATTATTGAAGACTACCAACTCTACCAATACGATACAGAAGTAGTGGTGGTAGAAGAAGCAGTGCTCCCACCTACTCCCATAGAAATTGAAACGCCGCGCCCTGTTCCGGTGATAGCAGAAGCACCATCGGGCAAGCGAATGACCATTGATATTAGCCGCAAAAAATATGAGCACAACGATGTAGAATACGTGTTGGCGCGTACCGGCGAGAATTATGAAATCATTGCCAACGAGTACGACATAAAGTTGAAACGCATTCTTAAATATAACGATGCCGGCAGCGACCGGACGTTGGAAAAAGACGAGCGTGTGTATTTGCAATCAAAGAAAAGCAAGGCCGACAAGCTGCAACCGATGCACGTTGCCGAGCAAGGCGAAACGATGTGGCAAATTTCGCAACGCTATGCAGTGGAATTGTCGTCGCTACGCAAGTTCAATCCGGCGCTCAACGGCAGCGAACCCATTGAAGGGATGATTATTTACCTGCGCGAAAAGAAAACAATAAAGTAGGTAATGATGCCAAAAATGGTTGGTGGATTTATCAAAAATAATTTGCATCATTACCGGCAAAGTTTACAGAATTTTCGTCATTACCACATCCGTTGGTACCGAAAATCCAGATGGCGGCGGCAACGGTTCCCCTTCTTCAATACCATAATCCCCTTCATCATCTTCTAATTCCCAGCGAACTTGTGTGGGCGACAACAAGGTTAAATGCCCACTGTAAGTGGCTTTCTTTTTTACCATATCGCGGAAATAAACCCTGAGTGCATTAGGATTTACATTTTCCTCTATCATACCGGCATTAGTTGCCCAAACCAACGGATAGCTCTCTTTTACATACGACAGGACATTCGGAATAGGTGCCGTATAATCGGCTATTATTACTCCGTT
>JAVBNJ010000069.1:0-18694 GCA_031551625.1 Bacteroidales bacterium | reverse complement strand
GAAGTTATCTACAAAAAGAAATTTTCTTGATTTCAATTTCTTTGGCGGAATATTACGGTCTAAATGCCAAAATAATTCTACTGTAATTTCCGAATTGGAGCATATGGAGAAGAATATTAATAATGAAATTGAGTATTACTCTGCATTACAACGACTATACTCAATCTTAGATAATGAGTAAAATAGTTTTAAAAATTCTTACTAAAGGAATTGTTTAATAATTCCCCTTTCCCGAACCGGCTTTTATATTTTATCCCACCCGTTGTGCGCGGATTGGTTTGATATCTCATGTTTTTATGAGTTATTTTGAAATATTTGTTTCCAAAGGGATTCTAAAAGGTACGCAAAACAACAGCTGAAACTCATTTCTCATAATTAAGCCCAATTCATCAACAACATCACATTAAATATATAATTATTAATTGTATAGCAGAAAATTCACAAGTAAAAAACTAGCCAAAAACGGCTTTTGTAAATACTAACGTGTGTAGTTTGTGTGTAGTAGAATAAAAAACAAGCACCTCTTTTTACAATAAGTGCTTGTTTTTTTGTGGGCCCTGTTGGGCTTGAACCAACGACCCCTTGATTATGAGTCAAGTGCTACTAACCAACTGAGCTAAGGGCCCGCATTTTTACAAATGGAGTGCAAAGGTAGCAATTTTACGGTAATTTTCAAAAAATATTTCTGGATATTTACATAAAGTTTTCGTATATCCGGAAAAATGCCTATCTTTGCACTCCTTAAAATTTTGGTACCATGGCCGAGGGGTTAGGCACCGGTCTGCAAAACCGATTACAGCAGTTCGAATCTGCTTGGTACCTCCAAAGTAAAGCCTTTAATTATTTAAAGGCTTTTTTAATTCCCCTAATTATAACAATCAAGCCGGCTTTGACACGGTCACAATTATTTGTTGATTATCTTCCGCAAATCATTTTTCACGTCGCGGTATTCCAACCCTTCGTTATAAATTTTCATGGCGCGGAAACTCATACCCATACTCGAATAACCTCCGTCGTGGAACAGGTTTTGCATCGTTACTTTGCGAGTTAAGTCGCTAAACAGGGAGATTACATAATCGGCGCATTCCAATGCACTGGCGTTTCCAAGCGGCGACATACGGTCGGCAAAATCCACCAGATTGTCGAAACCCATGATGCCGCTACCCGCTGTTGTCATAGTCGGCGATTGCGAAATAGTGTTGATGCGCACATTTTTCTCACGTCCGTAAATGTAGCCAAAACTACGTGCAATTGACTCCAACACGGCTTTCGCATCGGCCATGTCGTTGTAGCCATACAACGTGCGCTGTGCAGCCACATACGACAGCGCTACCACAGAGCCCCACTCGTTAATTGCGTCCTGTTTACGGCACACCTGCAGTAATTTGTGGAACGAGATAGCCGAAATATCCAACGTCTGCTGGAAAAAATTATAATCAAGGTCATCATACGTGCGGCCTTTGCGCACGTTGGGCGACATGCCGATAGAGTGCAATACAAAATCAAGTTTTCCACCCAGATGTTCTTGCGCTTTATTGACTAAATTTTCCAGATCTTCCACCTTGGTTGCATCGGCCGGGATAACAACCGTGTCGCACTTTTTTGCCAATTCATCAATCGTTCCCAATCGCATGGATACAGGCGTATTTGTCAACACAAATGTCGCGCCTTCTTCGTGTGCACGCTCTGCTACTTTCCATGCAATGGACTTGTCGTTCAACGCGCCGAAAATCAATCCGCGCTTTCCTTTCAATAAGTTGTACATGTTTTTTTATTTAAGGTTCAATGGCAAAAAGGAGAATGGGTGAAAAGGTTTGCGGCGTAAGCCCCTTGTCCCTTTGTACCCTTTTACCTTTTCACCTGTTTATAATTCTTTTTTCACACAATATTTCTTAATCACGCTATATGCCTCGTCAATGCCCAGTTCCCCGGCTTTGCTGATATCCATACAGCCTTTCTCCACCTCGCGCAGGTAAATATGAACAAGCCCGCGGTTGTAGTAGGCTTCTCCCATGTAGGGATACAAATGGATAGCCTGTGTATAATTACTGATGGCTTCCGGAATAGCGTCGGACATGCAACGAAGGTTTCCTAAATTATAATACACGTATGCCAAATCGGGCATCAACCTGGCCGCCTTGTTCAAATCGCTGATAGCATCTTCGTAGTCATATACTTTCACTTCTTGCGATAGGCGGGTCCGTGTTGTCGACGTATTGTCCAATGCCAATACCTGTACATTATTTTCAACTGATGCAATAAAATCAATCATCTCGCTTTGGATTACGCTCCGGTTGAGGTAGTAGAATGCATTACCCGGTTCCAGCTCTATGGCCTTGTTAATATAATTTAATGCACTGTTATAGTAACGCAATTGGAATTGCAAAATGCTCTTTTCAAAATACGCTTCCGCCGTTGGGTTGTTCTCCAACGCCTCGGTTGCCAACGAATCATTGCGCACCAGTTGCTTGAAATCAACGGCTGTGACTTCAGTAGCCATAGTAAGTTTGAAACGCCCCTTGCGTTTTATTTCTTCCAATGCTGCATTGTAGTATTGCCGCGACAATGACATATCGGCTGTTGTAGGAGTTCCTATCATCAGTTTGTACAGCGGTTTCAATCGTACATCCACCTTGCGGTATTGCAACAAATTTTCATTGAAATCTTTTTTTGCAAACTCTGCATCCAGCGCCAGCAGCTTGCCGAACTGCTTACTTGTATCGGCGTAGGCCGAGAACGTACTGTCGCTCATGTTCGACTTGTAGGCATTTATCTTTCGCTGCGCCACATCTCGGTCGTCTTTGGCTGCCGCTATACGCCCCAACATTGAGTTTACATACGAACGGTTGGTGTATGCATTCGCAAAGTCTGGATACAGTTCGATTGCTTTTGTGTAATCGCGCAATGCATCGCGGTAACGGTGCAGCTCAATGTATACCGCAGCCCGGTTATAATAGGCCAATACATTGTTCGGATTTATTTCTATTACCTTTTCGTAATCGTTCAACGCATTATCGTAGTCACCTATTTGCGAGCGCACCAGCGCCCGGTTGTAGTAGGTCAGCGCATTTTCGTCATCTTGCTCAAGCACTTTTTGAAAGTCAGCCAATGCTCCATTGATGTCTTTTGAATTGTAGCGTACCAATGCCCGGTTGAAGTAAGCGAATGCATTCGTGGAGTCCAGCCGGATGGCTTGGTTTAAGTCAGCCAATGCTTTTTCGTTGTTTTCCTGTAAGGCATAAATGCGCGAGCGGCGAACATACACTTCAGGGTCGAATTTGCTTAGCAATATGGCGGTGTTATAATCTTCCAACGCCTTCGTCGTATCCTTTAAAAATAAATAGGCTGTGCCGCGGTTCAAATATGCATCGCCCACTTTCGGTTCGTAGCGCAAAAACTGGTTGAAATCTTTTATTGCTTTATCAAATTGTTGGGTGAGAAAATATGTAACTCCACGTGTGAAGTACAAACCCGAATAACCGGGACGTAATTCGATAGCCGTTTGCAGGTCGTTAAGCGCCGCGTCGTACTTGCCCAACCGTCCTTCGGTTACAGCACGGTAGTGAAAGCCCGCGGTGAATACCGGATTGATAGTAACAGCCTTTGTAAAGTCGGCTTGCGCCCCCACAAAATCGTTGAGGTTATACTTGGCGATACCCCGGAAAAAGTACGCTTCGTACAATGACGTATCGGCTTTGATGAGCGTATTGAAATTTGTAATGGCTTGCGAATACTTGTTATCTATCAGGAACTGGCGCCCCCGGTAGAAAAAATATTCTTTATCGTATTGTGCTCGTGCTGTGAAGCCAATACTGAATAGAAGCAGAAAAAATATGTAATGTTTTTTGAGGTTCAAATTAAGTACTCCGTTAAACTTACAAAAATACAAAAAAATAATCTTTCTCTTTTAATGGATTAAAAACTCCGGTTGTCCAATTTTGTTCATCAAACTCATAATGGTTTGTTGCCGTTGCCTCAGGTAGGAGGTAGGCTTGGTAGGATTGCGTTTGAGGGGGCTCGGCAGGCAGGCCGCCAGCATTGCAGCTTCGGAAGATGTTAATTTCGTCGCCGGTTTCTTGTAGTAAATTTGTGCGGCTGCTTCGGCGCCATAAATACCTTTCCCCATTTCGGCTACATTGAGGTACACTTCCATAATACGTTCCTTGCTCCACATAAATTCTACGAGCACCGTGTAGTAAGCCTCGATACCTTTGCGCAGCCACGAACGGCCCTGCCACAAGAATACGTTTTTGGCCACTTGCTGCGTAATAGTGCTGGCGCCGCGCGGGCGTTTCCGCTTTTCTTTATTAAGCGCTTTGTCGATTTCTACCCAGTCGAACCCGCTGTGTGTTTCGAACCGGTTGTCTTCCGAAGCAATGACGGCCAATGGAAGTTGCCTGGATAGTTTGTCGAGCGGTGTCCAGTTGTAGTGGGTTTTGAAAGCTTCGTCGTGGCGGTATTCCCATGCCCGGCTAATCATAAGCGGGGTACGCGGCACAGGCACCCATTTGAAAGCAAGTACTTGTAGTATCGATAGCACAATTAGCGCCAGCGTTATATATATAATCCATTTCAGTAGGTGGCGAAGAAAAAGCATCATCAAGAAAATATTAACATACTGCAAAAATACAAAAAATGCGTAACTTTGCACGCTACAACAATAAAAATGAAAAAAATAAAATTATATATCTTTTTTGCTCTTTGTTCTTTACCCATCATAACTTTTGCGCAGGAAAGCGATTTGCCCAACTTTGCGGCTTCCATCCTTAAAAACGATTTGCAGCAACACATCAAAATTCTTGCATCCGATAGCTTGCAGGGCAGGCAAACCGGTACCGACGGCGCTTTTATGGCAGCGGAATACATTGCTGCCTGTTTCGATAAAATGAAGATGCATAGGCCCTACGACACTACTTATTACCAGGCATTTGTTACTACCAAAGTATCGGGGGTGAATGTAATCGGTGTAGTTGAAGGTACAGACTTGAAAGACCAGGCTGTGGTGGTGTCGGCCCACTACGACCATGTGGGCACGTACGATGGAAAGGTGTATAACGGCGCCGATGACAATGCCTCGGGCGTGGCCGCCATGCTCGAAGTGGCACAAGCATTCTCAGCAATGGCGCAGAACAACTATCGCCCGCGCCGTACAATGATTTTTATTGCATTCGATGCCAAAGAAAAAGAAATGACCGGATCTGCCTACTATTGCAAATGCCCGCTGTACCCCATGTGGCAAACGATTGCTGACCTCAATATTGATGCGGTGGGGCGAGTGGAAGGATCTCCGAATGGGCAAGCTGATTATTTGATGCTGGTGGGCGCCGGTCGCACCAGTTCCGATTTGCAAACTATATCGGATAGCTTGAACCGATTGCGGGGCATCAATCTCAGCTTAGATTATTCATTTTATAACAGCGAAATTTTTTCCGATGTGTTCTACACATTTTCCGACCAATACAACTTTGGGAAACATTATGTGCCGGTAATCTATTACACCGGCGGCCTGCACGACGACCTGTACAAGCCAACCGATACCGAAGAGTTGATTAATTATGAGGTGTTGAAAAAACGGACACAACTGATTTTTTATACAGCGTGGGAATTGGCCAATCGCGATGCCTGGCCGAAGATGGATTTATTGAAGAAAGGCAAGGGTGAAAAGGGGAAAGGGAACAAGTTTAATAGGGTGAAAAAATGAAGGTCAAAAAACTCTGTGTCTCCGCGGCTTTGTGCCTCTGTGTTTAAACCTTTGTGAACTTTGTGGAAGAATAAAAATAAGAAGTAATGAATTTAGTTGAAGCTACCAAACGTGCCGCTACACTGCGTAAAACGATCGAAGAGCATAATCGCCGCTACTATGTAGAAAACAGGCCGTCGATTACCGATTTCGAGTACGATTTGTTGTTGCAGGAGTTGACCGGTATCGAAAAAAAATTTCCGCAACTGGTAACTTCCGACTCACCCACGCAATATGTGGGTAGCGACATTACCAAAGAATTTGTGCAAGTGAAGCACAAATACCCGATGATGTCGCTCGGCAACACCTACTCGCTCGAAGAATTGCGCGAGTTCGACAACCGTGTGCGCAAAACGTTGGATAGCGAGCCGGAATATGTTTGCGAGCTCAAATTTGATGGTACTGCAATTGGTCTTGCTTATGTGAACGGCCGCTTGCACCAAGCTGTGACACGTGGCGATGGCGAAAAAGGCGACGATGTAACGTTGAATGTAAAAACCATTAAAAGTATTCCGCATCAGCTACACGGGCATGGCATTCCGCTTGAATTTGAAATACGTGGCGAAATTTTTATGCCGTTCGCGGCATTCGAGCGCTTGAATCATGAACGTGAAGTAGACGGAGAAACGCCATTTGCCAATCCGCGCAATGCGGCCGCCGGTTCGTTGAAATTGCTGGACAGTAAAGAAGTGGCACACCGCGGGCTGGATTGCTTTTTATACTATTTGCTGGGCGACAGCCTGCCTTTCGAAACCCACTACGAAAGTTTGGAACACGCCCGTAAATGGGGTTTTCATGTGTCCGACCATTTTAAAAAATGCCGTACAATTGAGGAGATTTTTGCGTATATCAATCATTGGGACGAAGCGCGTAAGTCCTTGCCCTACGCCACCGATGGTGTCGTTATAAAAGTAAATTCCTATGCCCAACAACGCCGGTTGGGCATGACCGCTAAATCGCCACGCTGGGCGACCGCGTTTAAATTCAAAGCCGAACAAGCCGTTACCGAACTGCTGTCGGTTGACTTTCAAGTGGGGCGCACCGGCGCCATTACACCGGTGGCGAATCTGCAACCCGTGCAACTGGCGGGAACGACTGTGAAACGCGCATCGTTGCACAATGCCGATCAGATGGAATTGCTCGATATTCGCCTGCACGACAAAGTGATTGTCGAAAAAGGCGGTGAGATTATTCCGAAGGTAGTGGGTGTCGATAAATTGCAACGTCCTGCCCATAGTAAGCCTTTTGAATACATTACCCATTGCCCCGAATGCGGGGCGGAGTTAATCCGCGACGAAGGCGAGGCAAAACACTATTGCCCGAACGATGCGCACTGCCCGCCGCAAATTTTGGGACGAATTGAACACTTCGTGAGCCGTAAGGCCATGAATATTACAGCCGGCGAAGCCACCGTGGAATTGTTGTTCAGCAAAGGGTTGATCAAAAATGCCGGCGATTTATACAAATTAAAAAAAGAAGACTTACAGCACTTCGAAGGGTGGGGCGAGAAGTCGGCCGAAAACCTGATTAAGAGCATTGCCGATTCGGTAAACATCCCTTTCTCGAAAGTGCTGTTGGCATTAGGTATTCGATATGTAGGTGAAACTACCGCCCGTAAAATAGCGGATGCCATGCGCTCTATTGATACGTTGGCAAGCGCTTCCGAAGAACAATTGCTCGAAATCGACGAAGTCGGCGAACGTATTGCCAAAAGTATTATCGCTTATTTTGCCGACGAAGATAATCGTAAAATTGTAGAAGCCTTGCGCCATGCGGGTGTTCGTATGGAAGCCGAAGCCCGGGCACAGTTATCGGATTCGCTTGCCGGCTTGTCTTTTGTGATTACCGGTACGCTTAGTCGTCCGCGCGACGATTTTAAAACAATTATCGAGCAACACGGCGGCACCGTGAGTAGCGCCGTGTCCGGCAAAACTTCTTATTTATTGGCCGGCGACAAAGGTGGTTCCAAGCTCGACAAAGCCGAAAAGCTAGGTGTGAAAATAATCGGAGAAGAGGAGTTTTATAAATTAGTATCTTTGTAAACTTTTTTAATACACTACATATGAATTTTCAAGTAAAAGTAGCAGAACAAATATATTGGGTGGGTGCAAACGATCGCCGCAAACACCTGTTCGAAAATATGTGGCCATTGCCGCAAGGCGTAGCCTATAATTCTTATTTAATAACCGATGATAAAACGGCGTTGGTCGATACGATTGACACTGTTGTGTCTGCCGATTATTTGGATCAGGTGGAAAAGGTGCTGCAAGGGCGTACATTGGATTATGTAATTATTAACCACATGGAGCCCGACCATGCCGGCATGATCGGTGCGCTGGTGCGCCGCTACCCGGCTATTCAGGTAGTGGGTAATGCCAAAACATTTAAAATGCTGGAGTCGTATTTCGGCATCACGGATCATTTGCTGGAAGTGAAAGACGGTTCTACGCTTGACCTCGGACACCACCAATTACAATTTGTGATGACACCATGGGTACACTGGCCCGAAACCATGATGACCTACGACTCGACCGAAAAAGTGTTGTTCACGGGCGATGCCTTTGGTTCGTTCGGCGCTTTCGAAGGCGGTATTTTCGATGACGAAGTGAATACCGATTACTACGAAAGCGAAACGCGCCGCTATTTCTCCAATATTGTAGGTCCCTATTGCAATATGGTGCAAAAAGCGTTGGCAAAATTGAACGGAATACAGGTCTGTACTATTTGCCCCACGCATGGCCTCATTTGGAGGCGCCATCCGTCAAAAATTGTCGATTTGTACGACAAATACAGTTCGTATGAATCGGAGAAAGGTGTCGTTATCGCTTTTGCATCCATGTACGGAAATACCGAAAAAATGGCCGACTACATTGCTCGCCGCTTGACCGAACAAGGTATCCGCGAAGTACGTGTATTCGATGTGTCGAAAACACACGTATCGTTTATCCTAAGTGAAATTTGGAAATATAAAGGTTTGATTCTCGGAAGCTGTGCCTACAACGGTCATGCCCACCCGATGATGGAACAATTGTGTACCGAACTGGAACACATTGCCCCGAAAAATAAGCAGGTAGGCGTATTCGGTACCGGTAGCTGGAATGGCGGCGGTGCGAAGCGTATCCTCAAAACCGTGGAAGACCTTGCATGGCCGCAGGTTGCCGAAGCTGTGGAAGTGTTTGGTAACCCCACTGCCGACAAGGTAGCCGGGTGTGATGCGTTGGCGCTTGCGATGGCGAAAATAATTCAATGATTTCATGATTCCAAAATTTCAAGATTGCGCAAAGCGCAATAATTCGTGAAATTTTGATGGCGTAAGTTTATAATTAATAATTCGTGAAATTAGTGTAATTCGTGGACAAAAAAAGTATAGAAAGAAAACCTTCGTGGTTGAAAATAAAATTGAATTTGGGTGAAAGCCCGCAATATGCAACAGTTCGAAAGATTGTTGAAGATAATAACCTGCACACTATTTGCAGCAGCGGAAAATGCCCGAACATCGGAAAATGCTGGAGCTGCGGTACTGCTACGTTTATGATACTCGGCGATATTTGCACGCGCTCGTGTAAATTCTGCGCTACTAAAACCGGTAAACCACTGGCTCCCGATGCGGCTGAACCGCAGAAAGTGGCCGAAAGTATCCGTCTGATGCAACTCAAGCATTGTGTGATAACGTCGGTTGACCGTGATGATATGCCCGATCAGGGCGCGGCGCATTGGGCGGCTACAGTAGCTGCCATTCGCGAGAAAAATCCACAAACAATTGTAGAGCTGCTGATTCCCGACTTTGATGCCAAACAGGAATTGATGGATGTAGTAATTGCGGCTAAACCGCATATCATCGGCCACAATCTCGAAACCATTGAACGGCTTAGCTCGCAAGTGCGTTCACGGGCAGACTATCGTCGAAGTCTGGAAGTGTTGAAATACATAGCCGATAGTGAAGCTATTGCCAAAACGGGAATCATGGTAGGATTGGGTGAGACGCCCGAAGAAGTGCTGCAAACCATGTGCGATGCACGCGATGCAGGCGTACGTTTGTTTACCATCGGGCAATACTTGCAACCGACCACAAATAATATTCCGGTGGCCGATTATGTAACGCCCGAACAATTCGAAATCTACAAAAAGGAAGGCGTGGCAATGGGCTTCGATAATATCGAAAGCGGCCCACTTGTGCGTTCGTCGTATATGGCTGAGCAAAGTTTTGTACATTCTAAGATAAAGTTATAATTTCATCCACGAATTACACTAATTTCACGAATTGAGATGTACATTGAGACACTAAATGAGAATGACACTAATTACTTGCTTTGCAAGCAAAAAATAATTTGTGTAATATTTCTGTAGTTTTTTTGTTCTTAAAAAATTCGTGTTATTCGTGTAATTCGTGGACAAAAAGAGTTCAAATGAAATTCGTTGATTGGGAATTAATAGATTATCAGCAGGCGTGGGACGAGCAGCGTGACATTGCTGCCCAACTATTGGCATTGAAAGATACGCCGGAAGAAAGCGTATCGCAAATTATTTTTTGTGAACATCCGCATGTATATACGCTTGGGCGCAATGGTAAAACCAGTAATTTTTTAATTAGTGATGCGTTTTTAAAACGTATAAACGCCACGTATTACCATGTCGATAGGGGAGGGGATATTACCTACCACGGACCCGGGCAGATTGTCGGCTATCCGGTTCTGGATTTGGAACGCTTGCGCATTGGATTGAAAGAATATATTTTTAAAATCGAAGCAGTAATTATCCGCACGTTACAGCACTATGGTATTATGGCCGAACGGTTGGAGGGCGCCACAGGCGTGTGGATAGATTCCGATAAACCGACCGCACGGAAAATCTGCGCCATTGGCGTACATGCTTCACGGTTTATTACCACGCACGGCTTTGCCTTGAATGTAAATACGGATTTAACGTACTACAACCACATCAATCCTTGCGGTTTTGTGGACAAAGGCGTTACTTCTATTCAAAAAGAAACAGGCCATCCGGTGGACATGAATGAAGTAAAAGGGTGGCTGCGCAACTATTTCGAAGAAGAATTACAACGGAAATAATGCAACGTTTCGGGCGTACTGCTGCCTGTTGAAAAGAACTCGCCCGGACAACGGCACTTGAAACGGCTTAATTTATTTTCTCTACTTTCAAAGGCGTGAAAAGTTCAATCAGGTTTTCTTCAGGATCTCGTAAATGAACAACCCGCATTCCCCAATCGGGCATATCGGTGGGTTGGTTTATAAAATCAACGCCTTTAATTTGAAGCGTTCGATAGGTTTCATCCACATTTTCCACTTCAAAAGATATCATTGATTTTTCACGGTATCCGGCCGGTTGTGTTTTTTCGGCATTACCCACTGCCGGAGCCATAAAATCAGAAACAAATAGGGCAAAACCTTCTATCCCTTCGGCTACTTTGAAAGAGGCATAACAGCCCTCTTCATCTCCCCACGCAGGTTCTAATCCGAGTTTATCGGTGTAAAATTTGAAACATTTTTTGTAGTCATTGACCAATAGTCTCACGTTGCTAAATTTCATAATTAGTTTTATTTTAAGTTGTTTATATTTTTCACCTTTAGTTTTCTACATCTTTGTTCACGGGCTTGCTGCATGTGAAACCATCTTATGAAATAAAAGCCAATGTAGATGATACATCTGAAATAACCGATGTCTGCCTGCTAAGCAGGCACAAGTGAGCTGTCGGTACATTCTTCATTTAAACAACATTTGATTTTAATCCTCCAGTTTCGGAATATTGAAATTCCTATGAGCAAACTGCAACTCGTTGCGCAATTCATCCTCCAGTTTCAGAATATTGAAATTACTATCCGTTATTATGAATACTTTATAACGGTGACCTTTGCCGATTATTACATCAGCCAATCTAAAAGGAAGAAGATCTAAAAGATTGAAATGCCTACGTAGCGCAAGCAGATCGACTCCTTCCATCCGGTAAGTTACACTGTCATTTTGATTAACAATCGTTACGTCTATTCCATCAGCATATATAGAATATGAAGGCGCTACATATCCCATAATTTTGAAAAATAATTCTTCTTGCAGGTTATCAGCCCTCCACAGCGGGATATCTCTTTCCATTTCCACAATAGGAATTTTGTATAATTCAGTTAATGTTTCTTCTTTTGTAAATAGTCCTTTCTTAATAACATCTCCGAAATAAATGTTAGTACTATCGGTATACAATACTGCCCACCCTGTGTTCGTCTTTTCATCTTTCCTTACAAAGACATTGAGGTAAAAACTTGTAGTCGCTTTGCTCGCATCATGAAGCTGCTTACCTTGCTTTACTTGAGAAACAGTAAACTTTTGTGAAGTACAGCTTGATAGAAAAGTACAGCCTATCATCAAACTCATTGCTAATACGAATGGCCGGAGGTTGTTTGATTTTTTCATGTAATTACTCGATATCATTTGTTTTTAAATTTTCTTACAGCGGTACTAAACTTATTCTACGAAATAAAAGCCGAAGCAGACTATAAAGCCCAAGTTACCGACTTTAATCCACTTGGCGACGAGACACTAGGCGCACTTACCAACGGCCACCACCGCCGCCGCCGCCGAAACTACCGCCGCCGAATCCGCCAAAGCTGCCTCCGGACGAACCGCCCCATGACGAACCACTGTTCCGGCTTCCGCCGGAGAGCATACTCCCGAGCAAGATACCTTTCCATAAATCGCCATTGCCCCGACGCCCCGACGACATGTGATTATTATTGCCGCCTTTGATAATAGCGATTATTACTAACAGGAAGAACAGTGCAAATAATCCGATAAAAATATACAGGCCGGTCATGTTTGGCCGGTTGTAATTTTTATAGCTATATTCTCCGGCCACAATCGGAAGTAGTACATCCAGCGCTGCTTTAACGCCGCCATAATAATCGTTGTGGCGGAAATAAGGAATCATTTCGTTATTTACAATTTCGGTGCAAGTGGCATCGGGAAGTACTCCTTCCAAGCCGTAGCCGGTGGCAATAAAAGCTTCGCCGTAGCTGTTACCGATTTTCGGCTTGATTAAGATAACCACCCCGTTATTGAATTTCTGTTGCCCCACTCCCCATTGTTCTCCTATTTCGTAGGCGAACTGTGCGGCCGTATACATGCCCAAATCGTTGACCGTAACAATTACAATTTGATTAGAAGTGGTATCGTTGAAAATCCGTAGCGTGTTTTCAAAAGCTGCTTGCTCCTGTGCCGAAAACAATGCGGCCAAATCATTCACCAGTTGGGGTGGTTCAGGGCGGTTCGGTACCTGTCCCCAGATATGTTCCCCACTTGTAAGAAACAGCAAACAGCTGGTTATAAATAATAATTTTCTCATTTTGGATGAATGTGTAACAGTATTAATTACCAAACGAAATATCGTCGGGCTGCTCGTTTATATCATCGGTGGTGTAAGGGAAGTACTGCTTCAGCAACCGGCCGGTTTCCGAAATACCCAACATAATTCCTTCTACAAATTGACCCGAAGTAAACGCCTCTTGCATCCGTTTTGCTACATTGTCCCAGAAGCCTTCGGGTACCACCTTGTTGATACCCTCGTCTCCAATAATGGCAAACTTGCGCGAGTGTACGGCAAGGTATATTAGCACACCATTGCGGGCTTGTGTGTTGTCCATCCGGAGTTGATGAAACCACCGGACAGCCCGGTGGGTGGCTTCGCCGCGGCACTTTCCCTCAATGTGTACCCGTATCTCGCCCGATGTTTTTTTCTCGGCAGCTTTGATGGCATCCACAATGGAAAGGCGCTGTTCTTTCGAGAACAATTTTGCTGTGCTCATAATTAAAATTCTACTTTAGGCGCTGTTTCGCTGCCCGGTTGCGCTTCGAAATAAGCTTTCTTTTCAAAGCCGAACAGGCCGGCAATCATAGAGGTGGGGAAACGGCGAACTTTCACATTGTAGGTTTGCACCGCTTCGTTGAAATTTTTACGCTCCACTGCAATTCTATTTTCTGTACCTTCCAACTGCGCCTGTAATTGCAGGAAATTCTGATTGGCCTTGAGGTCGGGGTAGTTTTCGGTAATCATCAACAGGCGTCCCAATGCGGCGCTTAGTTCGCCTTGCGCTTGTTGAAATCTTTGAAGGCTCTCTGCATCCAGTTTGTTCGGGTCAACTGTTACTTGCGTAGCGCGGGAACGGGCTGCGACAACGGCTTCCAATGTCTCGCTCTCGTGCTTGGCATAGCCTTTTACGGTAGCCACCAGGTTCGGGATAAGATCGGCGCGGCGTTGGTACACATTTTCGACTTGCGACCATGCTTTAACCGCGTTTTCGTCGGCGCGCACAAGCCCGTTATAGCCGCTGGTCGCCCAGAGAGCAATGATTAAGACGATACCTACAATAATCAGTGTGGTGATAAGGGTTTTAGAAAGTTTCATATTGTACAATTAATATTTTTTTACAAAGGTAGCAATAAAAACGAATCACTTTTACCGGTATTTATTTTCTACTTTCAACAATAATTATTATTTTTATTGCCTTAAAATCTAACCATTAGAAATATGACAAACTTTTTTTCACAACTTCTGTCGGAAGCCAATACCTTTTTGTGGGGTTGGTTTATGATAGTTGTCTTGTTGGGAACCCATGTATTCCTTACATTTCGCACCGGATTCATTCAACGGTATGTGGGGAAAGGAATCCGGTTGTCATTTAAAAAATCCGATGCGACCAAACCAGGCGATGTGTCGCACTTCAGCTCGTTGATGATTGCCTTGGCGGCAACAATTGGAGTAGGTAATATTGTGGGAGTGGCCACGGCCATCACGCTTGGCGGTCCGGGGGCTATTTTCTGGTGTTGGGTTACCGGTATTTTCGGTATTGCTACAAAATACGGTGAAGCGGTACTGGCTGTGAAATACCGGAGTGTTACCCCCAAGGGGACTTACCTTGGCGGCCCGATGTATGCATTGGAAAAAGGTGTCAAATCAAAATTCCTGGCCGGTGCGTTTTGTGTGTTTGCAGTACTGGCTTCGTTTGGCATCGGCAACATGGCGCAAGCCAATTCATTCTCCGATGTGCTGAATAAAGCTACAGATATACCAACCTGGATTTCCGGGCTGGTTGCCGCATTCCTTGTAGCTATTGTTATTATAGGCGGTATCAAATCCATTGCTTCCGTATGCAATAAGCTTGTACCCCTGATGGCTGTACTGTACATTGCAGGTTGTTTACTGTTGCTTCTGCTCAATTACAATTTTATAGTTCCGGCTATTTCGTTAATTGTTAAATGCGCTTTTGAACCGGCGGCAGTAGGCGGTGGTATTCTGGGCGGTGGTTTTATGCTGGCCGCCCGCTATGGGATAGCCCGCGGGTTGTTTTCGAACGAATCGGGGATGGGCTCTGCACCTATTGCAGCAGCGGCGGCCAGAACAAATGTTCCGGCCGAACAGGGTTTGGTGTCAATGACCGGTACCTTTTGGGATACGGTGGTAGTATGTGCGCTTACCGGCGTTGTGGTGGTGAGCAGCATGTTAAAAATGCCGGACGTATTTGCCGGCTTAAAGGGCTCGCAGATTACGTACCAGGCATTCAGTACTATTCCATTGGGGAACGTATTTATTGTTGTCAGCCTGGTATGCTTCGCTTTTTCCACCCTGCTTGGATGGTCGTATTATGGGGAACGTTGTCTCGAATACCTGACGGGAGGTAAAGGGCTTCTCTTATATCGTATTGTCTGGGTTATTCTGGTTTTCGTTGGGGCTACTACAACGCTCGAAGTCGTGTGGAACTTTTCCGATATTTTCAATGCATTAATGGTTATACCCAATGTGCTGGCTCTTATTGTGCTGAGCCGTGTAATTCGTGAAGAGACGAAGCAAATCGGATGTTTGTAATAGTAAAACTAAATAGTATGCGAAATAATAACTTCCAATTCAGTCACAATAATTTTAATGTGCGCGACCTTGGCAAGAGCCTTGCATTTGCTTGAACAAAGAAGTAGGTCGCTACTATAACGAAAAGAAGAGTCGTTTTTAACGATAGGATTAATGTTGCGCTTGTTGCAATTTTTAATCCACTTGTTGCGCTTGCTGCCTTGCTTCAAACCATTTCCAGAGGTTGTCGTCGGGCACCGGTGCTACGATTGTAACCGGTTCTTTTTTGACGGGATGTATAAACGAAATGCAACGGGCATGCAGCGAGATACTGCCATCGTGGTTGGAACGGCGGGCACCGTATTTCAGGTCACCTTTTATGGGACAGCCGATAGCCGCCAACTGGCAACGTATTTGGTGATGGCGGCCGGTAAATAATTTTACTTCGAGCAAGTAATAATTCTCGCCACTGTCAATTAATGTATATTGCAACCGCGCTTCTTTCGAGCGAGGCACAGGGCCTGCAAAGGCATAGCATTTGTTTTGCCGTTCGTTGCGTTGCAGGTGGTGGGTGAGCAAGGCAGTATCTTTCGACGGTCGGTCGTGCACAATAGCCCAATAGGTTTTGTGCATTTCGCCGTCTTTAAACATATCGTTTAACCGCTCTAATGCCTTACTGGTTTTGGCAAACAGGATAACACCGCTCACAGGGCGGTCTAAGCGATGTGGCACACCGATAAATACGCCGCCGGGTTTGTTGTCGCGCTCTTTAATAAATGCTTTCAGGTGTTCGTCGAGCGACGTGTCGCCGGTTTTGTCTTCCTGTACAATGTCGCCCACCCGCTTGTTTATAGCAATGATGTGATTGTCTTCATACAATATAAGACCTTCTGTTTCTTTATAGGAAAGTGGTACTCGTTGATTATTGCTTGCTTGTTCTGCCATCTATTCAAACAACATTTCTAATTTTTTATTTTTGAAATTCTAATTTCTAGTACTGCTCTTTATCGCTTGGAAAATCGCCCGACTTCACATCTTTCACATAATGCTGAAACGCTTGCTGCATCTCGTCGTAGAGGTTATGGTAGCGACGCAGGAAGCGTGGCGAAAATTCTTTATTCAAACCCAGCATATCATGCGACACCAACACTTGCCCATCTACACCATTGCCGGCACCAATGCCAATCAACGGAATGCGCAATTCTTTGGCCACTTGTGCACCTAGAGTTGCAGGAATTTTTTCTAACACAATGGCAAAACAGCCGGCTTCTTCGAGCAAGTGTGCATCATCGATCAGGCGTTTGGCATCTTCTTCTTCTTTGGCACGTACGGAATAGGTACCGAATTTCAGAATCGATTGCGGCGTAAGGCCCAGATGGCCCATCACGGGGATGCCTGCCGAGAGAATACGGCGTACGGATTCTATAACATCAGCACCGCCTTCGAGTTTCACGGCATCGGCTTCGCTCTCTTTCATCAGGCGTATGGCGCACGACAGCGCTTCCTTAGAGTTGCCTTGATATGTACCGAAAGGCATATCGACCACCACCATTGGGTTTTTGACCGCCCGCACCACACTTTGTGCATGATAAATCATTTGGTCGAGCGTAATGGGCAACGTGGTTTCGTAGCCGGCCATTACGTTGGCCGCCGAGTCGCCCACCAGCATAATATCGACACCCGCCGTATCCATGATACGCGCCATTGTATAATCATATACGGTAAGCATGGCAATCTTTTCGCCACGCTGTTTCATTTCGTATAGCGAGTGGGTTGTCACCACTTTTTTCTTTCCTTCTACAGACATGTTTTTAGTTATGAATTATGAATGATGCCCTTCTGAACTCATCGCTCATAAAATTTATGCAAAGATAGCTATTTTAACAAACTTTAACACTTTTCTATTTGTCAATTAAAATTTTTGTTTTACATTTGCAATAAATCAGGATGTTCTTTAATGTATGGTAAAAGAAGCGAAATGCTTCTTGTCTTTAACATGAAATCTGCAAAATTTCAACAACTAGTAAGAATAGCTTTCACAGCAAACGTGGATGTTAGTTTATTTACTGGTTGGGTAATGCAGAACCTCATGTTGGAATAAATTACAGTCCACGTTTCTTTTTATGCCCGCAGATTAAGCGAATTGCACAGACTGAAACGGTGTAGGCTGCGAATAAAAATTTGCAGCAGGGGTTGCTTTATAAAATTTGTATCGTGTTTGTTTGTATCGTAAAACAACCCCAATAGCTGCTGAGAAGCAATTTCAATAATAACTAAAAAATTAGTTAATTAAAATACACAACTATGAAACAAATTTTTTTACTAACAATTATGTTGGCAAACTTAACGGTCAGCGCGCAAAGCAGCGTGACTATTGCTAACTCAAAAGTCGATAATTATGGCAGCAAGATCGTGTCCTTCGACTTGTCGTGGAGTTCGCGCACGGCCAATCATCGCGACACAGTGTGGGTGTTTGTCGATTACCAGCCGGTAAATGCAAACGGATCCAAGGGTAGCTGGACCCGTGCTGGGTTGAGTGCTGCCACAGTTACCAATAACGGCAGCAGCGCCAGCTACACGCCGGCTTATTACTTTGAACCGGGTAATACTTCCGGGGTATGGGTACACGGTAGTAAACGACAGACCAACCAACAATTCCGCACCCGTGTGACATTAAAATTAAATATAACCGATAAGCAATTCAGTTTTTGTGCTTCTGCAACCGACTATCCGCCAAACTTACAATTTCCGTCGAGTACAGAAATTAATAAGGTAGTGCTGCACGGCACTCCGCCATTTTTGTTGACTGATAGCGGCGGCAGTATTACTACTATCAATACGGCCCCTTATACATTTTACAACACCGGGAATAAATTTTACACAAAAATTACCGACGAAACAAAATGCCCGGGTATTGTTAACTGCAAAGCCAGTACAGCCGCCATTTTGCTATGTACAGGAAGTGCACCGGCATTACGAATTTTAAAAAATCAATAAAACTACTACAAATATGAAAAAACATTTTTTTATTTTAGCCACTTTGCTCTATATTGCAGTGGCAGCACAAGCACAGGATTCCTATAGTATTTACTGCGGCGAGAGCATCACAT
>JAVBNJ010000024.1:0-17116 GCA_031551625.1 Bacteroidales bacterium | reverse complement strand
CAAATGAGTGGTACCATTGCAGCCTATCCAGGTCAGTTTGAATGTAACCTGCTGTGTTTTGTAGTTAGCTTTCACTTGTGTGGTCGTTACACAATTGGCTGCATGGCCGGGAATGCTATACAGCATTACAAATACTAAATAATAGATTTTTTGCATAATTATTTTGGTTTAAATTTTAACTAATTTTTTAGTTTATATTGTTGTAGTGTTAGAAGTTGGCCTGTAACAACACAAACAAACATATTTAACCAACTTCCTCCACTACTTAAACAACCCCTTGCCACGAATTCATTCTCGCTGCCTTATTCATCATTTCTTCCATGTAATGAAACAAAGAAACGTGAACTTTACTTCTTCACTCAAGAGGTTCTCGAATACCTGTAAAACGATTAAGAAAAGCTCACGTTTTCATACGAAAGCATCATTTATTCTGGTTTTACACGAAATTTTCGAGATTTCTTGAGTAGAATAATATCAACTATAAAAGAACGTTACTCGCAACAAAAGTAGGAATTTATTTTTAAAAACCAAATTTATTGTGCTTTTTCGTATCTTTGCAACAAAACCAATTGCTCATGAAAAATTTATCTTTTACGATTCTTTTATTATTAGCTGTAGTAGCAGGTTATGCTCAACCAAAAGAAAAATTAGTCCCCGTTTCGGCATTAGCTTCTAAAGAAAAATTCGTATTGTTTTCAGAAACCCGCGAAAATCCGTTACAATTCAACGATTCTATTCCATCGTCGTGGCTTTCCGGTAATAAAAAATTCAGTGCAGCAGTAAATCAAAATGAATTTTTTGTTTTTCAAATTGCCGTCATTGCCCTTAACGAAGATATTAAAACACTTCGCGTGGCATTCTATCCGCTACAAGGGAAAAACAATACTTTCAATGCCTCGCGTTTTACCTGTTTCAATACCGAAGGTGTAGATTATAAAGGTAATGCATTCATCAAAAATATCAATGTTCCGAAAGGCACTTTGCAACCTCTTTGGATAGGCGTACAACTCAGTGGCGTTCCAGATATATACACTTCACATGTCGAAGTTATCATTAACGGTAAGATAAGCAAAGTAGTACCGGTAGAATTCCGCGTGCAGAATGCATCATCATCTGATGGAGGGATTGGCGATCCTGCTACATTGGCTCGTCTTCAGTGGTTAAATAATACATCAGGCATAGATGAAAACGTAACTAAGGAATACCAGCCCATTGCCCGCACCGGTAACCAGTTAAAAATTACCGGCCGCGAAATAGAATTAGGTGAAAATGGATTGCCTGCTCAAATCAAATCGTATTTTACCGGCGCCAACGATATAATTGATACCAAAGGACAAGAGCTACTGGCAGCCCCGTTTATTTTCCGGATTATTCTGAACGATGAGCAGGAGGTAAAATTGAAAGCAGGTACTATTAATTATACCCGGCAAACACCTTCACGCATAGAATGGCAATGTACTTCACAATCGCCTGAAGTTACACTGGTATGCGATGCGGTGAGCGAATTCGATGGATTCTCACGGTTTGACTTGAAAGTAATCGGCAAGAAGAAAATAAAGATAAAAGACATCCGGCTTGACTTCGAAATGCCCGACAAGCAAGCCGAATATGCGATGGGTATGGGCCTCAAAGGAGGTTACCGTCCACAAAGCCTCGATTGGAAATGGCAAGTCGACAGCCTCGATCAGGATGCCATCTGGCTTGGCCACATGAACGGCGGAGTCCGCTTGAAATTTAAAGACAATAATTACAAAGCGCCACTCCTCAATGTGTACTACCACTATGGAAAACTTAACCTGCCGGAGTCGTGGGGCAATAATGGCAAAGGTGGTTTTCGCTTTAGTACTGATGAAAGTATCGTCAAAGCAACGGCCTACAGTGGAGAGCGGCAGTTGCAAAAAAAAGACACATTGCATTTCGATTTGGAGTTGTTGGTAACACCCATGAAACGTTATGACAAACAGAAAAATTTTGCCGATCGCTATTCACACCCGCGTGCGACCAGTATGCATTCGGTGGCACAATGTGTCGAAGATATTAAGAAATCGGGTGCTAATATAGCCAATATACATCATGCCAATAATTTTTACCCGTATATTAATTATCCGCTCAATGCCACGAATGTTGATTCGTTGATACGTGTTACCAATCTGTCGCACGAAAATGACATCCGGCTTAAATTATATTATACTACCCGTGAAATAACCGTGAATTGTCCCGAATTTTGGGCCTTCTGGAGCATGACCGGAGAAGTGATCTATCCGGGGCCCGGCAACACCAGCAAAACATATTTGCATGATAAACCCGACCAGTGGTGTATGGACAACTTGCGCAAAAACTATTTGCAGGCCTGGGTGGCCGAACTGACCATGCCTCCTTACGAAGGGATGCGTGATATTTCAGTAATTACCACTCCCGATAGCCGGATGAATAATTTTTACATCGGCGGGCTGGACTACATGTGCCGCGAGCTAAAAATTGATGGCGTATATATTGATGATAGCGCCCTCGACCGCACAACGCTCCGGCGGGCGCGTAAAATAATTGACCATTATCGTCCGGCCGGGCGTATTGACCTGCACAGTTGGAACCATTTCTGCCCCGAGGGTTCGTGGGCCAACAGCTACAACCTCTACATGGATATGCTGCCCTACTTCGACCTCGCGTGGATTGGCGAAGGTCGTAATTATGACGAAATGCCCGACCATTGGCTGGTCGAAATCTGCGGTATTCCTTACGGTATTACAGGGCAGATGTTGCAACGCAGCGGCAATCAATGGCGGGGCATGGTGTATGGTATTACTACCCGTGCATTGGCTACTCGTGTACCGCCCGATCCTATTTGGAAATTCTGGGATGACTACCGTATTGCCGACAAAGATTTTATCGGTTACTGGGATGCACGTAATCCGGTGAGTGTAGCATCAGACTCCGTAAAAGCCACAGTATATAAAGGCAACAAGCAATCTGTTATAGCCGTGGCCAGTTGGGCAAAAACCAATGTGCCGGTATTGTTAAATATTGATTGGGAAGCATTGGGAATAATGGCAGATAAGGTTGTTATACATGCTCCTGCTGTTAAAAATTTCCAGGATGAGCAAACATTTCAACCGAATCAACCTATTGAAATACCCAAAGGTAAAGGATTTTTGTTAATTGTGGAAGAAAGAGAATAAATCGTATTTATTCTCTTTCCGTTTTATTCTTCGTCGTCAACAGAGCCGCCATTTGCTACACCTTTGATGATCCCGCGTTTTGAAGTGCGGATAAAATTCAAGATGGTATCGCGTTCGGTACTTGCAGGAAATGTTTCTTCAATTTTTTTGCACGCATCGGTAGTATTGAGCCCGCTGTAGTAAATCACTTTATAAATATCGCTGATATTTTGAATTTGTTCATTGCTGAATCTCCGGCGGCGTAACCCAATGATGTTGATACCACCGAATGTCAGCGGCCGGCGGCCGGCCAATGCATAGGGCGGTACATCTTTACTAAACATTGAGCCTCCCGAAATCATGGCGTGTGTGCCAATACGGCAGAATTGGTGCGCGCCCGATGAACCTCCGATAATAGCGTGATCATCTACTTCTACTTCGCCTGCCAAGCCTACGTAGCTGGCAAGGATCACATTATCGCCCACGCGGCAGTCGTGCGCTACGTGCACGTAGGACATCAGCAGGCAGCTGTTGCCTACTTTTGTAATGCTTTTACCGCTGGCAGCGGTGCCGCGGTTAACGGTTACATACTCGCGCAAAGTCGTATTATCACCGATTTCTACATGCGTTATTTCACCTTGAAATTTCAGATCTTGCGGTTCGCCGCCAATAACAGCCCCCGGATACACCTTGCAATTCTTACCGATTTTCACGTAGTCCATGATTGTTACGTTGGAGCCTATCCAGGTGCCCTCGCCGATTTCAACGTGTTCGGCTATAGTAGTGAACGAACCTACTGTTACGTTCTTTCCTAATTTTGCATTAGGGTGTATATTTGTTAAGCTCATCGAGTTTAGTTTTAAACTACATGAATGTTATTTATTTTTTACAATTTGAGCCATCAACTCGCCTTCGGTAACCAGCATATCGCCGACAAAAGCCTGGCACAGCATGGTTACAATACCGCGACGGATAGGTTCCAGCAATTCGAGCTTGAAAATAAGCGTATCGCCGGGTACTACTTTACGTTTGAAGCGTACCTTATCAATCTTCATAAAGTAAGTCGAATAATTTTCAGGATCGGGGACTGTGCCCAACGCAAGGATACCGCCTACCTGTGCCATTGCTTCGATAATAAGCACGCCGGGCATAACAGGTTCTTCGGGGAAATGGCCTACGAAGAACGGTTCGTTCATCGTTACATTTTTAATACCCACCACCATTTCATCGGTGCGTTGAATAACCTTGTCTACCAACAAAAACGGCGGACGGTGCGGCAACAATTTGCGAATACCGTTAATATCAACCAGTGGTTCTTCGTTCGGGTTGTAGCGTGGTGCAACAGGTTTCTGCGCTTCTTTCTTGGCCAACTTGCGTAATGTTTTGGCCGCATCGGTATTGATTTGATGGCCGGGCTTGGTGGCAATCACTTTGCCTTTTATCGGATAGCCGATCAACGCCAGGTCGCCCATCAGATCGAGCAATTTGTGGCGCGCTATTTCATTCGGAAAACGCAGCTCAAGATTGTTGAGGTAACCCGATGCTATGCGTTCCACTTTCGGTTTGTTGAACAGCGTGGCAATGCGGTCAATCTCATCTTGCGGCACCGGTTTCTCTACAATTACAATCGCATTCTCCATATCGCCGCCCTTGATGAGATTGTGTTTGAACAGTTGCTCCAATTCGTGGAAGAAAACAAACGTACGGCAAGGCGCAATCTGCGAAGCAAACTCGTCAATACTATTTAATCGTGCATATTGATTGCCGATAACTTGCGAATTGAAATCAATCATCAAGTCTACACTGAACTTGTCGTCGGGCAGAAACACAATTTCTTTGTTGCTTTGCTCATCGCGATACACAAACTTTTCCTTGATTTCGAAGTAAAAGCGTTTTTCGTTTTGTTTTTCGATACCTGTTTCGGCAATTTTTTCGGCATACATACGGGCACTACCATCGAGAATGGGTGCTTCGGGGGCGTTGATTTTCACCAACGCATTGTCGATACCCAGGCCGAATAACGTAGCCATCAAATGCTCGATGGTACTTATTTTTACGCCGTTGTTTTCGAGCGTTGTACCGCGTTCCGTTGCTGATACGTAGTCGGCCACAGCATCAATAACAGGTTGGTTGGGAAGATCGATCCGTTGAAATTTTATACCGTGGTTGGCAGGCGCCGGATACACGGTCATTTCTACATCAAGCCCTGTGTGTAAGCCTTTACCTGTAAATGTTATTTCTTTTTTTAGCGTTTGCTGTTTCTGCTGCATGTATAAGTAAGTTTAAATTAAGCCAAAAAAATGACCTGCGAAATTACAAAAAAAAACAGAAATGCGCAATAGATACTTTGCCCGACGTTACTAATTTAGTAGATATTTGTTAATTTTCATAAAGAAAAACAATTTTAACGAACACCACATCATATTTGCAGACTTGGTGTACCATTTAGTTTTTCTTCTAAATCGTGCCAAGTAGTGCTTTACTAAACTATTAAGTTCTTCTATTGTGTAAGTTTCCGCCTTGGTCTGTCTATGTCTATCTCAAGGAATTAAACCCATAGAGCTTAAATTTAAGTTTATCGCCTTTCGTAATTCAATTTTTTAGTAAGCGGCATTATTTTAATATCACGCTTATCCTATACCCATCAAGCCTACGCATGGTGCTTTTGACAATCGAATCTGTCTGCCACGAAAGTAGGTCTTGATTTTTTTGCAAAAAATTACTATTTTTGTACTTTCCAAATGTAAACCAAAACAGTATTTTAATTATGAAAAAAATTCTTTTGACAAGTTTATGCATTGCATGCTGCAGCGTTTTTGCCTCGGCGCAAGAACCGGAAATAGACCTCAACGATGTGATCAAAACCTACAACGAAACAGCCGTTGCATTCAATAATAAAGATTTCAACACGGCACTGGTTAAAGCCCAAGAAACGTTAAAACTCGCTGCAGCCTCTACAGAGCCGCGGGCAGATACTACACGGATGAACATCGAAAACCTGATTCCGCGTATCTATTATGCAAAAGCCCTTCAACTTGCTAATGATAAAAAGTATGCCGACGCATTGATGGTATTGGACACCACCAGACAGGCTGCTACTCAATATAAAAATGACGACATTAAGGATTCAGCCGACGGTCTTGTGTTGCAGGTGTTGACAGCTAGCGCACACGAGTTGTTATCGGACGAAAAGTATGCCGAAGCAGCTGCCACTTACGAAAAAATAATTGCTATTACACCCAACGACAGCGAGGCTCACTTTCGCCTCGGCCAAGCACAAATGAAATTAGGCAACGAAACTGCGGCTATCACCACTTTGCAAAAAGCAAAGGAGTTGGGTTCGGAAGATGCCGGCAAACAACTTGCTATTCTTTACTTGAACAAAGCTATTACGGCGAATTCTGCTAAGAAGTGGAACGATGTAATGGCCAATGCAGAAAAGGCATTGACATACGATGCCGAAAATGCAACAGCTACGCGCTTGCTCGGTAATGCAGCCGTGCAGGTAAAAAAATGGGACATTGCGATCGAAAACCTGGAAAAAGTAGTACCTGCGGATGTTTCCAATAACCAAGCAGCTAATATAATCAATAATCTGGCGATGTCCTACGAAGCTAAAGGCAATAAAGCCAAGGCATGCGAATATTATAAAAAGATTACCGGGAATGCTACATTTAAAGCCTTTGCCGGAGCGAAAGTAAAAGAACTTTGTAAATAGATTGCAGTAGGCAGAATACCGTAGGCAGTGGACAGTTGCATAGAGCACTGCCTCTGCCTTTTGTTTTGCAACAATGGATTTGAAAATTTTTCAAATCTAAATCCGAAAATAAATGAACAAATCTGAGTTGGAACTTTTAGCGCCTGCAAAAAATTACACTACTGGAAAGGCGGCAATAGACAACGGCGCCGATGCGGTGTACATTGCCGGACCCGCATTCGGCGCCCGCGAAGCTGCGGGAAATTCCATTACGGATATAGAACGGCTGGCCAATTATACGCACCAATATTATGCTAAAACATACCTTACGCTCAATACTATTTTGTACGACAATGAACTGGAGGCAGCTCGCAAACTAGTGTGCGATGCCTGGAATGCAGGTGTTGACGCGGTAATTATACAAGACATGGCGCTACTTGAAATGGAATTGCCGCCTGTGCCATTGTTTGCTTCCACTCAAACACATAATGCTACACCGGAGAAAGTAAAATTCCTGCAAGATGTGGGATTCCAGCGTGTGATACTCGCCCGCGAATTATCGCTGGCACAAATAGCTGCTATCAAAGCGGCAACGACCGTTGATCTGGAAGCATTTATTCATGGGGCATTATGCGTGTGCTACAGCGGGCAATGTTACCTGAGCCACGCCCTCACAGGACGCAGCGCTAACCGTGGCGCCTGTGCACAACCCTGCCGCTCGCTCTACGACCTTGCCGACGGCGACGGACAACTTATTGCACGTAATAAACACTTGCTTTCATTGCGTGATTTCAATTTGACAGAACATTTGGATTCGCTGGTAGACGCGGGTGTTACATCGTTCAAAATTGAAGGACGGTTGAAGAACGAGAGCTATGTGAAAAATGTGGTGGCACATTACCGCAAAGAGATAGACAAAATTTTAGCCCGGAGATCACTCTCGAAAAGTTCGTGCGGGAGATCGTTACATGCATTCACCCCAAACGTAGAACAGTCGTTCTCGCGGGGTTTTACCGACTATTTTATTACAGGTGGGCGTAAGGAAATTTTTTCGCACGACACGGGTAAAGCCATCGGGCAACATATAGGGCACATAGACAAGAAATGTAACGATTATTTTACCTACACCGGAGAACCGTTGCACAATGCCGATGGCATTTGCTTTTTTGATGCGCAAGGACAACTACAGGGCACTAATGTAAATCGTGTCGATGGAAATAAAGTATGGATGCAAAATACGGAAGGGTTGACAGCAGGGATTGACATTTTCCGCAATTTCGATTACGCATTCGAGCAACAGCTTGCATACGAAACAAGGCGTGCCATACAGGCGGATATTTATTTTTCCTCGGACGAAAAAAATGCTGTAATTACAGCGACAGACGAATGTGGTATCACCGTGTCGCTGGTAGTGCCGCAATGTGGCGAACCGGCCAGGAACGAAAAAATGGCGTGTCAAAATATCAAAACGCAATTCGAAAAATCGGGCCAAACAATTTTTGACTTCAACGTGGTAAAAATAGACGCCGAGCAGGTTTATTTTTATCCGTTGTCGTTGTTGAATACCTGGCGCCGGGAACTGTCCGGGCTATTGCAAAATGAACGCGAAAAACAGCGTAAACGCGAAACTAAAAATATTGCTCCAACTACACTCCCTTTCCCCGACTGCGAAGTGGACTACCATGCCAATATATCCAATGCATTAGCCCGGCAGTTCTACGAACGGCACGGGGCCATCGTCACAGCAATGGCATTTGAAAAAGAAACACCTGCCGAAGCGCAACTTATGTGTACGAAATATTGTATCAAGCATGCCATTGGCGCTTGCCGGAATCACGGAGGCAATAAAACAGTGAAAGAACCACTGTATTTATTGAATAACGGACGAAAACTGCGGCTCACATTTGATTGCGTACAATGCCAAATGACAATTCACCAATAACAAACGCCGCTATGACGAAAATCATAGCGGCGTTTGTTAGTTAGTTACGATTAGTAACTCATATATTTGTTATATCTTTCCGAGTAAAGATTCAAAAACGATGTTACTTTATTGCTTTCTTTGGTATAATCATCGTCAACCAAAATGCATTCTGCCAATGCTTCCCGCGATTTGTCAAACTCATTTAACCAAATATAAGCTTCCGCTATATTTAAATAAGTAACCGCAGCCACTTCTTTACTAATACGCGCGTTTTTATCATTCTTATCAAGGTCTTTCAATGCGTTTTCCCAAATAGTTATAGCTTCTTTCAATGCTTCATTTTTAGCCGCTGCTTTTGAAGGTACCGAAAAATAGGCAAACGCCATTTTTACTTTTTCAATAGCCGTATGATATTCGGGATATTGTTGTTTTTTATCTTTTATATCATAAAACCTTCTTTCTCCCGAATGAGTAGTGTACGCAAAGTTGTCCGTTAAATATTTATTAATCACTTTTACCGTTTCGTTTTTAGCATTTTCTTCCGCCTTGCGGTATGCCTCGCTCCAAGAGTCAAATCCTTTTAGGTAAGTCATATTTGTACTCGTTGCGCCCAGTACTCCTTCATAGCATTTTTGACCTTTGTCATTTGTTACCGTAACATTTGCCAGTAATGGCTTATACGAAAAGCTACTAGCCGAAATACCGCTTGCATTCATCGGAGAAAATACAATTTCAACTTTACCCTTTACTTCGTTGTTTTCCGTATATCCTGGGATATTGAACGCTGCTGTTGTTTCTTCCCCAATTAATCTGGGAACGTAGATAGTGCTGGGGTCTGGTGCTTTTTTTTCATTGCCGCCACCCAAAAACAGGTTGGCGACTTTTTCGGTTGTACTTCTGTTGGCTTTCTCATCTTTTATTGCTTGAATCTCATCGTTCATTGCTTGAATTTCTGCTTCGCGTTCTGCTATTAAATCCTGATAATTGCTGGAAACGGCAATGTTTACAAGCTTTTCTTTTGATATGATTTCTTTAGGGAAGAAATCTATTTTAAATTTAACGTCTGTTTTGTCGGGTTTTTGAGCATAAGACGCGATCGATAGTGCAAAGCATACGAATAACAGTAAGGTTGATTTCATAATTAAGTAGGTTAATAATTTTAAAAGCCGCTGCATATATAATATACAGCGGCGTTATGTTTTTCAAATTTTCTGGTTAGATTTTTTTCAAAACAACGGATGCATTGTGACCACCAAAGCCGAAAGTATTGCTCAAGGCTACTTTTACTTCGCGTTGTTGTGCTTTGTTGAGTGTGAGGTTGAGTTTGTAGTCGATATCCTCATCTTCGGTTTCAAAATTGATGGTCGGGGGAATAATCCCTTTTTGGATAGCACAAATACAAGCCAGCGCTTCTACCGCACCCGCCGCGCCCAACAAATGGCCGGTCATAGATTTGGTAGAACTGATGTTGAGTTTGTAGGCATGCTCGCCGAATACGGCTTTCACGGCTTTCAACTCGGCAGGGTCGCCCACGGGAGTTGACGTTCCGTGTACGTTAATGTAATCTACATCTTCGGGACGAATACCGGCGTCTTCGAGCGCCATTTTCATTCCTAATGTAGCGCCCAATCCTTCGGGGTGTGAAGCGGTCAGGTGATAAGCATCGCCCGACATACCGGCGCCAATCACTTCGGCATACATTTTTGCACCGCGTGCTTTGGCATGTTCATATTCCTCGAAGATAAGACCGGCGGCACCGTCGCCCATTACAAAACCATCACGGTTTTTATCGAACGGACGCGAGGCGCGTTTGTAATTTTCATTGTTGGTCGACAATGCTTGCATGGCATTGAAACCACCCACGCCCACTTCGCTTACCGAGGCTTCGGAACCGCCTACAATAAAGGCGTTCGCTTTGCCCAAGCGGATAAGGTTAAAGGCGTCGGCCATACCATTGGTCGATGATGCACAGGCTGACACAACTCCATAGTTGGGGCCATGAAACCCAAAGCGCATCGAAATAAGGCCGGCGGCAATATCCGAAATCATTTTCGGGATGAAGAACGGGTTAAACCGCGGTGTGCCGTCGCCGGTGGCGTATGCACGCACTTCTTCCAAAAATGTTTGAATACCGCCAATACCCGAGCACCACAACACGCCTACGCGGTTGTGGTCGATGCTTTCGGCATCAATGCCCGAATCTTGTACGGCCTGCGAGGCGGCGGCCATTGCGTATTGCGCATAAAGGTCCATTTTGCGCGCCTCCTTGCGATCCATGCCATAGGCAGCGGGATCAAAGTTCTTTACTACGCAGGCAAACTTTGTTTTAAAATTTGTTACGTCAAAAGAAGTAATCAGTTCGGCGCCACTTACTCCGTTTACGAGGTTATTGAAGTATTCTTCAATCGTATTCCCCAACGGGTTGATAGTTCCGATACCTGTAACTACTACACGTTTTAATTGCATAATTCGAATTAAAAAATTTGTATTAACAAGGACTTACTTGCGTCCGTAAAAAGAACTTTAAATTACTTTGCGTTCTTTTCAATGTAAGAAACCGCGTCGCCTACCGTGCCGATTTTTTCAGCGGCTTCGTCCGGAATAGTGATACCGAATTCTTTTTCAAATTCCATGATCAATTCTACGGTGTCCAAAGAGTCGGCGCCAAGGTCGTTTGTAAAGCTAGCGGTAGGGGTTACTTCGTTTTCGTCAACGCCCAATTTGTCTACAATGATAGCTTTTACTTTAGCTGCTACATCTGCCATAATTAATTGTGTTTAGATTAATAATTAAGTTAATTTATTAAGTTTAAAATTTATTTCGAAATTCGTTTTCGGCTGCAAAGAAAATACATTTCTTTGACATATAAAAATCCAGCCATTTCTTTTTCATTTTACAAAAGTAAATATTTTTTTAATTTTGACAAAGTTTTTATTTGTATTTTTATGCTAACTTACTAAAATTTAGACCTATGAAAAATATTATTGTTTTTGCTTCCGGTTCCGGAACCAACGCCGAAAATCTTTTTAACTATTTTAAGAAAAATGTCGATATCCGTATTTCGGCTGTTTTTACTAATAATCCGAAAGCCGGAGTTATCGACCGGGCAAAGTTGGCAAATATTCCTGTAGTTGTTTTCAATCGTCATGAATTTTATGAAAACGAAACAGTATTGCAAAAATTGCGTGATTATCGTGCTGATTACATTGTACTGGCAGGCTTCTTGTGGTTAGTGCCTGCATCGTTGATCAAAGCCTATCCGCAACGCATCCTTAACCTGCACCCGGCGTTACTGCCGCTCTATGGGGGCAAAGGCATGTATGGCATGAATGTGCACCGTGCTGTAATTGCCGACGAGGCACGGCAGTCGGGCATCACTATTCACGAAGTGGATAGCGAATATGACCGTGGCCGCACTATTTTTCAAACTACATGTGACGTGGCGCCATTCGACACACCGGAAAGCCTCGCCGGAAAAATCCACGTACTTGAGTATCGCTACTTGCCCGAAGTAGTGGAGAAGTGGGTGGAGGGGAAAATACAGGATTTGTAAAAGTCCTCTTTATTTATTCTTCACACACCGCAAGTCATAGGAAGCATCCGTTCCACATCCTAAAGCTAAGTAGTTACTCAAGTAATCTGCACATTTCGGATCCGGCACTCGAAAATAACCTGTATTTGTATTAGGTGGATACCATTCTGAACCATGAGAGCGGCACAGGGCAAAATAATCCGTAGTAGGACAATACTGACAGCTATGATAATAGTTTGCCGCATGCCACACCGGGGTACTGCAATCAGCTAAGGCATCGCTGGGCGCCACACATAAGGTATAATCTCCCGCGGTCACAGTTGTTCCACATGCATCGGTTGCGCGGCGGGTATATACACTACCGTTCAAAGTAGTTGTTACTACATTGGTCGGAGGCGTATAAGCCGTCAAAGTAGCACCATTAACAGCATTGCCATCTACGTACCACTGATAGGAAATTGCACCGAAACCGCCAGAAGCCGCTGTCTGTGTAATCGTTTGCGTTGCTGCATTGATATTAATAGCCCGACTACCCGATACAGAACCGGCATTAAGTGCAGGCTTAGCCACATCTGTAGCCGGAATGCCGGTAGCATCTGTAACTGCTGTTATGCAATTAGCAGTGTAGGTGCTTGTATTAACAGAAACAGTATTTCCGGCACTGGTCGTTACTACAAACGGTGTTGTTCCATGTAATGTATACACCCCATTACTAAGTGTGGCATTTGGTGGATAATCCAGGGATGTGGCACACCAGTCATACCGGGCAGGTACCCCGCTCAACGTGAATGTTACTCGTTGCGTGCCGTTGGCCGAGCCGGTAACCCACACGCCATTGCTGGTGCCGACTAGCGTACCCGCACTGGCGGCGCTGATAGTAGCGCGGGTCCATGCGCCTTTACTGCCATCGGCATTGACGGTACGGTAGTCGACAATCGCCCAGGTGCGATAATTGTGCGATCCGCTGCAGGTAGTCCACTTCAAATCAAAAGTGACCTGCTTAGTTTTGTAGTTGACGGCTACTTGCCGTACCGAGACACAGCTGGCCGCATAACTTGCGTGCGTGCAAAGTAATAATAAAAGTAAATAGTAGATTTTTTTCATATTTTGTAGTTTTAAATTTTAACTAAATTTTTAGTTTTATTTATGTAGCACCGGGGTTGTTTTAAAATCCGCGTCGTTATTGAAGATTGCTTCGTTCTTCGTAATGACGCGAAGCAACCTCTTCAATCATCCGCATTTCATATAACAAACAAACACAACAACCCCACGCTACAATTTTTATGCTGCGGCCTATTTCGTTTCAATCTGTGTTAATCCGTGTAATCTGAGGACAAAAATGAAACGTGAATCAATTTATTCTTAACAGAGGTTCAGCATAACCTATAAATAGAAACAAACATGATTCACGTTTTCTACGTGAAGCGATGCTTTATTCCTCTATTTATTGAAATTTTGCTGATTTCTGTTAAGAGAATAAAACGCAAAAAGATAAAGAACGTATCAGTACGACAAATGTATGCGTTTATTTTTTAATTACCAAATTTATTTTAACATTAATACAACTCCAAAAACTCGTACGTATTTCCGCTCTGTTGCAGGAAGCGCAGGAAATCGTCGTGCGAGATGACAACCGAGGCGGTGTTGTCGTTGGGATGAAACGAGATGCGCGAGGCGCGCTCCAGATTTTTGTCGAGGAATACATGCACGTGATGTCCGGTGTCATTGAGCAAGCCGAATAGCGATACCGAACCGGGCGACAGGCCCAGGTATTTCAGCATGCGTTCTTCCGAGGCAAACGACAGTTTTCCCTGGTGCAGGCGCTGCTCAAGGTCGCGGATGGCAAGGTTCCGGTCGCAATCGACAATCACAAGGTAGTGGCGGTTGCCTTTGTGGTTACGGAAAAATAAATTTTTGCAATGCTGCACACCGTCCGGAAGTTCATTCCAGAATTCTTTAGCTATTTCGACCGTAGGCGCTGCCGGATGTTCATATAACTCATACGCAATTCCCATATCCTGCAGGGCTTTCAATACTTTTTCGGTTCGTGTCATCGCTCGTAAATTTTGCGGCAAATATACTACATAAATAGGTAAATCAAAATTTTAGTCGTATTTTTACACGTTAAAATTTTAAAAACATGTTGAATTATGTGTGGGTTGGCTTTTTTCTGGTAGGCTTTGTAGTCGCTATTTTCCAGTTTGCCTGCGGCGATACCGAAGTGTTCAGCCGCATGATCAATAGTTTATTTGCCACATCGGAAGTGGCGGTAATGAATGTAGCGCTGCCGCTTACAGGAGCCATGACGTTATGGTTGGGATTTTTGAATATCGGCGAGCGGGCAGGAGCCGTGCGCTTTCTGTCGCGCATCGTGGGGCCGTTTTTCAATAAACTGTTTCCCGAGATTCCGAAAGGCCATGCGGCATCGGGTCAACTGTTGATGAATTTTTCGGCAAATATGCTTGGCCTCAGTAATGCCGCGACTCCATTCGGTTTGAAAGCCATGAGCAGCTTACAGGAATTGAATCCGAAAAAAGACACGGCATCGAATGCGCAAATCATGTTTCTGGTGCTCAATACTTCTTCGCTGATGATATTGCCCATTACCATTATTGCCTTGCGGGCCGCCAACGGGTCGGAAAACCCGACTGATGTGTTTTTACCAATCCTCATTGCTACGTATATTTCAACGCTTGCCGGACTAATTGTCGTTTCCGTAAAACAGAAAATCAACCTCTTCAACCCCACACTTCTCTTGTGGATTGGCGGTATTACAGCCGTTTTAGGTTTGATGGTGTGGTACTTTATGAGCCTCGACCGCGAGCAAATGACCACCGCATCAACACTTGCCAGCAGCGTTATTCTATTGTTGATTATCGTAGCATTTCTGATAGGCGCACTTATCAAACGTGTCAATATTTTCGAAGCATTTATAGACGGCGCGAAAGACGGCTTTAATGTAATTGTAAAAATTATTCCATACCTCGTGGGAATGCTGGTAGCTATTGGTGTGTTTCGCGCATCGGGTTGCATGGACTATGTTACGGGTGGTATTGCATGGTGCGTAAACTTGTTTGGATTAGATACCACGTTTGTCGATGCGTTGCCCACTGCATTAATGAAACCCCTTAGCGGAAGCGGGGCGCAAGCTATGATGGTAGATGCAATGCAAACCTACGGCGCCGATAGTTTTGTTGGGCGCCTCTCTTGCATGTTCCAGGGTGCTGCCGATACTACATTTTATATCGTTGCATTATATTTCGGTTCGGTAGGTATCAAGCGCACACGCTATGCCATTGGCGCGGGCCTCATTGCCGATTTGACAGGAGTCATCGCTGCTATTATATTGGCCTACGTGTTTTTCGGTTAAGCTTGTTTCTCCGGCAGGAATTTCCAGAAGCGGCGCGGCAAGTGCTGTGTGTGCAGCTTAAGATTAGTACGCTCTTTGATGCTGATGGCTTTGAAATAATTTTTCCATAATTGCTGGAACAGCTTCTCATCTTCGGCCGCTTGCATATCATTAAGTTTACCGGTTTCGAAATTGAAAGCGATGTTATCGAATGTTACTTCAACCGTTTTGTGCAGGTCGTAGTACAGGCCGTATTTGCGCTTCACATCGTAGATAATCCATTGCTGGTCGGCGAAACGGTCTTCAAAAAAATCGACGACCAGCGGCAGCACATTGTACATCGGTTCGATGGGGGCAAAGAAAATGCCGTCGGCGGTTTTCTGGAAGCGGACAAACATGCGCATGCGTTCGGCTTCGCGGGTTACCTTGCGGTAAAGGTTTGTGGCTTGCAGCACATCGGGGTCGCCAAAATTCATTTCAATTGATTTTGTAGCGGCAAAGGCTTTCTGCATGTAACGGAAAAGCAGCATCTCAATGTCCGGCTGTTCCGATAAATAGATCACCGACAACATATCGCAGGCCGATTTCGAAATCTTTTTATGCAAGCCGTCCCACACGCGACGGGCGCGGACCTCGTCGGTTATCACGCGATACACCTCATTGGCAAAAATAGACGGTTCCTCTACGTCCGAAATCTTATCGGGCGCTTGTTTACGGCTGTAGGCATCGAACACGGCTGTCAGCAGCCCTTCGAATGTTTTATCGTAGAGATAGATAGTCAATTTTTGTTAAAAAAATTCACTTTTTTGTTAAACCTTTTTAAGTCGTTGGTGTCTTATAATTGAAAATAGGTTTTCATAGGTTTAGGTTAAGCAAAGGCGGGCGGTAGAAATACCGCCCGTTTTTGTGTTTGCACCAATAAAAGATTTGGCAAATATGTCAAATCTACTTAGTCCGCCTTTGTCAATGGCGAAGCCTGCGTATAGGTACGCGCTCCCAATTCCTTATCCAGCGTGTAAAGCCCGAATCCGTTGTCTTTAATCAACGACAAACTGTCGATCATGGCTTGGGCGCTTTCTTCTTCTTCCACCTGTTCGTCGATAAACCATTTCAACATGCTTTGCGAAGCATAATCTTTTTCGGTGGTAGCCAGCGCATATAAATTATTGATCATGCCGGTTACTTTTTGCTCATGTTTCAACGTGTCTTCAAAGGCTGCCAGTGGTGTTTTCCATGTCGTAGTAACTTTGTCAATCGGTTTCAAGGTAACCTTTCCGCCACGCGCAATGATATAGTTGAAAAATATCATGGCATGGTCTTGTTCTTCCTTAAATTGTACTTCGAACCAGTTGGCAAACCCCGGATAGCCATTAGCGGCAAAATGCGCCGACATCGACAAATAAAGGTACGCCGACCACAACTCTGCATTGATTTGTGCATTCAATGCATCTTCGATTTT
>JAVBNJ010000126.1:0-6251 GCA_031551625.1 Bacteroidales bacterium | reverse complement strand
TACGGCAATAATGTGTTTTACGTGTGACAATCCATCGTATGTTTCAGCAACTAATTTTTTAGTTTCTTTTTTCTCGCGTACCAACTCCATAATGTTGCCGTGTATCTCGGCATTAGGAAAAGCAGCTTGCAGCACGGCTTCGCATTCTTTTTTAATACTTGCCGATAACGGGTCTGGTTGCGGAAACACCAAGCGCATACGTATTTTTTTGCCGTCGATTTGAATATTTTCGACCAAGCCCATACTCACAATATCCTTTCCCGATGCGGGATGCAGAACTTTACCTAAAATAGTAGTTATGTTTTCTTGTGTCAGTTCCATTTATATATTATTTGAATAAACCATACAGTAAAATTACTAAAATAGCAGCGGGCGCAAGGTAGCGCAGGATAAACAGCACCACGTTGAACAGCCCTACGCGCAGGGCGCCGTCATTGGATAACTCGTCTTTCACATCGGCAGGTTTCATATACCACCCGACAAACAGCGAGATGAGAATACCCCCTACTGGTAGCATGATGTTCGACGACAGGTCTTCGCACATACTAAAAAAATTGCGGCCTAACAGCGTAAACGACGACAGTATACCTTGCGACAACGAGGCAATGCTTCCAATTACGCCAATAGCAATGCCCACCAACCATACCGCTTTGCGACGCGAGAAACGGCGAGCATCGACAAGGTAGGCGGTAATTACTTCGAACAGCGAGATAGAAGATGTGAGTGCTGCAATGGCCAGCAGCACGAAGAAAACAATAGACAGCAAATTGCCTAACGGCAGCTTGGCAAAAATTTCGGGGAATGTGACAAACACCAATCCCGGACCTTCGCCAGGCGGAATGCCGAATGCAAACACAGCAGGAATCACGGCCAAGCTGGAAAGCAGGGCAAACAAAAGGTCTGTGCCCATCACACTCCACGAAGTTGTCAGCAGATTATTCGATTTCGGAACGTATGAGCCATAAGTAATCATGCACCCCATGCCGATACTGAGCGAGAAGAACGCTTGCCCCAGTGCGCCCAACACAACATCGGGCGTTACTTTCGAGAAATCGGGTGTAAAGAGGTAACGCAGCCCCTTCATCTCGGTGTCAAGCGTAAGCGAGCGCACTGCCAGCAGGACAACTATAACGAACAACATCGGCATCAGTATTTTCGAATAGCGTTCGATGCCGTTTTTCACGCCGCCAGCCACCACCAGCGCCGTGAACAGAATGAACAACAGCGCCCACAACACCGGCTGCAATGGCGATGCCACCAACGCATGGAACAAATTGGCGTAGTCCGCCTCGGTATGCGTAAGGAACGAAGGAGAAAACGAATTGAAAATATAGGATAGTGTCCAACCGCCCACCACACAATAGAAAGCGAGTATAACAAACGAAGCGATGACACCCATTACACCGATGGTTTTCCACGGCGTGCGTGGCGCCAACACATCGAAAGCACCAACAGCATCGCGACGCGAGCGGCGGCCAATAACAAACTCGGCCAACATTACCGGCAAGCACAGTACCACCATGAATAAAATGTAAATGATAATGAAAGCCGCTCCGCCGTTTTCGGCCACCATATAAGGAAAACGCCACAGATTACCAAGCCCCACCGCAGAGCCTGCGGCAGCTACCAACACACCGAATTTGCTCGCAAATCCGTCGCGAGAACTGTGGGGTAAAGAAGTGGATTTTTTTGTATTCATAGGCAATATCGATTAAATACGTGGACTAATCTATTGCGTGTAGGATGTTGTTACGCTTGTTTTTCCGCACGTAGTTCAGTATGAATTTGCGGAATTTTTCTTCGGCACCTTCGGCCAAAAACTGTACGGTTACCGGAATGTAGAACAAGCGGCTGCGCGTTTCGTCCGACAGTCCTTGCGTTTCGCGTAAGCGCACGGCATCTTTTTCGGTGGTGTAAATACTAGCTGTGGGATTTTTTTGCGCCACATCGTTTATTTTCTGCACATCGGCAGCTGTGAACGCATGATGATCGGGGAATGACAAGTGTGCAACAGGGGCAGCGTATTGTTTAGTCACATATTCCACCAGCGGCACAGGATTTGCAATGCCGGTAAGCAGAATGAGCTGCACGCCCCCTCCTACCCCACCTGCCGCAACATTAGGAAACACCGCTTGCGGCGCGCCGTAGGCAAAATTCGTCAGATATAATTGCTGATACGGATATAAATTCATATTCTTTGCCAATATCCGCTGCTCAATCGGCGTAAGCTTTTCGGGACATTTGGTAATAAACACAATATCGGCGCGATGGAGTTGATTGCGCCGGTCGCGCAAGCGTCCCAACGGAAGCAAGTAATCGGATTGTACCGGGCGATTATAATCAATTAACAGCATGGACAGCGACGGATGCACCCGGCGATGTTGGAATGCATCGTCCAAAATAACAACATTCAACTTCTCTGCATCGCTCATCAACCTACGGATTCCCTTGGCACGATCCGCTTCTACGGCCACTGTCACATCGGGGAATTTTTGTTTCATCTGCAACGGTTCGTCGCCCACGGCTGTCGGCACATCGGTTGTTTCCACGTAGCGGAAACCTTTTGTTTTCCGCTTATAGCCACGCGAAAGCACGGCTGTTGTCATTTCGTCTTTCAATATCGTTACTAATAATTCCGTATGCGGTGTTTTACCTGTGCCGCCCACCGTAATATTGCCCACACTAATAACCGGCAACGGAAATTCTACCGATGGCAACACATGCCAATCATACAGTTTATTACGAACAGTAACAACGATCCCATAAATAAACGCTAACGGGCCCAGCAATACGAATTTCAAAAAGTGCATCATATCGATAAGTTGAACCGCGAAGTTAACGAAAAGTACAGAGAAATAAAAATCTCACTCTGGGGTGAGAATTAAGGAATGATATTGAAATGAATCAACCGGACAGGCTTTTCTTCCGAAAGGTCTTGCAATTGTTGCTCACTCAGCTCCGCAACGATTACGTATTTTTTTGTGGATTTATTTTGAAGATAAATTTCGGAAATAAAATCGTAATTCAGCACTTTAGAAATTAAAAGTAATTGTTCGATATCAATGCTTTTACGGGTAAAAATATCATATACATTGGTACGGTTGCAATGTATGGCTTTCGCAAAATCTGCCACCCGCAAGCCGCGTTCCTGCATTTTCTGTTTAATTGCTTCACCAATATGGATTTTTTTCATTACGCCACGTCTAAAATAAAAAGCGCGGACTAACTATATTCGCCACTGAGGTCTTCGGATACCATGCCACAAATAAGTAAGCCCACGCCTTTGCAAACGTGAGCGTTGACTTACTCTGTGGCCTTGAAATTTCCGAAGTTCCAGCGGCAAACGAGTAAAGCTAACGCTTTCTTTATATTTTTTTAAGCCATTTTTTAATGGTCATACAAATGTACAAAAAAACCACCAATCAGTGTTGGCGGTTGGAAAAATCTATTGAATTAATACATACTAAGTGAAATGAGATCTCTAAATTCAAATTGATAGCGAGAGCAATAAAATATAACTTGAATAACTAATGACTTGTGTTAAACACATAACTACAAGGTAATTCTCCAGAAATTTCCATCACAATACTATCATTTCTGACATAATAAGCCGTTGGAAAATTCTTGGTTAAGCGCAATAGTTCTTTTGAATGATTTTTAATGGTAAAATTTGGTTTAAAAACTTCTACAAATTCCTTTCCAATAATAGAATCTCCCAAAGCCAAGCCAATGACTTTATCTACTGTACCTGATTGTTCATATTCTTTCAAATTGGCAATGGAGTTGAAACAGTGTGGACAAGTATAGGAAAATGCAAACACCAAATAAGCACTATCTTTAGATGTTGAAATAAACTCATTCAATACGGACTCTTTTAATGCCACAGCAGATTTTGCCACATGCTTTTTATTTACTTTTTTGTGGGTGTAGCCAGACATAAAGGCTATTAGACACATGAAAAATAGCACTATTGCAGCGACCCACTTATTCAAATTTTGTTTGCTCTCGCTTTTTCTCCATACGGTAATTAACAAATAAATCAGTATTACATTTCGTAAAAAAGTAAAAAGAGGGGAAGTATTAAGTACTGTAATTTTTCCAAAACAGCCACAATCATCCACACGATGAAATAGCACACCATACACATAAACTATCGTGAAACCAATAACTAGTAATGCTCCTGACAAAGCCGACCACTTTTGCCAAACCTGAAAAATAAGCAACAAACCGACTAAAACCTCTGTCAAAACAATCAATGGTGCGATAAATTCCAATTTCTCAAAACCATATTGAGTAATTGTATTTGAAAAAATCGAAATGTCAATTGCTTTTGCTGTACCAGAAATCAAAAAGACAAAACCTGAAATTAGAGAATAAATTTCTATTCTTTTCATTTTTAATAAAAACGGAGGCTATTTCGCTTTTGCAATAGCCTCCTTGTTTGGATTGATTTTTCCAATTTACAAAGTTGAACAATTTACAGATGCTAACTCACCTGAAGCCGCGGCCATTTCGAATCCTGCAACTAGACTACAATTAGTTGCTCCATACTGCTTTGCTTCAGCAGCAGTAACAGTAAAGCTATATCTACCACCATCGCGATATACTCCCATACAGGTACAGCCTTTAAATTCATCTTCATCTTTGCTACACGATGTCAAAAACACACCGAACCCCATTGCGGCAATTATGCCAACTAACATAACTTTTTTCTTCATTTTCTTTTGTTTTACGTCCAATCCTTTAATCAGACATTATTAAATTCTGTATTTATTCATCATATATTTCAATTTTCAAATTTTTCCCTCAATCAACTCTTAGTCAAAAGCGATTGATTTTATTTCAAGGTACTTATTGTATTTTGCCAATAAACGCGGTCGGCTTTGCTGTATTGCTCGTAGCACAACCCCAAATCGTAAGCTATATTGGCACAAGTTGGTGCACATTCAAGCGCTTTAGTGTATTCATCAATGGCGTTTTTATAGTCGGTTGGAGCTTGGGCTAATTGCTCGGCTGCCCGCGCACAATTCCAATAACGCTTGGCTGTATCGTTAAGCTCACAGCGTTGTGCCGCAACTGTTGTTACAGAAAGTAACAATAAAAATATGAAGTAGTAGGTTTTCATGCGTCAAATTTTCTTTTTCAAGCTACAAAATTCAACACTGCAAAGGTATAATCAAAAAGCCTTTACACAACAATGGTTTCGTATCATTACACTGACAAAATCGTCAATAATTTTGACAAAAATAAATCCCGATAACATCTCTGCTATCGGGATTCAATTTATTATATATAAACTAATTTATTAGTTACCGAATACCAACTCGTCGCCGAAGTAATCTACTTTCACTGGTTTCTCTTTGTTCACTTTGCCGCCAAGTATTTGTTTGGCTAATTCATTGACCACTTCTTTTTGCAATAACCGTTTCACAGGGCGTGCGCCGTAAGTCGGGTCATAGCCTTTATTTACCAGGTAGTCTAATGCATAAGGCGATACTTCGAGCGTAATGCCGGTTGCTTCCAGCATTTTCTTCACACCGTCCAGTTGCAGTTTCACAATATCGCGCACGTTGTCTTTCGTCAGCGGGCTGAACATGATAATATCGTCGATACGGTTCAGGAACTCCGGACGCACCGTTTGCTTCAACAGGTCGAGCACTTCTATTTTTGTACGCTCGAGCAGTTGTTCACGATTGGCATCGTTCAGTTTTTCCATGTTTTCCTGAATCAAATGTGAACCCACATTCGACGTCATGATAATAATCGTGTTCTTGAAATCGACCGTGCGGCCTTTGTTGTCGGTCAGGCGGCCATCGTCGAGTACTTGCAGCAGGATGTTGAACACATCGGGGTGCGCTTTTTCAATTTCATCGAGCAGCACTACCGAGTAAGGTTTGTGGCGTACGGCTTCAGTCAGTTGCCCACCTTCGTCGTAACCCACATATCCCGGAGGCGCACCCACCAAGCGGCTTACAGAGTGTCGTTCCTGGTATTCACTCATGTCAATGCGCGTCATCAGGTTCTCGTCGTTGAACAAAAATTCAGCCAACGCCTTTGCCAGCTCGGTTTTCCCGACACCTGTTGTACCGAGGAATAGGAATGATCCAACCGGACGCTTGGCATCCTGCAAGCCGGCACGGCTGCGACGCACGGCATCGGACACGGCTTCTATCGCCTCGTCCTGCCCCACGACACGTGTATGCAGGTCGGCTTCCATGTGCAACAATTTTTCGCGCTCGCTTTGCAACATT
>JAVBNJ010000144.1:0-22603 GCA_031551625.1 Bacteroidales bacterium | reverse complement strand
CGAATCATTTTTCGAAATGGTCGAAAAAATCATGGTTCCGTCCGACTTCAGTTGATTGTAGCAATCTCGGATAAATTTTTTTCGCTCGTTCTCATCCAACAAGTGAATCAGGGCATAGCAGAATATTCCGTCATAAAGCTTATCGTCAAAAGGCATATCCGTTACCGACCCGTGCTAGATCGGAATACTGAGTTTGCTTTGGGTTCTTGCTAGATCAATGGCCGTTTTTGAAATCTCAATTCCCGTCACATCCATGCCGGCATCCAAGAAAATTTGTGCATTCCGTCCGTAGCCAATGCCCGGAATCAGCACCTCTTTGACTTTTTCTTGAATGAAAATATCTTTTGCCGCAACAGCAGACTCAGCAGGTTTGAAGCCCCACATGGTTTGTTTTTCAATAAAACTGGATTCCCAAAATTCGGTCATTTGTCAATAATCGCTTTTATGTTTTATTATTTTATTTGTCACTTGATTCGTTAAAGACAACTAACTTTATAGATTTTAATTGCAAAGGTACGATTTTAAAACTAGTAGTGATAATTATGTGTGCTTCAATGTGATCTTTGATGTTGGTTTTTTTATGGCTCATCTCCCAACGTCCCGGTGAGATATTATGTGTAGCTATTGAAGAAAGAATAAAATCAATTCAAAGAGATAAAGAAAAATTTTAGGATAGACAAAAGGCGCAAATGATTAAAACCATTCGCGCCTTTGTGCGGATTAACCCTAACAGGATTAGTGGTTGCTACAACTTTGGTCCGGCTGCTATCAATGCTTTGCCGGTCTCGGTATCAGTATACTGTTCAAAATTTTTGATATATTTTGTGGCAAGGCTCTTGGCTTTTTCTTCCCACTCTTTCTCATCTTTATATGTTTGGCGCGGGTCGAGGATGCCGTCCGACACGTTGTTCAATTTTTTTGGAGCCGTCAAATTCAAAATAGGAACATGAACTGTTTCGGCTTTTTCAATCGAACCGTCGATAATGGCATCGATAATGGCGCGTGTGTCTTTGATGGAAATACGTTTGCCGGTACCGTTCCAACCGGTGTTCACCAAGTATGCTTTAGCATCGTGCTTTTTCATTTTATTAGCTAGTGTCGAAGCATACATGGTGGGGTGCAACGTGAGGAATGCCTCGCCGAATGCGGGCGAGAACGACGGCTGTGGTTCGGTAATGCCGCGTTCGGTGCCAGCCAGTTTCGAGGTGTAGCCGCACAGGAAGTTGTATTGTGCTTGGGCTTCGTCGAGAATGGAAACCGGAGGCAACACACCGAATGCATCAGCCGACAGGTAAATAATTTTGCTGGCGTGGCCTGCTTTCGAGGGCAACACAATTTTATTGATAAAGTAAATAGGATACGATACGCGCGTGTTTTCGGTAACCGAACCATCGGTGTAGTCGGGCGTTCCGTCGGGCTTCACCGTTACGTTTTCGAGCAGCGAGTCGCGGCGGATAGCGCGCCAGATATCGGGTTCGTTTTCCTGGCTCAAGTTAATTACCTTGGCGTAGCAACCCCCTTCGAAGTTGAATACACCGTTGTCGTCCCAGCCGTGCTCGTCGTCGCCAATGAGGTAACGCTTGGGGTCGGCGCTCAGCGTAGTTTTCCCGGTGCCCGAAAGACCGAAGAATACTGCTACATCGCCTTTATCGCCTACGTTGGCCGAGCAGTGCATTGATGCCATGCCCTTTTGCGGCAGGTAGTAGTTCATCATCGAGAACATGCCTTTCTTCATTTCGCCGCCGTACCAGGTGCCGCCAATGATTTGCATTTTTTCCGTGAGGTTGAACAACACGAATACTTCCGAATTCAAATTGTGTTCTTTCCATTTGGGATTGGTGCATTTCGAACCGTTTATTACTACGAAATCAGGTTCACCATAATTTTCCAAATCGTGGTGCGACGGGCGGATGAACATGTTCGTCACGAAGTGCGCTTGCCATGCTACTTCCATGATAAAGCGCACTTTCATGCGTGTATCGGGATTCGTACCGCAGAAAGTGTCTACTACATATAATTTTGGCTTGTTCGACAATTCGTGCTGTACCAAGCCTTTCAAGTCATTCCATACCTCGGTAGTGGTTGGCTTGTTGATAGTGCCGTCCCACCAAATGGTTTTCTCCGTTACAGCATCTTTAACAATATAGCGGTCTTTAGGCGAGCGTCCAGTAAATACACCTGTTTTCACCGCCACTGCGCCGGTGTTAGTGACCACGCCTTTTTCGAATCCTTCGTTTTTCGGGTCGGTTTCGGCTTTGAATAGTTCTTCGTACGACGGGTTGTATACTACCTCTTTCACGCCTGTGATGCCATACTTTGATAGGTCAATATGTGCCATAGTAATATTGTTTTATAAGATTAAAAGCAATTGTAAAGATAAGAAAAAATCTTTATTTCCAATCATTTTTCAGCAATTCTTCGTAATTTGGCAGCACAGGCTCAAACCTGTAATTGTTTTGCATGGCATCAAAACGGCAGAAAAAATGCTCTTGCCCATTGCTTACCAACAAATACGGCACTTTTAACACTAAATTGTAGCGGGCAATTTGTTCGAATGTGTCCTGTGTGATTTTTACATCAGCTGCTTTGCATTCGGCTATCAGCAAAGGTTGTGCGTGGCGGTCGTAGGCCACAATATCGGTACGGTAACTTTTATTGTTGTAGTTGATGGCTGTTTCGATTTGCAGCAGCGTGGCAGGGAAATTTTTACTATGAATAAGAAAGTGGATCAGCTGTTGCCGCACCAGTTCTTCGGGTGTGAGCGCTACAAATTTTTTACGCACACCGTCGAAAATTTCTTGCCGGTTATTGTAAATGCGTATACGGGGAGCGAAGTTGGACATAAAAAAGAAATATATCTACAAATATACACAAATAAATTTGCAGATTAAAAAGTTTTAGTTACATTTGTAGTACGACATTACGCTCTTTAACATGTGGTAAAAGAAGTTGAAAAACTTCTATTCTGTTTCAAGGAATCTGCAAAATTTCTACAATACGTAAAGAATAATACCCTCACATGACGTGAGCTTGGTTTATTTGTACGTATGGGTTTTGCAGAACCTCTTGAAACGATAAATATAAGTTCACGTTTCATTTTTTGTCCACAGATTATATGGATTACACAGATTGAAACGAAAATGGCAGTAGTTGCAGGAATTGCAACGCGGGGTTGTTTTGTTAAATAGTGTATTATGTGTTTGTTTGTACAACAAGATAACCCCCAAGTGCTGCTAAATATAAACTAAAAAATTAGTTAAACTAAAATAATTATGAACCGGACACTATTAAAATCTAAACACAGTTGTGAGTTCAGCGCAGCTAAAAAAATCTACTTTATCACAGCTATGCTACTAAGCATAACAACCACGGCACAAAGTGTAAAAACATCCGCAGTTAGTGCCGCTTATTCAACCACACCAACGGTGTCGTTTACCGTATCGTGGGCGGCAAATTCACGCGGCAATAAAAGCGATGGGAAAATTTACAATCCCAAGATATGGGTCTTTGTCGATTACCAACCGATAGCCGGCGATGGAAAGAAAGGAGAATGGGACAGGGCAGTGGTTACTGTTGCTTCGGCCTCTATCGGCAGTGTTAGTTATGATGTTTCGCCGCAGCAGGGTTTTTGGCTCGACGCTTCGTCGGTCGGCACTGCGGCGCTCACATCGAAAGTAACGGTAACATTAGATGTTTCCGGCAAATTTAACTGGTGCGCCTATGCTACCGACCATGCACCGAATGCTGCAAGTTATACCGGTGGTGTATATACCCTGAAAGGTACAAAACCGTTTTACATAAATGGCTTGTCCTCGCCAATAAGTAGCAATCAATATGCCGGCACAATAAATGCTATAACCGATGCAACTGGTTGTCCGGGTTGTATAGGGCGCGATGCACCGCAAAACAGCGGAACCTGCTGCTCGGGCTTAACACTTATTAGCGGCTATTGCCGTAATTTGGTTGCTGATGATGCTGTGAAAATTACCGGTTGTGGCGGAACAAATAACGAGTTGGAAGTTAAAATAACCAATCCCCCATCAACAAAATTTTTACCTGCCGAAGATTGCCCGGCAGGTTGGCGTCCAACTACAAGAGCGGAACTTAAGTGTATGTGGAATACTACTACTTTTCGCTCGTCTGTAAATCTTGTTGAGAAAAAATGGTACCGGACAAATGATATGCATACTACTGCCTATAGTGGTTCTTGTGACTGTACAAGCACAACAGCTCGTTGGGAACTATGCTTTAATAGCAGTTGCACTGGATGCACCGGGTCCTGGCCTTCTTGTCGTGTAGAAAGTAGTGTGCAGTGCGAAATTGCATGGCCTGCTTCATCTTACGATGGGCATTCTACTGTTGTTAAATGTGTGCGGTAGTTTTTGTTTGAAGATTTTCGTACCTTTGCCTGTCCTATATTTACAGGCTTATGCGCAAATTACGAAAGATACGGAACAGCCTTCGGCAGAACGCCGCTCTCTTGCAGTTGACACTGCGCAGGAAAAAAAATATCGTAGCGGCTGCGGACGAGATAGATGTGGTGATTCCCGTGGTAGGGAAAGATCTGAAAATATTGCCGCTGTGCCTGCAAGGACTCAGGGCGTGTGTGCAGCACCCTGTGAAGAACATCTATGTTGTCGCGCCTCCGCAGGACGAGATTGTGGCATTTTGCAAAACTAATTCGTTAGTTTTTGTGGATGAAGCTACCGTATTGGGATTTGCTCCCATCGCGCTGGGACTCGAAATTGTGCGCTCCGGAGGACAGTCGGTTAACCGTAGCGGATGGTTGTTCCAGCAATTTGTTAAACTGTCTGGATCCGTTGGTACATGCGATAATTATTTGTGTATTGATGCAGATCATGTGCTACTGCAGCCGCATGTTTTTTTGACCACTGGCCGGAAACCGGTATTCTATATGAGTGGCGAGAACCACCAAGCCTATTATGATTGTTTGCGAAAACTATTGGGGCATGTGCATTTGACGCCTATGAGCTACGTGGCGCATAAAATGATTTTCAACCGGGAGCAGGTAAGGTCGTTGCAAAAAATGATCGAACAACATACCGGACAACCTTGGCAAACGGCTATTCTGGCCAACTACGACCGGAGAGAATTCTGCGGTTTTTCGGAGTTTGAAACCTATGGCAATTTTGTGCGCGAAAAGGTATTGTTGCCTTGGAGGCAGCGCTCCATGAATTATGCCAAAATAGCCGATTATTCGGCATTGGTAAACCGTTATGGGCACACCTGCCGGGCCATTACTTTTCCCGACTATTATAATCGCTGACAGGCTGGAAAAATAATTCCTGAAAAATCATAGTTTTTTTGTACCTTTGTAAGTTAGGATATAACTTAACGCAAGGACATGAAAAAATCGTGGATTATCTTTTGGGTGGCAATGGGCGTGGTGTTGTTGGGCAGCGCATTTTGGTTGTTGCGCTCGCAGCCGCCTAAAGTGTCGGACATGGAAATTACGAAGGCTGTGCCGCTGGATGCCGTGTTACTGTGCTATTTCGAGCGAGCCGATATCCTGAACGAAACCGTTAATAACCCTTCGTCGGGATGGAGCCGCTTTGTGCCGCAGGATAAACTGCTGATGCAATTATTGCGTAACTTGCAAAGTACGGCGTCGAAGAATACACTGGCAACCGAGCTTCTACGCTCCAAGGCAATTTATTCGGTGCACCCGCAAGGTAAAGGCGTTGCTTCACTGATAGTGGTGGCGTGGCCTCCCGAGTATTCTGCCGAACAGTGGGAAGGGTTGTTGGAAGCCACGGGTAAACCGGTTGCCCAACAAGCTTATCATAGTATTTATATTCATTCATTGGGGTCGGGCGATAGTACGCTATACATTGCAGCAACTGGGAATATGGTACTTTTCAGCCAATCGCAACTACTGCTGCAAAACACGATACGGCACATCAACAGCGATCAATCGCTCAATGACGATGCGGCCTTCAAGCAGGTGATGCAAACTGCAGGGGTGAACTCTGATGTGCGTTTGTTCATCAATCATCGTGGCTTGAATGCGTTGACTGCCGCAGTGGGTGGCGATGTGTGGCGGCGTTATTCGCCGGTATTGCCCTATATGGCCGATTGGACAGCCCTTGATGGGCAGGCCTCGCCGAATGTGGTACACCTGAATGGTTTTGTATTTCCTTCCTTTACGGACGATAATTTTTTGTCGCTGCTGTTGTCGCAAAGTGCGGCCAACACTACGGCATGGACTGTGCTCCCTGCCGAAACACTGCTGGCCTACAACCTTGGATTGACAAGTGCTACCGATTACCTGGCCGGCTACAGGGGCTTTTTGGAAAAGCATAAACTGGCGGGCGATTATACAAAAACGTTGACAGCATTGGACGAACGGTTGCAGACTAATATTGTCGATTTGTTTTCGTCGTTCTATGTCGACGAGGTAGCGGCGGCCTGCATGGCGGGAAATAACGGCGGATGGGTAAGCCTGTTTAAAACCGCCAATCCGAAATATGTAATAGAACAGTTGAAAATATTGGCCGACGTGCAGGAAATGCCGTTTGCCGTAAGCGATAAAAAAGAGAACGTGTTATTCCATAATCCGGTACAAGGTATGATGAATGCCTTGTTTGGTGAACCTTTTGCGGGAATTGGCGATGCGTATTTTTTAGTACATCAGGATTGGATTATTTTTGGCGACAGTAAAGAATTGTTGCTGTCGTTACATCAAGACCGCATGTCGTTGCGAAAATATTTGCAGACCACACAGGCAGCACAATACATAAGCGGCAACAGTGTGTTCAGTGCGTTTATTAATCCGGCAGCAGCAGACAATGCCGCGTTGCTATCGTATTTCAATACTTCATTTCAGAAAGATTTTGCAAAAGCATTACAGGCCGAGGCGTTTAAAGTAGCTTGTTTGCAGTTACGTCCTTCGGGCGATAAGTTGTATACTACACTTTTTGCTATCTACGACAGCGACGAAAAACCGGTGGTGAAGCAGCCGGAGCAGGTTGTGCAGCACGACGAAGTACAACCGCAACCGGCCACTACGGTAACACCGCAACCGGTTGTTGCCGATACGCCGTCTGCCGCACCGGCAGCTGCCGGTGATAAAGTGCAACGGAAATTTAGCGTGATTAATCATAGTAATAAAGCACAGGAATACTTTGTACAATATAGCGACAACACAATTGCACTGCTTGATAAAAGCGGCGCGCAGCAATGGTCGCAACGCATTGATGGGGCGCTCGTGGATACGTTGTACCAAATTGATTTTTATAAAAACGGAAAATTACAAATGTTGTTTATTACAGCCAACAAACTTTACCTGATTGACCGCAAGGGACAGCTGGTAGCGCCGTTTCCGTTGACATTATCGCCGGCAGCCAAGTGTTTGTCAGTGTTTGACTATGAGAAAAACCGCGACTATCGTTTGTTTGTGTTGCAAGGAAATACAGTAAATGCGTATGACAAGAAAGGCCGTGCAGTAGATGGCTGGCAGCCGTTTACACCAAAGCCAACAGTGACGCGCGCACCGGAGTTTTTCCGTGTAGGCGGGCGCGACTTTATTGTGGTGTGCGACGAGAAAACCACGCACTTGCTTGACCGCAAAGGTAACGAACGCCTTGCCTTATCGGAACCGGTAGCCGTGAAACCGAATACGCCTATTACTGCCCAACAGGCACCACCTGTGCTGAAAGTGACGACTACCAATGGAAAAACAGTTACCATCAGTTTGAAAGATGGTAAAGTAAATTAATTATGAGATGACAGGATTACTGATATTTATACTGATAGTAACGGGCTTGTATTATTTGCCTCGCTTGTTGTTCCCGTGGGTAATGCGAATTTTGGGTAAACGTATGCAACGGCAGTTCGACAAGATGCAAAATGGTGCAGCCAATGCACAACCGCGCGGAACGCAAGCTCCGCAACACGAAAAGAAGGTAGATGCTACAGTGGGCGAGTATGTGGATTACGAAGAAATAAAAGAGTAGTTATGAGAAAAAATACCACATGCTCTTTAGTAATTAGTACTTATAATGCACCTGCGCGTTTGAAGAGATGTTTGCAGTCCGTTATGAGACAACGATTATTGCCTACGGAAATTCTTATTGCTGATGATGGTTCTGGGATTGAAACCTCTGAGATAGTGAAAGAAATGAAGCAATACTTTCAAATTCCGCTAATTCATATCTGGCATCCTGATAAGGGGTTTCGTTTGGCAAGCATACGAAATAAAGCAATATCACAGGCTAAAGGTGAATATATTATTAATGTTGATGGAGACGTGTTATTAGATAAGAATTTTATCTATGATCATGTGCTTTTCGCGCACTCAGGTTGTTTCATAGCAGGTGTTAGAACGTTGCTTATGTCGCGGTCTACCGAAAAATATATGAATGAATCAGCCGGTTTTCCGTCCTTTTATTCTTCTTTTTTAAAAAAGCGAAGCCACGCTTTTCGTTGTTTTTTATTTGCCAAACTATATCACACATTTCGCCATACGCAGAATCCGTATTTTTATGTAGTTGGTTGTAATATGGCATTTTGGAAAGAAGATCTCTTATTGGTAAATGGCTATAATGAAGTATTCGAGGGCTGGGGAATGGAGGATAATGATATCGCATTGCGCTTAATTAATGCAGGAGTTAAGCTACGTTTTTTGCAGTTTGCGGCTATTGTATTTCACTTGTACCATCCCGAGAATGATCGTTCCGGAATATTGTTAAATAATAAGACCTTTCAGCAAGACAAAATGTTGAAATTAACATATGTGCCAAACGGAATAGATAAACACATAAAAAAAACTAATGAAGACTCTTTTTCGATTATTTAAGTATGCACCTCCATTGTGGCCGATTGCAATTCGATACCTTATTTTGGTCTTGTTTGGGGTCTTGTTTAGTATTCTCAATTTTTCATTGCTTATACCGGTGTTAGATCTTATTTTTAATACGGGGACAGCAGCGCAGTCACCCATTGTGATACCCGAATTTTCGTTTAGTTTCGAGTATATTAAGGCTGTTTTTTACCACTTCATGGGAGAACTGCAAGTCACTAAAGGGCCAATGAGCGCGTTGATCTTTACTTGCATTGTTGTACTCGTATCTGTGCTTTTAGCTAACGTGTTTAAGTATACAGCACAGCGTACGATAACGCGTATGCAAAGTTTTATCATTCGCAATTTAAGGCAGGATTTATTCGATAAGCTAATGAGTTTGGATATTGGATTCTTTCGCAAAACAAAAAAAGGACACTTGCTTTCGGTGGCTTCTAATGATATCAATGAAATACAAATGGTGGCGGGAAGTTCGTTGCAGGTAATACTTCGTGATCCGTTGTTTATACTGGCTTACGCGGCTGTGTTGTTCTATTATTCGCCACAACTTACCCTGTTTGCCTTATTGGTATTACCCATTTCCGGATTGATTATTTCCGGCTTGGCGCGGCTACTTAAGCGAAATGCCAAACAATCGCAAACATTGTTGAGTAGCTTGCTGGGTCTGTTGGAAGAAGCGGTTTCGGGCATTCGCATCATTAAAATTTTTAATGCCGAAAAATATATCAACAAAAAATTCGATGAACAGAATAATGCACAACGGGTAGTATTTAAAAAAATGTGGAATCGTTCCGATATTGCTTCGCCACTCTCGGAAGTGCTTGGTATTGCTGCTGTAGCGTTTATTGTGCTGTATGGCGGAAACCTGATTATTAACGGCTCGGGCAGCCTTACCGGTAGTGAATTTATTGCTTACATTGTCATTTTTTCACAGATCCTTAATCCGGCAAAATCGTTGGCAAGTGCAACAGCTAACTTCCAACGTGGCTTAGCTTCGGCCGAGCGCGTGTTTGCTATTCTGGATACAGAAACAGAAATAAAAGAAACGCCCGATGCGAAAGTGTTGACTTCCTTTGAAAAATCAATCGTTATTAAAGATGTGAGCTTTGCTTACAACGTTGATTTGATTTTGAATGGTATAAATTTGGAGATCAAAAAGGGCGAAACGGTTGCCTTAGTTGGACAGTCCGGATCTGGAAAAACAACGCTGGTAAATCTTATTCCGCGTTTCTATGATGTGAAAGAAGGTGCTATATTGATTGATGGTGTGGATATCCGTGATTGCGGTTTACATTCATTGTATAATCAAATGAGCATGGTTACGCAAGAGCCCATTTTGTTTAACGACACGGTATACAACAACATTGTGTTTGGTTTGGAAAATGTGACGGAAGAGGAGGTAATCAATGCGGCAAGGGTGGCTAATGCGCACGAGTTTATTATGCACACGGAAGACGGCTACCAAACAATTATTGGCGATGGAGGCAACCGCTTGTCCGGTGGTCAAAAGCAGCGACTATCGATAGCTCGTGCGGTGTTGAAAAATCCGCCGATTCTGATTTTGGACGAAGCCACTTCGGCGCTCGATACCGAGAGTGAACGACTGGTGCAAGATGCATTGACAAATTTGATGAAGAATCGTACGTCAATAGTAATTGCTCACCGATTATCGACTATCCAGTATGCCGATAAAATTGTAGTGATGGATAAGGGGCAAATTGTGGAAACAGGGAATCATGCCGCATTGATAGCTATGAACGGCATCTACAAACGCTTGTGCGATTTGCAAACATTTGAATAAACGTAAAAACATCAACTTACTATAATAAATTAGTTATGGAACAACAAAGCTTTCTATCTTATTTCGAAAAGAGCTTTAAAGAAAATTGGGACCGCTCGGCGCTCTCGGATTATAACGGGAATACATTGCAGTATAAAGATATGGCACGGCGTATTGCCAAGATGCATATCATTTTTGAAGAATGTAAATTGAAAAAGGGGGATAAGGTAGCTATTTGCGGACGCAACCAATCGAACTGGGGTGTTATATTCTTTGCCACGCTTACGTATGGTGCCGTAGTAGTACCTATTTTGCACGAGTTCAAGCCGGATAACGTACACCACATTGTGAATCACTCCGAGGCGCGTATCCTTTTTGTGGGCGACATGGTGTGGGAAAACCTTAATGAGCGTGCGATGCCGGAGCTCGAAGCGATTATTTCACTGCTCGATTTTTCTATTCTGCATAGCAAAGACGAAAGTATCCGCAACGCCCGCGAGCGGTTGAACGAATACTTCGGAAAAAAATATCCGAAAAACTTCCGTCCCGAGCACATTGCCTACCACCGCGACCAGCCAGACGAGCTGGCGTTGATTAACTACACGTCGGGCACCACCGGCATGTCTAAAGGTGTGATGTTGCCCTATCGAAGCCTGTTATCGAACTTGCAGTTTGCGCACGAAGCGTTGCCGTCGCTCACCAACGAATCAACGCTGGTGTCGATGTTGCCGATGGCGCACATGTATGGCTTGATGTTTGAATTTATTTACGAAATGTCAGTGGGTACACATGTGCATTTCCTTACGCGCATGCCTACGCCGAAGATTATTATGGATGCATTCGAGAAAGTGAAACCTTCGTTGATTATTTCGGTGCCGTTGATTATCGAGAAAATTTACAAGAAACAATTGCAACCGGTCTTGGAGAAGACAACGGTAAAAATGTTGCTGAAACTGCCGATTATCGACCAGCAGATAATGAAAAAAATTGTTACGACATTAACTAAAACATTCGGCGATAATTTTTACGAGGTAATTATTGGAGGGGCTTCATTCAACCACGAGGCCGAGGAGTTTTTCAAAAAAATTGGTTTCCGCTACACGGTGGGCTACGGCATGACCGAGTGCGGGCCGATTATTACATACTCCGATTGGAAAGAAGCGCGTCTCTATTCGTGTGGGAAAGCCACGGCGCGTATGGAAATAAAAATTAATTCGCATGATCCGGAACGGGTGCCGGGCGAAATTCTGGTGCGCGGCAACAATGTGTTCCTCGGCTATTACAAGAACGAAGCGGCAACTAAAGAGGTGCTGCAAGCCGACGGTTGGATGCGCACAGGCGACATGGGCGTGATAGATAAAGACGGCTATCTCTATATCCGCGGCCGCTGTAAGAATATGATATTGGGTGCGTCGGGACAAAATATTTACCCCGAAGAAATTGAAGATACCATCAACAATAAACAATATGTGATGGAGTCGTTGGTTATAGAGCAGGACGGCAAGTTGGTGGCCTTGATTTATCCCGACTACAGTGCCGCCGATGCCGATGGCCTTCACAATGGCAGTTTGGAACGGGCCATGGAAGAAATACGGTTGAAAGTGAACGACGAATTGCCCAACTATGCGCAAATTTCGCGGGTACGAATAATGCCCGAAGAGTTTGAAAAAACACCGAAGAAAAGTATTAAACGATTCTTGTATCAATAACTTTGAAAACGAATGGAGACAAAGGAAGCAAAACAATTGCAATTTGATAAAAGCTATTTGGAAATGGCGCGTGTGTGGGCAAAAAATTCCTACTGCACTCGCCGGCAAGTGGGGGCTATCATTGTAAAGGAACGCATGATTATCTCCGACGGCTACAACGGCACGCCTTGTGGTTTCGAGAATATATGTGAAGACGAAACAGGTCGTACGAAACCATACGTGCTGCATGCCGAAGCAAATGCAATTACGAAGGTGGCCAAGTCCAACAATAGCAGCGATGGCGCTACGCTGTACGTAACTTCATCGCCTTGTGTAGAATGCGCGAAATTGATTATACAGGCGGGTATCCGCCGCGTGGTATACTGCGACGAATACCACACCGCCGACGGCGTTGATTTGCTTCGCCGCGCCAATATTGAGATAGTATGTGTACCACCTGATAAAAACTAATTTTTATGAATGAACAACGTCCCAATCGCTTTTTGTTTTCACGATGGATTATTTACCTCGTGTTATTGCTAGTCGGTATTTTTCTTGGACAACGGATAGCCATGCGCCCGCACACCTTGCCGCTCAATGCCGGTAGGGAGTTAAGCAAGCTGGAATTAATAGTGGAACAAATTCAGGAAAGCTATGTCGACACGGTGAATGTGAGCCAACTGATAGAAGAAACATTGCCTGCTTTTATGGAAGAGCTGGATCCGCATTCGGTCTATATTTCTGCGTCGGATATGGCACAGGCCAACGAGTCGATAGAAGGAAACTTTGATGGTATTGGTGTTACGTTCAACATGTCGAACGATACGGTGATCGTGATGAGCGTGATTGCCGGCGGGCCGTCGGAACGGGTGGGTGTTATTCCAGGCGACCGGATTATTACGGTGGACGACTCGTTGGTAGCAGGAAGAAAAATGGAGCAGAATAATGTTGTGAAAATGTTACGGGGAAAGCGTGGAACGAAGGTGAATCTGGGCATTGAACGTGCCGGTGAAACCAATTTGGTACACTTTACGGTTACACGCGATAAAATTCCGGTGAAAAGTGTGGATGCTGCTTTCATGATAAATGCTACTACCGGTTTTATAAAAATATCGAAGTTTTCGAAAACAACACATGCCGAATTTGTAGAAGCCATTGAAACCTTGCAGACACAGGGTTTAAAAAACCTCGTGTTGGACTTGCGAGATAACAGCGGTGGGTTGCTCGACCAATCGTTCGAAGTGGCGAATGAATTTCTGGAACAGGATAATTTAATTGTATATACCGAAGGCCGTAGTCGTCCGCGTCATGATTTTAAGGCCACTGGCCGTGGGCGTTGCAAGGATGTTAATCTGGCAGTGCTGATAGATGAACGCACGGCATCGGCTAGCGAGATTGTGGCAGGCGCCATTCAGGACAACGACCGTGGAACTATTGTGGGTCGCCGTTCGTTCGGCAAAGGATTGGTGCAGGAACCTATTATGTTCAGCGACAACTCGGGCATTCGTCTCACAGTGGCGCGCTATTACACGCCTACAGGGCGCAGCATACAAAAGCCATACGAAAAAAATAACAAGCAAGCATACGAAAATGAGTTGTACGAACGCTACAAGCATGGCGAGATGAACACGTCGGACAGTAGCAAATTCAGCGGCGAGCAATACAAAACACCGAAAGGGAAAATTGTGTACGGCGGTGGCGGCATTATGCCCGATGTGTTTGTACCGCTTGATACGATGGGCATGAATAAGTACTACGAGTCGGTATCGCGCAAGAGTTTTGTGTACCGTTTTGCTTTACAGTTTACCGACCAACACCGTATGGAACTGAATGCGATCAAGAGTCTCGATAAGTTGAAATCGTATTTGGCGCGCTACAAATTTGATGCAATGTTCCGTTCGTATGCTGCCGAAAAAGGCGTGAAAGCTACTGAAGCCGAATGGCGCGAATGCCGGCACATTCTGGATGCGCAACTGCGTGCCTATATTGGCCGCAATACGCCGCTCGAAGAGAGTGCGTTTTATTCCGAGATTATGTCTATTGACAATGCACTGGAAGCAGCGCTGAAAGTGTTTTGATAAAACGTTTAACCAATTTGAATAACCATGAAAAATAAATCTTTATTTTTCCTCATGGCGTTTATGGCTATTGTCAGCGCCTGTTCACAAGTTACAGAACAACCTGTTGATTTGGTTGACCCGATGGTGGGTACCGACGGCCCCGGCCATACGTTCCCTGGCGCTACTGTTCCTTTCGGAATGGTGCAGCTAAGCCCCGATACGCGTATTGATGGCTCGTGGGAGGCCTGTGCAGGCTACCACTACACCGATAGCATTATCTATGGTTTTACGCATACGCATTTGAGCGGCACCGGTTGCAGCGATTATGGCGATGTGTTGCTGATGCCTACCATTGGTGCACCGTCGGTGCTGAACAATGAATATGCTTCGTCGTTCAGTCATAAAAACGAAAAAGCAAGCGCCGGTTATTACAGTGTGCGGCTTGATAAGTCGGATGTCTTTGTCGAGCTGACAGCCAGTGCCCGTGTGGGTTTCCACCGCTATACATTTCCGGAAGCAGAAGTTGCAAATATTATACTTGATTTGAAACACCGCGACGAAGTGTTGGCGGCAAGCCTTGAATTCCGTGGTACCAACCGCGTTTGCGGAATGCGTACTTCGCGTGCATGGGCTAAGAATCAAATCCTGTATTTCGTGGCTGAGTTCTCAAAACCCTTTGCGCAACAATCGTTGTACGTTGACGAAGTGAAAACAGATATGCTGAGTGCCGAAGGAAAAAATCTGAAAGGGATTGTTTCCTTTGCTACGCAAGCCAACGAAAAAATCGAAGTGAAAGTGGCTATTTCGGCAGTGAGCATTGATGGGGCAATTAAGAACCTCGAAGCCGAAGCCACCGGAGTTGATTTTGATAAGGCGCACGAAAATGCACGCGCTGCATGGAATGCAGAGTTAAGTAAAATTAAGGTAAGCGGCGGCACGTGCGAACAGCAACGTGTGTTCTACACCAATTTTTATCACACGATGATTGCTCCCAATATTTTTATGGACGTGGATGGACAATACCGTGGCCGCGATTTGCAAGTGCACACTGCCGATGGATTCGACTACTATACGGTGTTTTCGTTGTGGGACACGTATCGCACGTTGCATCCGCTGCTCACGATTATTGACCAGAAACGCACGAACGATTTTATCAATACTTTTTTGATGCAATACCAACAAGGCGGCTTGATGCCCATGTGGGAACTGGGCGCCTGCGAAACCGATTGTATGATTGGCTACCACTCGGTGTCGGTGTTGGCTGATGCCTACATGAAAGGCATCAAGGGGTACGACACAACGCTTGCCTACAATGCTATGTTGGCTTCGGCCAATAGTGGCAAATACGGGCTTGATGTGTTTGTGAAAAACGGCACTGTGCTTGGCGAGGAAGAACACGAGTCGGTGTCGAAAACTTTGGAATATTCGTACGATGACTGGTGCATTGCGCAAATAGCGCGCCAGCAGGGACGTGCGGCTGATTATAAAACTTACATAGAGCGTGCACAGTATTACAAAAATTTGTATAACCCGCAAATGCGATTTATTCAACCCCGCGTCAATGGCCGTTTTGTGAAAGACTTTAATCCCGCCGAAGTGTCGTTACACTACACCGAAGCCAACGGTTGGCAGTATGGTGAATATGTGCCGCAAGATGTAACGGGGCTTTACACGCTGTTGGGCGGCAAAGATTCGCTCGACCGGTTGCTCGACCGGATGTTCGACGAATCGCAGAAAGTAACGGGGCGCAACCAGGCCGACATTACCGGCCTCATTGGCCAGTATGCGCATGGCAACGAGCCGAGTCACCACGTGGCCTATTTGTATAACTACGTGAACAAACCATGGAAAACGCAAGCGATGGTGCGCCGTATTATGAGTGAAATGTATACTATGAAACCCGACGGTTCTTGCGGCAACGACGATTGTGGCCAGATGTCGGCGTGGTATGTGATGAGTTCGCTTGGTTTCTATTCGGTGTGTCCCGGCGACGTCCGCTATGCCATTGGTTCGCCGGTGTTCGACGAGGCAACGGTGCGTTTGGAAAACGGCAAAACATTTACCATCCGTGCAAAAAAACAAAGTGCAGAAAATGTTTACATACAATCGGCCACGCTTAATGGGCTGCCCTACACCAAGTGCTATATTATGCACAACGATGTGATGGCCGGTGGCGAATTGGTATTTACTATGGGCGGCAAACCGAACGAACAGTGGGGGAGTGGCGATGCCGACATCCCCGTGTCGAGCATTACCGATTACCCTATTACTGTTGTGCCGAGCATTGATTACGATGGATTGGTGAGCTATAGCGGCGCCAAGCAAATTACATTACGCAGTGCTCAACCCGAAGCGAAAATTTATTACACGCTCGACGGTAGTGTGCCTACGGAAAAGAGTACGTTATACTCTCAGCCGTTTGATATAACCAAGTCGTGTAAAATTGAGGCCGTTGCTTACTTGAATGGGCAAGCCAGCTTGCCTGTAAGGGCGGAATTTTACGAAATCCCGGCAGGTCGTACGGTTTCCATCAATGCGAAAGTACACCGCCAATACACAGCCGGTGGCCCCGAAGCATTGGTTGACCATGTGCGCGGAAAAATTAATTGGCGTCTTGGCCGGTGGCAAGGTTATTCCGGTTCGCAAGATGTAGATGTGGTGGTGGACCTGGGGAAAGAAGAAGCGGTGAAATACATTGGTGCAGGCTTCTTGCAAGACATTCTTTCGTGGATTTCTTATCCGTCACAAGTGGAATTCTACACGTCAAAGGATGGAATCAATTTCCAACCTTTACGTACAATTAACAATAAGGTATCTAAAAATAGTAAAGACGTGCAGATGCAGGAATTGGGTGCTTCCGTCAATGTGCGTACACGTTACATCCGCATGGTTGCTAAGAGTGGTGGCCGTTTGCCCGAGTGGCACATAGGCGCCGGCGACCCGACGTTTATCTTTATTGACGAAATTATTGTAAATTAGTAATTGTATTTCATGTCCCGTTTCCAAGATCTATTTCCGCAGGCCACCGCCATTATTTTCGATTTAGGCAATGTGGTGCTTAATATAGACTATGTTCGTACACAACACGCGTTCGAGGTATTCGGTTTTACGAACTTTGGCGAGTTGTATTCGCAGGCCAGGCAAGCGGGCTTGTTCGACCTATTTGAAACAGGTAAAATTACACCGGCTGTTTTTCGCGACGAAGTTCGCAAACTTTCGCCTGCCATTGCTTTAAGCGATGAGCAGATAGATAGGGCGTGGAATGCTATGTTGCTCGATCTGCCGCTTGCCCGGTTGGAACTGTTGACAATACTCAAAAAAAAGTATCGTACGTTTCTGCTGAGTAATACCAATGCCATCCATCTGGAAGCACTTTCTTCGTACTTAAAAAAAGAGTATGGTGTTGAATCGCTGTTTCCTTATTTTGAAAAAAACTACTACTCGTCGGAAATTGGTTTGCGAAAACCCGATACCGGTTGCTACGAATATGTGTTGCGCGAAAACAAATTGAATCCGTATGCTACCGTTTTTATTGACGATTTGCTACCAAATATTGAGAGCGCCAAGCACACCGGATTGCAAACCTATCACCTCACAGGTGGTGAAACTATTATTGATTTGTTTTCGTAACCTATTTTTTGTAAATTTGCAACCTAAAATTAAATAATGTTATGAAAAAAATCTTCCTACTATTACTTTTACCAATACTCATCCTGAACTCGTGTTCTACGATGTCTACAGTCGGCAATGTGCTCAACCAGGTAAACCTCTTCACTGTTGATCAAGACAAGGAATTCGGTAACCAGATGTATGCGCAAATTCAAAGCGATACGAAAGAATACCCGTTGCTGGATTCGGTAAAGTATGCTACGGCATACGCGCATGTAAACCGTATTATGAAAACCATTTTGAATACCGGAGTGGTGGATTATGCGACGGATTTCAATTGGACTATAAAAATTATTGATGCCGATGTGTTGAATGCCTTTGCTTGCCCGGGCGGTAAAATATATGTGTATCGTGGCTTAATCAATTATTTGGACAACGAAGCGCAATTGGCGGGTGTTATTGCCCACGAAATGGCGCACGTGGCACGCCGCCATTCGACACGCCAGATGACCAAACAATATGGTGTAGAATATTTGACCGGCATGTTGCTGGGCAGCAAACCAAACCAGTATTTGCAAATAGCAGCCCAGCTGGCAGGCAATGTAGGTGGCTTGGCATTTAGCCGTACGGACGAATACGAAGCGGATAATTATGCAGTGGGCTTCTTATCATATACCGATTATAATCCGTTGGGAGTGGCAGGGTTTTTCGAAAAAATGTTAAATGATGGTTCTGCGGATGCCTCTGCTAAAACCAGCTTCTTGAGTACACACCCCTCGCCCCCCGATCGTATCCAGAAAATCAATGAAGCGTGGGTTACCTATGGAAGCGTTAAAGGTAACGATTTCGTTGACCGTTACAAACAAGTAAAAGCAAGTGTAAAATAAATCCGGTGTATTTGCATTGTGAAGGGTTAGTAGCTGAATTTAAAACCTTACACTAACCGCCCTTGCCACGTGTCTCGTTCTTCTAACCGCTTGTCGAGCATGCGAAGTATTTCGACATTGCGCAGCAGTCCCCACGGTGTATGGTTCACAAAGCGCGGCGGCACTTCGCCAATGAATCGGTCAATAACAATAGCAGGGGAGAGGTATTCCAGAAAATCGATAAAGAAGTCGATATATTCCGGCAGAGTGAATGTGGCAAAATCTTGCGGACGCTCGGTAAATTCGCGCTCTATGGCGGTGCCTTTGATAATTTGCAACTGATGGAATTTGACTGAGCTAATCGGCAACGAAGAAATTAGTTGAGCATTGGCAATCATGTCGGCGCGCAACTCGCCCGGCAGGCCGAAGATAAAATGCGCACCCGTCCGGATACCGCGCGCCGCCGTTTGTTCAATAGCTTCGCGCGCCTGTGCAAATGTGTGCCCGCGGTTGATACGCACGAGCGTGCGGTCGTAGCACGACTCTACGCCGTATTCAATCTGCACGAATTTTCCTTGTGCTGCAAGCGAAGCAAAGTAATCTAATTTCTCCACATCTACACAATCGGGACGCGTGCCTACTACAATACCTATTATTTTCGGGTGTTCCAACGCCTGGTTATATATCCGTTTTAACTCGCCGAGCGGTGCATAGGTGTTAGAGAACGACTGGAAGTAAGCAAGGAACTTATCGGCCTGCCGGTAGCGTACAGCATGGAACTCAATCCCCTCGTTGATTTGCTGCACAATGCTTTTTTGCGGTTGGCAATACGACGGCGTAAACGCTTCATTCAAGCAATACGTGCAACCGCCGTATCCCACACTGCCATCGCGGTTGGGGCACGTGAACCCCGCATTGATGGTTACTTTCTGCACACGCAACCCCAACTCTCGCTTGAGTTCTCCGGCAACGGAGCGGTAACGTTTACCATTTGCGAATTCTGGAGCCATAGGCGTGTGGGATTAGGAGTTCTTAGTTCCTAATTATTACTTTAGTTTACTTTCACTTTTACTACTACTTTCTTAATTGTTCCTTCGCCGATGAGCGGGGCATGGGCATCGTGGGGGAACAGGATGGCGAGCGAGTAAGGCTCCAGCGTAAAAAATACTTCGGCGTTGTCGCCAAAGAACGCAATATCCTTCACTTCGTCGTAAGGTTTTGTCAGGTCTTCGCACTGTGCACGGTCGCGCCAGCCTATGGTTTCGTAGCCTTCGAGCGGCATCTGGATATCAATATATGAATCGTGGACTTCTAGCGGTGCATCTTCCACGTTCTTGCCTTCGCGCACCATTACGCTCATGTAGGCATTGGCGCCGTCTATCTCGTACTTGCCCTCGGGCAGTTCGTTCAGATTTTTACTACGCAAGTAGTTAAACACTTTTTCAAAATGCGGGTTGAGTGCAAAGTAGCGCTCCAGGCCGGTCAACGAATCGATTATCATAAAAAACAGTTTAAAAATTCAACGTTTAAAGATTTAAAAATTGCGCAAAGCAGCTACGAAGGTACAAATTTTGCCGCACTCAATAAAAAATAGTATCTTTGGATCTTTAAATTCAAAGATCAGAAAATAGAAATTTTTAAACTAAAATTGTATGGCCAGCATTAGACGCATTAAAAAAGACATTGATTATTTGGTAGGCGAAGTCCTTTCGGATTGCGATACATTCATGTATTTGTATCCCGAGAAAAAACACGACGAAGCTATTGCGATTATTGTAGACACAGTAAATTTGCGCAATAACTTGATTGAACGCACACGCAAAATTGAAGGCAAATCGAAGGCTCACTTCCGTGCTATCTTTACCGACCTGCTCACAGGCGTGGATACCATGTTCGGCCGCATCAGCGCGCTGACCAAGTAGTTTTTCTATCCACGAATTTCACTAATTAGAGATTCGCATAGAGACACTAAAATAATAATTTCACGAATTTTATTTGCAAAGCAAATAGTTTTCGTGAAATCTTTTATTGATTCTTTATCTTGTTTTAAAATTAATGTCATTCGTGTCTAAACGGTTCTCTGTGGATTATGTTGTTATTTTACACGCCCGATATTGTAACGGAAAACTATACGTTGCCCGAAGACGAGAGCAAGCACTGTATTCGCGTGCTGCGCCTCGCCGAGGGCGATACCATTTACCTTACCGATGGCCGTGGTACGCTTTATACTGCACAGATAGCGGTGCCCAATGCCAAGCGTTGTGAGGTTACAATTATTGTCGAACAAAAAAACTATGGCGCCCGCGATTATTACCTACACTTGGCTGTGGCGCCTACCAAGAACATCGACCGTTACGAAACCATGCTGGAAAAAGTAACGGAAACAGGTGTCGATGAAATTACCCCGTTGATTTGTGCGCACTCTGAGCGCCGCACTGTGAATGCCGAGCGGTTGGAGAAAGTGCTGGTGGCGGCCATGAAGCAGTCGCTTAAAGCGCAGTTGCCGCAACTAAACGAAGAAATTAGTTTTGCTAAATTTATTCAACAACCATTTGATGGTGAAAAATACATAGCCTGCTGTCGCCCCGACATTCCGCGCGAATTGTTCTGGAACGCTTTGCCTGTCAACCGCCGCGCACTCGTGCTCATTGGTCCCGAAGGCGATTTCTCCGACGATGAAATAAAACAAGCCATTCAAGCGGGTTTCCGTTCCGCCACTTTCGGCGACAGCCGCTTCCGCACGGAGACCGCGGGAATGATTGCGGCCTTTTCAATGTATACTCGCTAAGTTTAAGATTACAAGCTCCACGTTTAAAATGCAAAACGAATCAATTGCCAATCGTCAATCGTCAATCAACGTCATCACCCTTGGTTGCTCCAAAAACTTAGTTGATTCCGAGCACCTCATGAGGCAATTGCAGGCTTCGGGATTCGAGGTGGTGCACGAAAGCAGCAAACCGTCGGATGTTGTTATTATCAACACCTGTGGGTTTATCGGCGATGCCAAGGAAGAATCGATTGAAACAATTTTGCAGTACATCGAAGCAAAACGGCGAGGCGATATTAAAAAATTGTATGTGTTCGGTTGTCTCTCGCAGCGCTACAAGCAGGAGCTTTCGGAAGAAATGCCCGAAGTCGATACATTTTTTGGTGTTACGGATTTCGATAAAATTGTAGAAAAACTGGGTGGTATTTATAGACCCGAACTTGCTACCGAACGCATGGTTACTACGCCGCAGCATTATGCCTATCTCAAGATTTCGGAAGGCTGCAACTGGGGTTGTTCCTATTGCGCCATTCCGCTTATCCGCGGCAAACATGTGTCGGTGCCAATTGAAGAGTTGATCGAAGAAACAAAACTATTGGCGGCAAAAGGGGTAAAAGAATTGTTGGTAACCGCACAGGATACGACCTATTACGGTCTCGACCTGTATGGCCGCCGCCGTTTAGTTGACTTGCTGACAGCACTTACTGAAGTAGAAGGCATCGAATGGGTACGCTTGCACTATGCCTATCCCGCGCAGTTTCCTGATGATGTGGTGGCGGTGATGCGCGACAATCCGAAAATTTGTAAATACCTTGATATACCTCTGCAACACGTGTCCAACGCGGTATTGAAAAATATGCGCCGCGGTGTCGACGGCAAGCAAACACGTGCGTTGGTCGAAAAGTTGCGTGCCGAAATTCCCGACATCGCTATTCGCACTACGCTTATCGTCGGCCACCCGGGTGAAGACGAAGTGGCATTTGAGGAATTGGTGCAGTTTGTAAAGGACATG
>JAVBNJ010000117.1:0-27178 GCA_031551625.1 Bacteroidales bacterium | reverse complement strand
AATTCCTCGATCAGCTGTTTTTCCTTCTGGATCTTGTCTATCAAATCTTTTTCTTCCTGCCAGCGGGCGCGTTGTGCATTGCGCTGGTCACTAAGGTCGCCAATCGTTTTCGACAGTTCGGCCACTTTTTTATCGTCGCCTTCGCGCTTGATCGCTTCACGCTCAATCTCCAACTGGCGCACTTTCCTATCCAATTCGTCAATGGATTGCGGTACCGAATTCATTTCCAACCGCAGCTTTGCCGCCGCCTCGTCGATCAGGTCAATCGCTTTGTCGGGCAAATAACGAGATGTTATGTAACGTGTCGACAGTTCCACGGCTGCAATAATCGCATCGTCTTTGATACGCACCTTATGGTGATTTTCATACCGCTCCTTCAATCCGCGGAGAATAGAAATAGCATCGGATTGCGACGGCTCGTCTACCATTACCATCTGGAAACGGCGTTCGAGCGCCTTGTCTTTTTCAAAATATTTCTGGTATTCGTCCAATGTGGTGGCTCCCACGGCACGCAGCTCGCCACGCGCCAACGCGGGTTTCAGGATGTTAGCAGCATCCATGGCCCCTTCGCTTTTTCCGGCGCCTACCAGCGTATGGATTTCATCGATAAACAAAATAATATCGCCGTTGCTCGAAACCACTTCGTGCACCACGGCTTTCAAGCGTTCTTCGAATTCCCCTTTATACTTGGCGCCTGCAATAAGGGCGCCCATGTCCAACGAAAAAATTAGTTTGGTCTTCAAATTTTCAGGGACATCGCCGGTTACAATACGGTGTGCAATGCCTTCGGCAATGGCGGTTTTACCCACCCCCGGCTCCCCTACCAATATAGGGTTGTTCTTCGTACGGCGGCTGAGGATTTGCAGTACGCGGCGGATTTCATCGTCGCGCCCGATTACCGGGTCGAGTTTGCCCGAGCGCGCCTGCTCATTCAGGTTAATAGCATAGCGGTTAAGTGCATCGAATGTTTCTTCGGCAGACTGGCTGTTGACCTTTGCTCCTTTCCGGACAGCGGTAATAGCCGCTTTCAGGTCTTTTTCATTCATCCCGTTGTCTTTCATCAGTTGCGCAACATTGTCGTTGACCGACAGCAAGCCGACTAGCAAATGTTCGACCGACACAAACTGGTCGCCCATGCTCGACGCGGTTTCCTGTGCTTTCTGCAATGCCCGGCCCGCGTCCGACGAAAGATAGGCTTCGCCACCCGACACGCGCGGATAACGCGCCAATAACTCATCGACCTTAACCGACAATGCAGGTACTACAATACCCAGCTTACGTAACAATAATCCGGTAATACCTTCCGAATCGTTGAGCATCACACGTAACAAGTGCCCTGTTTCCACGGCTTGATTGTTTTGGCTGTGCGCAAGTGCAACGGCTTCCTGCACTGTTTCCTGCGCCTTGATAGTATAATTATTTAAGTTCATAGTCTTTTTATTTTGTAGAGAAAAATGTGCAACTTCTACGCCAAAGCAGAAAAAGTGACAGAATGACAGCAAAAATATTTGCCTATACAAAAACAAATTTTTACATTTGTTGCCATTATACGTTCTTTAATATTACAGTAACAAGGAAATATATAAATTTCCACTCTGTATCTTGAAACTTGCAAATTTCAACAGTCATAAAGAGAATCTGTTCACCTTTAAACGTGGGCTTTGGTTTATTTTATGATGGGTATTGCAAGACCTCAAGATACGATGAATCAGAATCCACGTTTAGTTTTCAGCTTATTCTTAACGGCTATCGGAAATAACTGAATAATTTAAACGGAAAACGGCAGTGATGATAAAATTACAGCGGGGAATTGTTTTACAATGTTTGTGTTGGTTTGTTTGTGTTGTAAAACAATTCCAACCGCTGCTGCAATAAGTATCAACTAAAAAACTAATTCTTATGAAACAACTTTACTTTATCACAGCTATGCTACTAAGCATAACAACCACGGCACAAAGTGTAAAAACATCCGCAGTTAGTGCCGCTTATTCAACTACACCAACAGTGTCGTTTACCGTATCGTGGGCGGCGAATTCACGCGGCAATAAAAGCGATGGGAAAATTTACAATTCCAAGATATGGGTCTTTGTCGATTACCAACCGATAGCCGGCGATGGAAAGAAAGGAGAATGGGACAGGGCAGTGGTTACTGTTGCTTCGGCCTCTATCGGTAGTGTTAGTTATGACGTTTCGCCGCAGCAGGGTTTTTGGCTCGATGCTTCGTCTGTCGGCACTGCGGCGCTCACATCGAAAGTAACGGTAACATTAGATGTTTCCGGCAAATTTAACTGGTGTGCCTACGCTACCGACCATGCACCGAACGCGGCTAATTATACGGGCGGTGTATATACCCTGAAAGGTACAAAACCGTTTTACATAAATGGCTTGCCCTCGCCAATAAGTAGCAACCAATATAGCGGAACAATAAATACCATAACCGATGCCACTAAATGCCCCGGCTGCATTGGCCGCGATGCGCCGATTGCCGGCGGAACATGTTGCTCCGGATTAGCGCTTGTTAATGGCTATTGTAGAAATTTGAAAACTGATGAGGCTTCCACTTATACAGGTTGCGGAATAGAAGTTAGGTTAGCCATAGTGTCGGCTGTTCCTGCATATACGTGGACAAACCAGTGTCCTGCCGGTTGGCGCCTACCTACTGCAACAGAAGGAAAATGTATGGTAAACAACAGTGTGAGCATTTGGGGAGATCGGAGGATTACTGCATCAACAAGCGATACAAGTTGTGAAACCAACTGTTGTCCGACAGGGCACTGTATTGCACTCAGCCAGATGGTAAATGGTGGACAAAGCGCTTGGAGTTGCTGTGATTACTACAATTTTGACGGTGCAGCAAGAACAATAAGGATAAGAGATGAACATGTGAGTTTTATTACTTATTGCGTACGATAGAATTTGATTTTCGAATTAACCCGGGAGTAAAGATACCAAATAGCTATTTTACTCCAATCCAGCAAGCGCCAAGTAGCTATTGCAACCCTTTTAAATAAAGATAAATCGGTTGTCAGTCGAGAAATCCATCGTAACAAAGCTTATTATGAGCAGTATGCTCAAATGCTTTGTGATGAACATAAAGAGCGGTTTAAACGACAGCGACGGTTTATTCCTCAAATACAGCAAACGGTAATTGATCTGCTAACAACGGAACAGCGGACAATGGTATCGAATTTGCCGGGCATAAAACAATCGCTAAAAAATAAATACCGACTTTTACTTCGCTCATCCATACTCTTCTTGGGAACGAGGAACCATCGAAGGCCAAGGCAAAAATTAAAATTTAAATACCCTGAAGAAGATTTTTTTGCATCTTTGCAGAAAATTGCATTCGCTAGTTGAGCATACCGGACCCTGAAATTTTTTCGCAAATTTGTTTAGCTATTAAAAAAAGGCTATCTTTGCGGACAATTTAAAAAAAACAGGAGAGAAATTTTAACTTACTATGGCAAATATTTTCACTTCATCGATCGGAAAAAAACTCATTATGAGTGTAAGCGGATTTTTCCTTATGGTATTCCTGTGCGTACACTTGGTCATCAATTTACTTACATTGTTCGGCCAGGAAGCTTACAATGCAGCCTGCTACTTTATGGACACCAACCCCATTATTAAAATCATGGTGCCGGTGTTAGCATTAGGTTTTTTTGTGCACATTATCTATGCCATTCTGCTTACGTATCAAAATATGCGCGCACGCGGCAGCGAACGCTATGCGGTAACCAACAAAGGCGCTGCGTCGTCATGGGCTTCGCGTAATATGTTTGTGCTGGGCTTAATAGTTTTAGGCTTCATTGGAATCCACCTGATTAATTTCTGGTCGAAAATGCAATTCGCCCATTTCGTAGGCGCAGATCCTAATCATGACCCTTATACATTGGTGACCGATTTGTTCCGCGATCCGCTTTACGTGGTTATCTACATTGTATGGTTTGTGGCTTTGTGGTTCCACCTTACACACGGCTTCTGGAGCGCGTTCCAGTCGATTGGGGTAAATAACAACAAATGGTTGCCGCGCCTGCAATGTGTTGCCAAAATTTATGCCACGGTAATTGCTGTTGGTTTTGCAATCATTCCGTTATTCTTTTTGTTCGGATTGGATAAATAAATAAATCGAAGAATAAGGATACCGGATACTGACAGCGTTGGTATCCGGTATTTTGTTTAGATAAAATAAAGCAGTGATGACCGAAAAACGAAAAAAATACAAGCTGGGGTTAGTATTGAGCGGAGGTGGAGCATGGGGCTATGCACACATTGGCTTGATACGGGCGCTCGAAGAACTCGGTATTAAGCCCGATATTGTGGCCGGTACCAGCATGGGTGCATTGGTGGGTGCGCTGTATGCCGATGGCTACACGTCGGATGCGATAATCCGGCTGACGGAAAAGATTAAATTCAAGAAATTTGCTACCATGCATTTGCCGACAAAAGGATTATTGCAAATGACATGGCCCGAAAAATTATTGAGTTCGGCATTGCGCGCCTCTACTTTCGAAGAGTTGCAAAAACCATTGGTAGTGGCGGCTACCAATCTTTCAAGAGGAGAAATAACACATTTCCGTTCCGGTACGTTGATCGACAAGGTTATTGCTTCGGCCAGTGTGCCGATTATGTTTCCACCGGTAACTATTGATGGAGAAGAATATGTTGATGGCGGTGTACTCGATAATTTCCCGGCGCGCGCCATCCACAATGAGTGCAACCGGATAATAGGCATGCATGTGGAACCCGAAGTATCTGACCCGAAACTGAAGAACATTGCACAAATTGCCGGACAATTATTTTTTCTGTTCATTCGTGCGCAAGGTGTGCAACAGGCACATCTATGCGATGTGTTCATTGAACCCGATGTGAAGCAATACAAATTTATAGACTTTACCCGTGCTAAAGAAATTGCCGAACCCGGTTACGAGGCGGCAATGAAAGCGCTGAAAGGATTTGTGAGGTAAATCCCAATTTTTACACGAAAATAAACCTCACAGAGCTAAGAAGCAAAGCCCTGTAAGGTTTTGTCAAATTATTTTGCCAACCTATCAACTACTGCTGCACAACAGGCATCGCCGGTAATGTTGAGCACGGTACGAATCATATCGAACAAGCGATCGACGGCAAAGAGGATGCCGATACCCTCGAGCGGAATACCGCCTGCAATGAACACGGCAAAGAGGGTGAATGTGGGGCCCGGTACGCCCGCCTGTCCTATGGCACTGAATACAGCTGTAACTACAATTGCAGCATATGCGCCGAACGATAAATCCATACCGTAAAACTGGGAAAAGAAAATGGCGGCAAGTACATAGTAAATCACATTGCCCGTCATATTGATAGTGGCGCCCAATGGTACTACAAACGAGGTTGTTTCTTTGCTTATCTTCAAATCCTGCTCACAGGTTTCCATGTTTACAGCCAATGTAGCTAACGACGATGAGGTGGATAGCGCAACCATTTGCGGTTTCAACATGGCCCGGAGGAAATGCGGAACGGAAATATTCGACAGGAATTGTATGCACAGCGGGTACATTCCTAATCCGATGATGAACACGGCTACCAAATCAAGGCATAGGAGTTTGGCTAAGCTGCCGAAAATTTCAAACCCCATAGTACCTACTGCCGAAGCCATGAGGGCAAACACACCTACCGGGGCCGTCCACATTACCACGCGGATACACCAGATCAACGCATCGAGCAAGCCGTCGATAAACGAAGTTATTAGTTGTTTTTTATCTGTGGCAATAGTGCCGATACCAAAGCCTACGAACATCGAGAAGAAAATAATTTGCAGGATATTGGCATTTACCAGCGATTCTATAGGATTGCTGGGAACTATATCCAGTAACGTATCCCAGAAGCCGGTGGTGTTAGCAGTAGAGGCTGTTAGGTTTGTATGCCCTGTATATGCAGCTACGATTTCGGGCGAGATGCCACTGCCCGGCTTGAACCACACGCCGATTACGGCTGCCAGCGCACCGGCTAAAAACGATGTGATAGCGATGAACAATAAGGTGTACAGTGCAATTTTTCCGGCTTTCTTGGTAGCGCCCAATGATAACGAACCGGATAGGATAGAAATAAAAATCAGCGGTACTACCAGCATTTTAATGAGCTGGATAAACAGTGTTCCCAACGGTTCGAGGGCTTTGGCACTATTGCCTAGCAAGTAACCGGCAACACAACCCAACACCATTGCAACAATGATGAGGAATCCGAGATCGGTACAGATTTTTTTGATTTTAGCATTCATAAATCTTAAGTTTTGGTGGAACGAAAATACAATTTTTATTGAAAATGAAAAAAATTAGCGAAACGTGAAATATTTTGTATATTTGCGAGTGTATTTTGTAAACTTTAACAAAATGAAAGACTTACTAACTTCTAAATGTGACTTGCCAAGAAAAATTTTCCGGCTGAAAAATTTAAGCTTGTTACTCGTATGTTGCCTACTTACGCTTCCGGTTTTCGCACAGGAACGTATAACCGTATCGGGTCGGGTTATTGATGAAACCGGACAAACGGTGCCTTACGCCACAGTGCTTGTGAAAGGGACTAAAACTGCTGTTTCGGCAGATTTGGATGGAAATTATTCTATTTCTGTAGCTCCGGATGCTACTCTGGAGTTTTCTTCTGTCGGATACACTTCCGTGAGGGAACCGGTGAATGGCCGAACAAATATAAATGTTACCATGGTAACGGGGCAACTCCTCGACGAGGTCGTGGTGGTGGGTTATGGTTCGCAAAAAGCAAAAGACCTTACGGCGCCTATTGCCGTGATAAAGGGAGAAGAGTTGAGTAAACAAATATCGTCGAACGCCGCGCAGGCTTTGCAAGGAAAAGTGGCCGGTGTACAGGTTATCAATGGCGGTGCACCAGGGGCAGGGGCTTCTATCAGGATACGCGGAGTTGGCTCGATGGGCGACGAAACGACGAAGCCGCTTTATGTGGTAGACGGTGCTTTTGTTGATAACATTGACTTTTTGAGCTCCAGCGATATTGAAAGCATGAATGTGCTGAAAGATGCTTCGGCATCGGCCATATATGGAGTGCGGGCTGCCAACGGGGTAGTGCTCATCACTACTAAAAAAGGAGTGGGTGGTAAGCCAGTTATTACTTACGACGGCTACGTAGCTTTGCAAACACCCGTGAATGTGATGCCGATGGTAACCGATAAAAATCAATATGTGGAACTGGTGAACAAAGCCAACGAGAATACATCAGGCTACGTTCCCAAGCGGGCTGAGGATTTCCCGACGAGCACCGACTGGTATGACCAATTGCTGCGGAATGCATTTATGCAAAACCATAGCCTCGACGTATCGGGAGCGACCGAAACAACCGGCTATTCGTTAGGGTTTAACTATTTCGGGCAAGACGGGATTCTCAATGCCGACAACAGTTATCAACGCTACAACTTGCGTGGCCGCTTTGAACAAAAGGTTACCAACTGGCTGAAGTTAGGTGCTAATACCATCGTGTCTAACTACACAAAACTGACAGCCGACGAAAACTCCTTACGCCAAGCTTATGTGAATGCGCCGGTATATCCGGTGTACAACGAAAATAACACGCTGGCTTATCCCGAAAAATTTGATTCGCCGCAAAACTATGGGTTCGGTAACTCCTATGGCAATCCGATGGGATACCTTTACTACAATGACAATAAAGAAAAAGGAAAAATATTTCTGTTTTCTATTTTTGCCGATTTCAATATTATTGACCAGAAACTTAATTTCCGCGTGTCGTATAACCAGGACTACACATCGCTGGAACGAAAGGTGTATGTGCCGGAGTATTTCATTGGCGGCTCGCAAGGACAGAAACAATCGTCGCTGACGGAAACCTTTGAAAACCGTACAAAACAAATCATTGACAACTTGCTTACTTATACCGACAGGATTGATGCGCATTCGTTTACCGTACTCTTGGGACAATCGACCCGCATGGAAAAGATGAACAACTTATGGGGCTCTGCGGTGGGTGTGCCGGGCGATGATGATAAAGCAAAGTATTTGAAGAACGGTTCGTACAAAGATCGCAATACCGACGATGGTGGATTTTCGTACAACGGCTTGTCTGCATTCATGCGCGCCACCTACAGTTACGATGAAAAATATTTGGCATCGTTTACTTTCCGTGCCGATGCCAGCTCGAAATACCAGGACAAATGGGGCTTCTTCCCCTCATTGGGCTTGGGTTGGGTACTCACCAAAGAAAAATTCATGGAGAACCAAAAATTCTTCGACTTCCTAAAAATCCGTGCCAGTTGGGGGATGTTGGGCAACGACAATATTCCCGGCAATTCGACGGTAATTGTCGGAACCCGCAGTGTGGGTACCTCTGCCGTGTTTGGCGATAGGTTGGTAGATGGTGTGGGTGCGCAAACCGTGTATCAAAATTACCTGAAGTGGGAAGTAGTTACCGAATACGATTTGGGGGTTGACTACTCGTGCCTGCAAGGCCGCCTCACGGGCGAAATAGACGGTTACTACCGTGTGACCGACAACGTGGTATTCACAGCGCCGGTGGCGAGTGGCGGTGGGGTAGCCGACTTGTTGTCTAACAACGGCAAGATATTGAATGCAGGGGCAGAGTTTACAATCCGTTGGGCAGAGAAGAAAAACGATAAATTTTCATACAATATCGGACTTAACCTCACCACTATTCACAACGAAGTATTGAAGCTCGAAGGTAAAGAATACATTGCCGGCGCATCGGTTCGTGGGGGCTATGCTACCCGCACTGCCGTAGGGCACCCGATTGGTTCATTCTATGGCTACAAAGTAATCGGCGTATATCAAACTGAAAAAGAGGCATTGCTCGACCCTGTAAAGCCATTGATGCGCGACAAAGGTTATTTCCGTTACGAGGACACCGATGGCAATAATAAAATTGATGATAACGATAAGCAATATCTCGGTAGCCCCATCCCGTGGCTGATGGGTGGTTTGGATTTCGGATTCAACTATGGCAACTGGGATTTCGGACTGACCTTGCAAGGCCAGGTAGGCAATAAAATTTTGAATGCCAAACGACTCAATCGCGACGTGTATGCCGATGGTAACTACGATCAGGACTTTTACAAAAACCATTGGGATGGTAGTGGTTCGTCGAATACCTACCCGTCGGCCGAAGCCTACAATAGCTCGGCAGTACAGAATCCCAACTCGTTCTTTGTAGAAGATGGTTCCTACCTGCGTATCCAGAATGTGCAAGCGGGCTATACGTTCGATAAGATTAAATACATCTCGAAATTGCGCGTCTATGTATCGGCGCAACGTCCGTTTACCCTGTTCGGCTACAATGGCTTTACGCCCGAGGTAGGCGGATCGCCCACTGCTACAGGAATAGACAATAGTGTGTATCCCATGCAGTCGATCTACTCATTGGGACTCAAATTTAATTTTTAATGGCAGAAGGAGTAACGATTATGAAAACGATAAAATATATTTTTGTAGCAATTGCCGGATTAGCAACCGTGTTCTCGTGTTCCGATTTTCTGGACGACCGCCCCGAAGGCTCCAGCCCGGCGGAGGGAGTGGATTATACGAAACCCGAAAATATTTTCCTGTCGGTAAGTGCCACCTACGCTTCGATGCGTAACAACGGTGCCCATGGCTTCAACTATATAGGCTTGTTCGAAATTGCCGGCGACGATGCCGACAAAGGCAGCACTCCCGACGATAATCCGACGATGCGCGAAATAGATAATTTTACCTACACTCCCAGCAATGGGCTTATTAACGAGTTGTGGGTGGCTTACTATGGTATTGTAAGTGCGGCCAACTTCGCTATAGCGCAAATGCCGCTGTTTGTGGAAGCGCAAACGTTACCCGAGAATAAACTCTATGCCCGCCAATGCCAAGCAGAGGCCAAAACGATACGTGCCTATTCCTACTTCAATTTGGTGCGTGCTTTTGGCCGCGTGCCTATTGTGGATACGTTGTACACAGCCGACCAACTGGCAAAGATTCCCCAGTCCGAGAAAACACAAACTTATGCGTTTATCCAAAAAGACTTGCGCGAAGCAGTGGCTATATTGCCCGAGGCATATACCAAAGAATGGGCAGGCCGCATTACCAAGTACACGGCGATGGCCATAAAAGCCAAAGTACACCTGTACATGGGCGAGTACGACTCGGTGACATACTATACGAATGAAATTATCAAATCGGGCCGTTATGACCTGCTGCCCGCTTACCGTACAGTGTTCCGCTCCGATGGCGAAAACAGCCGCGAGTCATTATTCGAAATCCAGAGTTCGACACTTGGACAAAGTACCGGCGCTGCACCATATATTGAATATGCTTTTGTGCAAGGTCCGCGCAACAATCGCCCCAGTAACATGCAGGGATGGGGATTTTGTACACCCAGCAATCGTTTAGTCGCATTCTTTAATGGTCGTGGCGACACCGAACGTGCCAAAGTGATACTTATGCAACGTGGCACGAGATTTGAAGGAGATACGATATTGGCCACTTGTCCGAACGAATACTACAACGGGAAAGTATTTACCCCGTCGAGCGAAAATAAATGGAATTATAATGGGTATGGCTTTGACTATAATATACGTATCCTTCGTTATGCCGATGTGTTGTTGATGCATGCCGAAGCATTGGCGCGCGGAGCCGCTGTGCCGGTGGATATGAGCAAAGACGAAGCAGTGAATAAAGTACGTGTGCGGGTGGGTTTATCAACGCCCGGAGGCTACACAATAGACGACATATTGAATGAACGGCATGCCGAATTGGCAATGGAAGAAGACCGTTTCTTTGATTTGGTACGTACAGGAAAAGCTGTTGGTGAGCTAAGTGGGAATGGGTTTACAGCAGGTAAAAACGAGGTGTACCCCATTCCGGCCAACCAAATGCAAGTAAATTTAACTCTGGTGCAGAACCCGGGCTATTAAAAATGAAGATTGATAAACAATCCATAAAAATAAATTAACTAAAAACTCAAAAAAGTTATGAAAAAAAATCTAAAAAAAGTAAGCGCATTATTAGTTGCGGCTTTAGTGTGTACCGGATTGAGTATGTCTTTCGGATCGTGTAAAAAGGATAAAGACCCGGATCCGACTCCCGGTGGCGACAAGTTAGACCCTTCTACGGTTGCTACAGCAAACCTGATTGCTTATTTCCCCTTTGATGGAAGTGTAACAGAAAAAGTAACAAATAACACAGGCAGTGTTACCAATGCTACATTTGTTGCAGGACGTAGAGGACAGGCATATCAAGGAGGTAATAACGCCTATGGCTCGTATAACTTGCCCACAGCTACAATTAACAAATTTACCAATGCTAAAAGTTATACAATTGCTATGTGGGTAAAATCTCCGCAACTGGTAGCTGGTGCAGGTCCCGGCACAATGCCTTGGATTCAATTGAATGGTGGTGATGCTAATATGGGTAGTATTTATGTAGGATTGCAAGATAGAAATACTACGGAAAACCCTGATGCTAACTTGTGTATTAAAAACTTCTTGTATAGCGATCGTATGCCTTGGAAAGGACAAGAATGGTGGGGCCTGGAAGAGCCTGACTTCCCGAAAGACAAATGGTTCCATTATGCTATTGAATACAATGCTGACTCGTCTGCTTACAGGATTTTCTCGAATGGTAAATACTTGACGAACCAAGTACGTTATGGTGATGCTGTTCCTGGCGATGGCTCTCCGCAACCGCTGTTGGGCGATTTGAAATTCATTAATATGACAAAATTGTACTTTGGCGTATTTGAAAAGAACGCTTTAGGGACAGCTTCAGAATCGTGGATGTTGGGATTTTTTAAAGGAAACTTGGATGAGGTACGCATCTATGACAAAGCTTTGACCGACGACGAAATAAAGAATCTTTATGCAGCAGAAGTAGATCAACTTAACGAGCAATAACTCTTGTATAATCGCTAATTTGAACAAGTTGGTAGAGCTTCCGGGCTTTGCCAACTTGTTTGCTATAAAGAAAAAATGATTACAACGGTGCGAAATATTTCTTATTGGCTTGCTACGGTAGGCCTTTCACTATTGCTGTTTGTGGCTTGCCACAAAAGCGACGACCCGGAGCCTGCTCCGGTCAACACTAAAATTTTAGTTGATAGCATTTATATCAACAACCAGTATGCGGCATACGGCCGCACGGTAAACGGTGTATCGCCTGCCGAAAAAACAAAAATAAAAATTACCCTGAGCCTTGAAATCAATCCCGATGTGTTTGCTAAAGAAAGCATGACCATCTCCGGCGGGCTCGACTATACCTATAGTTTCATCGACTACAGGACTATCCTTTGCGAAACCACGACATTGCCCGATGCAATGAAAAAATATACCGTTAATATTTCGGCCGGCAAAAATGCCAATGGCGGCAATGTAATTAACGACTACAACACGGCTTTTACTACGGCGATTGACACGTCTGATAAATTTCCGCGTATTCCCGATCAAGAGTTGCTTACAAAAGTGCAGCAACAAACATTCAAATATTTTTGGGACTATGCACATCCTACGTCGGGGTTGGCGCGCGAACGCAATACGTCGGGCGATATTGTAACTTCCGGTGGCAGCGGCTTTGGCCTCATGGCCCTATTGGTGGGCATTGAGCGTGGTTTTATCACCAGGCAGCAAGGTCTCGACCGGTTCACAAAAATTGTGAATTTTTTGAAAGCTGCATCTACCGAAAAATTTCACGGCGCTTTCCCGCACTGGCTCAATGGCAGTACCGGCAAGGCCATTGCATTCAGCACAAAAGACGATGGAGCCGATTTAGTCGAAACTGCTTTCCTCATGCAAGGATTGCTTACTGTGAGAGAGTATTATAAAAATGGTACTGCACAGCAGGAACAAGAGTTGTGTGCAAATATCACTACACTTTGGGAAAACGTGGAATGGGACTGGTTCCGGCGCGAAGGGCAGGATGTGCTGTATTGGCACTGGTCGCCCAAATACGGTTGGGATATGAACATGAAAATACAAGGCTGGAACGAAAGCCTCATCGTGTATGTACTGGCAGCTGCATCGCCCACGCACACTATTCCGCTGGAAGTTTACACGCAAGGCTGGGCACGCAACGGTAACATGCGCAATGGGCAAACCTATTACGACGTACTGCTCCCGTTGGGCAGTGCCTATGGTGGGCCGATGTTTTTTGCGCACTACTCGTTCCTCGGTCTCGATCCGCGGAACCTCGAAGACCAATATGCCAATTACTGGACACAAAATGTAAACCATGCGAAAATAAACAATCGCTACTGCATTGCCAATCCGCGTGGCTACAACGGCTACGGGCCGGACTTCTGGGGGCTCACGGCCAGCGATATTCCGAATGGGTACAGCGCCTCGTCGCCAACTAACGATTTAGGCACCATTGCACCTACTGCCGCTTTGTCCGATATGCCGTATACACCCACCGAGTCAATGGCGGCATTACATTATTTTTATTACAAATTAGGTAACAAAATGTGGGGCGAATATGGTTTTCGCGATGCCTGCAATCTCTCGCAGCTTTGGTTTGCCTCATCATTCCTTGCCATCGACCAGGGGCCTATTGTGTGTATGATTGAAAACCACCGTACGGGATTACTATGGGACATTTTCATGCAATCGGCGGAAGTGAAAAGCGGATTAACCAAATTAGGATTTACTTATTAGCCACGATATATTATGAAAAAAATTGCACTGTTTTTTGTACTTGTTTTTGCACTCGTCGCTTGCTCACCGCAGCCACAGGGCGATGCCGCAATGAATCGTTTTGTTGATGACCTGATGAAACAAATGACGCTCGAAGAAAAAATCGGGCAATTGAATTTACCGGTTTCCGGCGATATAACCACCGGCCAGGCATCGAGCAGCGACATTGCCGGTAAAATACGCGAAGGTAAGGTAGGTGGCCTGTTCAACATTAAAGGGGTGGCCAAGGTGAAAGAAGTACAGCGCATAGCGGTAGAAGAAAGCCGCCTGAAAATTCCATTGCTGTTCGGCATGGATGTGATCCATGGTTACGAAACCGTGTTTCCCATTCCCCTTGGGCTTTCCTGCACATGGGATATGGAAGCCATTGAGCAATCGGCACGCATTGCAGCGGTGGAAGCCAGTGCCGATGGTATTTGCTGGACATTCAGTCCTATGGTCGATATTTGCCGCGACCCGCGCTGGGGGCGCATTTCCGAAGGCAACGGCGAAGATGCTTACCTCGGCGGACAAATTGCCAAAGCCATGGTGCGCGGCTACCAAGGGAACCTGAAAGACAGCACCGAAATAATGGCCTGTGTGAAACACTTTGCACTTTACGGCGCAGCCGAAGCAGGCCGCGATTACAACACCACCGACATGAGCCGCCAACGCATGTACAACGAATACCTTTATCCTTACAAGGCAGCAGTCGATGCCGGTGTTGGTTCGGTAATGGCTTCATTCAACGAGATTGACGGTATTCCGGCCACGGCCAACAAATGGTTGCTGACAGACTTGTTGCGCAAACAGTGGGGATTTAATGGTTTTGTAGTAACCGACTACACGGGCATTAACGAAATGGTAGCGCATGGCATTGGCGATTTACAAACCGTATCGGCACGCGCATTGGACGCCGGTATTGATATGGACATGGTGGGCGAGGGCTTCCTTACTACGTTGCAGCTTTCCCTGCAAGAAGGAAAGATTACGGAGCAGCAAATCGACGATGCGTGCCGCCGTATCCTTGAGGCAAAATATAAACTCGGCCTGTTCGACAATCCGTATAAATACTGCCACGAAGAACGTGCAAAAACAGAAATATATACTGCTGAACACCGTACCGTAGCTCGCAAAATAGCGGCTGAAAGTTTTGTACTGTTGAAAAATAAAAACACCTTGCCGCTGAAACGCAGAGGCACTGTTGCATTGATAGGCCCGCTGGCCGACACACGTGAGAATATGGTGGGCACGTGGAGCGTGGCTGCCGACCTGAATAAACCGGCTTCGCTCCTCGAAGGATTGAAACAAGTGGCCGGAGACAATGTAAAAGTGCTATACGCCCGCGGCAGCCAATTGAGCAGCGATGTGGCATTCAACGAACGTGGCACCATGTTCGGACGCACCATTCGTCCCGACAACCGCATGGATCAGGCGCTCCTTAACGAAGCATTGCAGATGGCTAAAAGTGCCGATGTGATAGTAGCCGCGCTGGGCGAGGCTTCCGAAATGAGTGGCGAAAGTAGTAGCCGCACCAATCTAGATATTCCCGATAGCCAGAAGGCCTTGTTGAAAGCGTTGGTACAAACCGGCAAGCCGGTGGTGCTGGTGTTGTTCACCGGTCGTCCGCTGACGCTGACCTGGGAAAACGAGCATGTGCCGGCCATTCTCAATGTGTGGTTTGGCGGTACCGAAGCGGCCTACGCCATTTCCGATGTCCTCTTCGGCGATGTGAATCCCTGTGGAAAATTGACTACCACCTTCCCGCAGAATGTAGGGCAAATTCCGCTCTTCTACAACCACAAAAATATAGGCCGTCCGCTCGAAGGCGAATGGTTTCAAAAATTCCGCTCCAACTACCTCGATGTATCCAACGAACCGCTGTATCCCTTTGGATTCGGGCTTAGCTACACCACGTTTACTTACGGCGACGTTCGCATTAGTACTAATTCTTTAGGTAAAGGCGAACGGATGACCGTATCGGTTGATGTGACCAATAGCGGAACCTGCAATGGAGCCGAAATTGTACAGCTTTACATTCGCGACAAGGTAGGCAGTGTAACCCGCCCTGTGAAAGAGTTGAAAGGCTTTCAAAAACTGCGTTTGAAAGCGGGCGAAACAAAAACCGTTACGTTCGAAATCGGCGAAAACGATTTGAAATTCTATAATGCCGATTTACAATTTGTAGCCGAACCCGGCGAATTTGACGTGTTTGTAGGCGCCAACAGCCGCGATGTAAAACCGGTAACATTTACGTTGAACTAAAAAGTTAAGAGAATGAAAAATTATTTTCTGTTTGCTGTACTACTTGCTGCATCTGTTTCCTGTGGCGGCCCTAGGCAGACAGCCACGCTTTCCGATGAGGTGTTGATGGACACGGTGGAACGCCGCACATTCAATTATTTTTGGGAAGGTGCAGAGCCCACAAGCGGATTGGCGCGCGAGCGTCTGCACATGGACGGAGAATATCCCGAGAACGATGCCACTGTTGTAACATCGGGAGGTAGTGGTTTTGGGCTGATGGCTATTCTGGCAGGTATTGAACGAGGTTATATTACCCGCGAGCAAGGATTGGCACGGTTTACAACCATTCTCAATTTCCTTGAAACAGCCGACCGTTTTCATGGCGCTTACCCGCATTGGTGGTATGGCGAGAGTGGCAAAGTAAAACCATTCGGCACAAAAGACGATGGCGGCGACTTGGTCGAAACCGCTTTCCTGATGCAGGGTTTACTGTGTGTACACCAATACTACGCGAATGGCAGCGATGCTGAAAAGAATATTGCCGCACGCATCGACAAGTTGTGGCGCGAAGTGGAATGGGACTGGTACCGTAACGGAACAGATACCCTTTATTGGCACTGGAGCCCCAGTCACAATTGGGAAATGAACTTCCCTGTGCATGGCTACAACGAATGTTTAATCATGTATATCTTAGCAGCAGCTTCGCCTACACACGGCATTCCTGCCGAAGTATACCACGAAGGCTGGGCTGAAAACGGAAAAATAGTAGAGCCAAAAATGGTGGAAGGTTTTCCGCTGCAATTCCGTCACCAGGGCGCACCGGCAGGCGGGCCGCTGTTCTGGGCGCACTACTCGTACTTGGGCCTCGATCCGCGCGGATTAAAAGACCGCTACGGCGATTACTTCGAAGAAAATAAAAACCAAACGCTCAGCAATCGCGCCTACTGCATCCGGAATCCGAAGAATTATAAGGGCTATGGCGAGAACTGCTGGGGGCTCACATCCAGCTATTCTGTGAAAGGCTATGCCGGACATGCACCGGTAGAACGCCGCGACCGTGGTGTCATTTCACCTACTGCTGCACTTTCATCTATCGTTTACACACCCGAGTACTCGCTCGAAGTAATGCACCATTTATACGATAGCTTGGGAAACAAAGTCTGGGGCCCGTATGGCTTCTACGATGCATTCAGCGAAAGTGCCGGGTGGTATCCGCAGCGCTATTTGGCCATTGACCAGGGGCCTATTGCTGTGATGATAGAAAATTACCGTTCGCAACTGCTGTGGCGGCTTTTCATGAGCCACCCCGATGTGCAGCAAGGATTGAAAAAATTAGCATTTACCACTTCGTAATAAATTTTTATATGAAAAAATTTTTACTATTATTTTTTGCAGGTATAGTCATTACCCCTTTGTTTGCCGCATGCGGAAAGACCGACGACAATATCGAACCCATCGTTGACTCGGAATCTAAATGGGTACACGAACCCGATTCATCAAAAGTATTGATTATCGGTGTCGACGGCTGTTTGAATGCCGCCATTACACCGGCATTGATGCCTAACCTCCACCAGTTGGCGCAAGAATCGTGGTATAGTTCGAATGCGTTGGCGCAAGTGCCCACGTGGAGTTGTACGGGCTGGGCAAGTATCCTTACCGGTACAGGTCCCGCAAAACACAACTACCTGATTAATGAATGGCCCGAGTCTAAAACAAATCTTACCACTTATCCGGCGTTATTCAAATATTTGAAAGAACTGAAGCCGGGTTGGCGCACCTCGTCAGTCGTGGCGTGGAGCGTGTTGCACAATTTTTTGATTACGCAAGACATGGTTACCATGCGTTATAGTAATAGCGACGACGGTGCGGTGGAGAATAAAGCGAAGGAAGAGTTGGCGTTGAAAGACGCGCCGGAATTGATGTTTGTACACTTCGATGGTGTCGACCATGCGGGGCACGACAAAGGTTTTGACGAAACGGCTGCGCCTTACCAGGCTGCAGTAACTACTGCCGATGCCCGCATAGGACGTTTGCTGACCGCCGTGCGCAACCGTCCTGACTACGCCCGCGAGCGCTGGCTCATTATCGTAGTGGCCGATCACGGTGGAAACGGCACCAGCCATGGCGGCTCATCGTACAAAGAGATGAATGCTTTTATTGTGCTAAATGCAAAAAGCATCCGGCCTGCGCTGGTCAATACACCGCCTACGGTAACACCCACGCCGGTAGTTGCCGATACCGATGGGAATGTTGTGTATAAAGATGGCGTGTATACTACGCTGCCGGCCTTGCCTGCATTGGATTTCGGCACCGACAAAAGTTTTACGATTGAAATGGACGTACGCCTTGACGTGGTGAATACCGAAGACCCGTCGTTCTTCGGGAATAAAAATTGGGACAATGGCACGAACCCCGGCATTACCTTTGTAAGCCGCTCCCAAGGCCAGTTTATGATTAATGTGGCCGATGGCAGCAACCGTGTCGATATGCGTTTCGACAATGTGCTGTCCGACAAAAAATGGCATCGCGTGGCTTTTGCTTTCGACCGTTCGGCGGGCCAAGTAACTGTTTATATTGATGGCGTGAAACGCGACCCTACCTCGCTCAATGGTAGTTTATCAATGTTTGCTACCATGGGTTCGCTCAGTTCTACTTACCCGTTCCGTATTGCACAGGATGGTACCGGTGCTTACGGCTGCGTGTTCAACGGAGGAGTGAAAGAGTTGCGCGTGTTTAGTGGCGTAGCAGTCGATGGCGCAACACTGGCTGCCTACAGCGCTAAATCGCTCGACAACCAGCACCCGGCAATTGCGAACCTCGCTATTTACAACCCCGGTAATTTTAGCGGAACCACATTAGCCGGCGCGCTCGGCATGCCCGCATTGACTATTACCACCGGCCTTGATTACGACTACCACGATGCACCCTACCTGTACAACATTGTACCTACTATTTTCAGCTTCTACGGACTGCCGATCAAGCCCGAATATAAATGGGACGGCGCACCGTTAGTAGCATTCTAATAGTTCTTTTTTAGCGCACCAATTACCGCATTAACAAATTCCGGCTTCTCATATTTTTTCATTATCTTTGGAATGTATATATAGAGATAGTGCATGTTATTACTAACGCCCGAAAATTGGAACGACTACGAATTGATTGACAGCGGTGGGTTCGAAAAGCTCGAACGCTTTGGCCCTTATACCATGGCGCGCCCCGAACCGAAAGCAGTATGGGAAAAAACGCTCTCCGATACCGAATGGCAACGGCAACAACACACGTCGTTTACCAACGGTGCAAGTTTTGGGCGTATGGGTAAAGAAGACAGCGGTACATGGAACCGCACAAAAAAGATGCCCGATCAATGGCATATCGGCTATAAGAAAGACGGATTGCAACTCCGCCTGCGGTTGGGCCTCACTGCATTCAAGCATGTGGGTGTGTTTCCCGAGCAAGCGCCCAATTGGGATTATATTTACTCGGCGGTGCGCGAACTCAAAACTCCGCAGCCGAAGGTACTGAACCTGTTTGCCTACACAGGCGCTGCTTCGCTGGCGGCTAAAGCCGCAGGTGCCGATGTCACCCACCTTGATTCGGTGCGGCAAGTGGTAACATGGGCACGCGAAAACATGGAATTGAGCGGTCTTGCGGATATCCGTTGGGTGGTGGAAGATGCGCTGAAATTTGTGAAGCGCGAGGCCAAGCGCGGCAACGTATATCAAGGCATCATCCTCGACCCGCCTGCATACGGCCACGGCCCCGATGGGGAGAAATGGAAACTCGACGAATGCCTGCTCGAAATGCTGCAACAATGCAACAAAATACTGGCGCCGCAAGATAGTTTCTTGGTATTGAATTTATATTCCAACGGATTTTCGGCACTGGTAGCCGATACTATTACTACCAACGTATTTGGAAAGGTGCGCGAAAAAGAATTTGGCGAGTTGTTTTTACAGGATAGCTTCGGGAAACGGTTACCACTAAGCGTTTTTACACGATTCAAACGATGATATTCAACTCTCATAGAGGCGTTGCCATTTTGGTGGCATTGGTAGCTGTAGCTATCAGCATCGGCTGTACACTGGTATTCGATGGCACCGAAAATCTGGTAATTGTGTTGATCATTAATGCAGGCGCGCTGGTATTGCTGTATTTTTTTTTAAGTTTCTTATTGCAGCAATTCATTATCAAAAAAATTACGCCTATTTACCGCACCATCTACAACATGGGCGCTGTACGAAAGAACTTGCGCAACCGCTCGGGCGATATTGTGGAACAAGTGAAGCAAGATGTAACGAACTGGGCAGAAGAACAAGCCAAAGAAATTAGCCGGCTGGCGGCAATGGAGCAATACCGCAAAGAATTTTTGGGCAACGTATCGCACGAGTTGAAAACGCCGACATTTGCGATACAAGGACAAATCCTGACATTGCTCGACGGTGGGCTCGAAGACCCGAGCATTAACCGCAAATACCTCGAAAGTTGTGAACGAAACATTGAGCGGTTAATTACATTGATTCAGGATTTAGAAATCATTAATAAATTGGAAACCGGCGAAATGCCGCTCCACAAAACATCGTTCAGCCTGCCGGTGTTGGTCGAAGAGGTGTTCGATACATTGGCTGTGGCAGCGGAGAAAAAATCGATAAAATTGCGCATGCATACACCCATTGGGGGAAAAGCAATGGTATATGCCGATCGCAAGCGTATTTTACAAATTGTCACCAACCTTGTAAGCAATTCCATCAAATACGGCCACAATGGCGGCGAAGCAGCAGTGTCGTTTGCCGACGTACCCGACCGCATATTGGTCGAGATAAAAGATAACGGTATCGGCATTGCACCAGGAAACCTGCCGCGCATTTTCGAACGTTTCTACCGTGTCGACAAGCACCGCTCGCGCGAGCATGGCGGCAGCGGATTGGGATTGGCTATTGTAAAACACATTATTGAGGCGCACGAGCAAACCATTAACGTAAAAAGTGAATTGGGCAAAGGAGCTACATTTGCATTCACATTAGAAAAATCATAACCCCTGCCCACAGATTATACAGATAGACACAAATTAAGATACAGATTTAAAAACACAGAATACTATGCATTTTCTCTCCATAAATTGGAACGTAAATCCCGAAGCCTTTTCGATAGGCGCCATCCACGTACGCTACTACGGCGTTTTGCTGGTGGCCGGATTCGTATGCGCTTACTACGTGTTGCGCGCCATCTTCCGTCGCGAACAACTCTCGCAAAACCTGCTGGACAGCCTGGCTTTTACAACAGCTATTTCTACAATTATCGGGCTGCGTTTGGGGCATTGTCTTTTTTACCAACCCGACTATTACCTCGCGCATCCGTGGGAAATAGTATGGCCTTTTTCGCACGGTAAGTTCACCGGATTCCAAGGATTGGCCAGCCATGGCGGCGCCATCGGTATTTTGTTGGGACTTTTATGGTGGAGCCATAAACATAAGAAACCGTATTTGTGGGTGCTGGAGCGCATTGTTATTATTGTGCCGCTGGCTGGGGCTTTCGTACGCATCGGCAACCTGATGAACTCCGAAATCTATGGCGACGTAACCACGCTGCCATGGGGATTTGTGTTCCTGCAAAATGGTGAAACATTGGCCAAACATCCGACACAGATTTACGAAGCGCTGGCCTACCTTGCTATCTTCTTCTTCATGTGGTTTCTGTATACGAAAAAACTTCCGCAACTCAAACGCGGCATGCTGTTCGGAATTTTCCTGATTTTGTTATTCGGTGTGCGCTTCATAGTCGAATTTATCAAAGAACCGCAAGTTGATTTTGAAAAAACAATGTTCCTGAACATGGGACAATTGCTCAGTTTGCCGTTTATCCTTGCAGGCATCGCCCTGTTAATCTGGAGTTGGAAAAAAGCATTACCCGAAGTGGGGTGGCTTACGCCTTCGGTTGGCACAAAAGGAGAAAAGCACGAAGGCACGAAAGGTAAAAAATAATAAAATTCTAAACTTATAACTCAAAACTCTGAATTAAAAAATGGCACTTCAATGCGGAATAGTGGGCTTGCCCAATGTAGGAAAATCAACATTATTCAATTGTTTAAGCAATGCGCGTGCGCAAGCGGCAAACTTCCCGTTTTGCACTATTGAACCGAACGTGGGGGTAATTACAGTGCCCGACGAGCGGTTGGCGGTATTGGAAAAATTGGTGAAACCGCAGCGTGTGGTTCCCACTACTGTGGAAATCGTTGATATTGCAGGCTTGGTGAAAGGTGCCAGCAAAGGTGAAGGGCTGGGCAACCAGTTCCTCGGCAACATCCGCGAAACCGATGCCATATTGCATGTATTACGTTGCTTCGATGACGATAACGTAGTGCATGTGGATGGCGCCGTGAATCCTATTCGCGACAAAGAAATTATCGACACCGAATTGCAACTGAAAGACTTGGAAACCGTCGAAGGCCGCATTAGCCGTGTGCAGAAACAAGCCATTACCGGTGGCGACAAAACAGCCAAACGTCTTTACGACATTCTGCTGAAATATAAAGCGGTGCTGGAGCAAGGTAAATCAGCACGTACGGTGATTATCGACAATGCCGAAGATAAAAAATTGGCGCGCGAATTATTTTTACTTACCGACAAGCCGGTGTTGTATGTATGCAATGTCGACGAAGCATCGGCTGTGAGCGGTAATAAATATGTCGATGCTGTACGCGAAGCCATCAAGGAAGAAAATGCCGAACTGCTGGTTGTCGCTGCCAAAACCGAATCGGAAATTGCCGAACTTGAAACATACGAAGAACGTCAATTATTCCTGCAAGAAATCGGGTTGGAAGAATCCGGTGTTTCACGGCTGATTCGTGCAGCTTACCGGTTGTTAAAACTCGAAACCTATTTTACAGCCGGTGTGCAGGAGGTGCGTGCATGGACCTACCAACAGGGCTGGAAAGCGCCGCAATGTGCAGCTGTTATCCACACCGATTTTGAGAAAGGCTTTATCCGCGCCGAAGTTATTAAATATGCCGACTTTGTGAGTTACGGGTCCGAAGCCGCTTGCCGCGATGCCGGAAAGCTTGCCGTCGAAGGAAAAGACTACATAGTGCAAGACGGCGATATTATGCACTTCCGGTTCAACGTATAATTTAGTTATAATTTTACAGCTATGTTCAACCGCCTGCAAAAATCATTCTCTACAAGGCTAAGTGCAGCCATCATCGGCTTCACTATTGTTGTTTTCGTGGCTGCGTTTTCGGTATTCTACATTTTTTCGTCGCGCACTATTGAGCGCGATGCCAGAAAAAAAGCTGAAGACACTTTTGAAATAACCAATCAGAAAATAGAGAATGTATTGCGTAAAGTCGAGATTTCGCTCAACTCGCTGGAGTGGATTATTAGCAGCAACAAGTTGTCGGCCGACTCGTTGTACCTTATAACGAGGCGCGTAGTGTCCGAGAATCCCGACATCTACGGCAGTGCCATTGCGTTTGAACCGTTCCATTTCAAAGATAAAGGCGAATACTTTTCGCCTTATTCCTACATCGACAGTAACCAAGTACGCAGTATACAATTAGATGCCGAATACGATTATTTCCGATGGGGATGGTATACGCAACCTAAGGAATTAGGCGAACCGTGCTGGATTGGCCCTTACTTCGACGAAGGCGGCGGCAATGCGATCATCTGCACTTATTCCATTCCGCTATACGACAAAGCCGGAAAATTTATTGGCATATTCACCGCCGATATTTCATTGGATTGGTTAGCCGACCTGATAAATGATTTGAAAAAGAGCGACCAGTCGTATGCCTATATGCTCAACAACGAAGGGACGTACATTGCCCACTATTTGAAAGAGCGCATACTGCGCAGAAATATTTTTGAAGTAAGCGACGAAATGAAAAGTTCAGGGGTGGAAGAACTGGGACGCCGTATGGTATCGGGAGAGCGCGGTACACAAATGGTGAACAATGATGGAGTAATGACCTATGTATTTTTCGGCACACTCACACACTCGCAATGGTCGTTAGCCATTGTAACACCTACCAGCGATGTGTTCGGTGAACTCTACCGCATCAATCGTATTGTACTTGTCATTATCATTGTTGGCCTTCTATTGCTGTTCATTTTCAGTTGGCGCATTGTTCGCCGCCTCACACAGCCATTACACGATTTTGCCGCTTCGGCGCGGCAAATAGCGCAAGGTAATTTCAACGCACACCTTCCCGGAATAAAATCGAAAGATGAAATGAAGGAGTTGGCAGATTCGTTCCAATATATGCAAAACGAGCTAACGAACTATATTGCTAACCTGCGCGACACCACGGCTGCTAAAGAAAAAATAGATAGTGAATTGCGGATTGCCCGCGAAATACAGATGGGGATGATTCCGAAAATCTTTCCGCCATTCCCTACGCGCCGTGAAATTGATTTATATGCCGTGCTGAAACCTGCAAAGGAAGTAGGTGGCGACTTGTACGACTTTTTCATGGATGGCGAAAACCTGTTCTTTGTCATCGGTGATGTATCGGGTAAAGGAGTACCGGCCTCCTTGTTCATGGCCGTTACACGCAGCCTGTTCCGGTCGGCGGCAGGGCACCTGCAATCGCCTGCGGCTATTGTATCGTCACTCAACACCTCGATTTCCGAGAACAATGATGCCAATATGTTTATTACGCTTTTTGTAGCAGTATTGAATGTAGAAACAGGCAAAATGAAATTCTGTAATGCCGGCCACAATCCGCCACTGTTACTGAATCCCAACGGGCATTGCGAATTCATGAAAACAGAAGCAAACGTCCCCGTGGGCGTAGTCAGCAATTACGCTTTCAAAGAACAGCAAATGCTATTGGCCAGCGGCACACTATTACTTTGCTATACCGACGGAGTAACCGAAGCAGAGAATACAGCCGAACAATTATACAGCGAGAAACGTTTGTTCAATATTGTTTCCAACTGCAAAGGCTGCTCGTCGCGCAAACTGATAAACGATATCCTGCAGGACATCAATCTGCATGTAAACAACAATGAACCTTCCGACGATATTACCATGATGGCCGTAGACTACAACAAGCACCGCTTGTCGAGCAATGTAGAGCACGAAACGCTGACAATCAACAATGATATTATAGAAATACAGCGGCTGGCCGAGTTTGTAGAACGTATCTGCGAACAGCTGGACTTATCGCCCGCACTGACAATGAATCTTAACCTTGCATTGGAAGAAGCAGTCTCGAATGTCATATTATACGCTTACCCCAACGACGAGAAAGGGCGGACGATTGATATTACCATCGGCAAAACAGGCGACGAATTGAAAGTGGTGATTACCGACAGCGGCACGCCGTTCGATCCCACTGCACAAGCCGACCCCGATATTACCCTGCCCGCCGAAGAACGCTCTATTGGCGGCCTCGGCATTTTCATGGTCAAGAAAATAATGGATACGGTAGCCTATCAACGTATAGACGAAAAAAATATCCTTACCTTGAAGAAAATAATTAAAAACGTTTAAATTTTAAATAGTATGAACATGGAAGTAACTATTACCAACGGCAATCCAACGATCATCAATGTAAGCGGACGATTGGATACGGTAAATGCCGGCGAATTCGAAAAAGCAATAGCACCGGTGCTTGCAGGGTCTATGGAAAATGTCGTAATTAACTGCCCCGATTTTTCATACATCAGCAGTTCCGGATTACGCCAGTTCCTGGCATTGCAAAAAACAGCCAATGCAAAAAACGGTCAACTTGTTATTAAAGGGTTGAAGCCCGAAGTGAAAGAAGTATTTGACATGACCGGATTCACGTCATTGTTTAAATTCGAGTAATCGATTTTCAAACAAAAAATATTTTTTTTACCGCAAAGAAGGCGCAAAGGCAAAGTCTTTAAACTTTGTGACCTTTGCGCCTTTGTGTAAATTCTCTGTGGCCTTTGCGGTTAATTGTTTTTTAACTGTTTTGAACAGTTTCTAAAAGTGCATTTACTTTACGCATCTCAGCACCAATCCTCTGTTCTTCGCAAAACCAGTGTATCCTCCCGGATAAATTCTTGTACCGCCAGAAGTTACTAAATATTGAATATATCCGGTGCTATTGTTTGCTTCACTGATAGTGTAATACCACCCTACTGGAAACGCTGAGTATTGAAAATAATAGGTTGCATCTATATACCCTAAATATTGAGCGCCCCAATCAGATACATATCGAGCTAACTCTACGGCTGAATCTCGATAATACGGGCAATCGCTTCGATTATTCAAGGTCTTATCAAGTAAACAAAACTCATCTTTTGTAGGTCCACGCCAGGGACTGGGGCATAATTGAGAGGCGTATTGAACGACCATACACCACGAAAAAAAATGATAATTCGTTGATGCTGCATCTCCCCCCTTCCGGCAATCGGCTGAATAAGGTCCGTTATCAGCGCCGGCGCTATAAGCTGTTTTATTGCAATAGGTAGCTGTTACCGGCGCACTCCATGTTTGCGCACCCACAACCCATGTTTGGGTAGACGCAAAACCAACGGCGCCTAAGTTAACGGCAGAAGTGGCACATCCTGTATACGTATAAGAGATGCTACCCGGGCACGTGGTTGCATCTCTTATACTTTGTACAGGTTTCCCATCAGGAATCCTAACATTTCCTTTTAAATTGACCATACCCATTGTGCCATCCGTGTAGGTTAATGTAAATGGAGAGGTACCCTTAAACGAGCCGTCTTGATTAGTATTTATGACAACACTCGGCGGGCAATCGCTTGCAAATGCGCACCATTTGAATTGGGGCGGAACACCTGTTAAGGTTATTGTAATGGTTGCATCTTGTGCAGCTGTTGCTTGCCCCTGGTACCAAAAGCCTTTTGTATTTGTTCCGTCTGCGGTACAGTTGGCAGGAAGCTTGCTTAAATCAATATCCGCCCGCTTCCAATCACCGTAGGGATTGTTGTTTTGTACTTCCTGATAATCGACCCATACCCATACTTTAGAGTGGTAGGTACTTGCGCCGCTCACGCCGCGGCTGCCCGCCGCCCACGAAATCTTGAATGTGACTTGTTTGGTGGCATAATTAACGTTTACCGATTTGGTAAACGTACGCTGTTGGGCAGTAACCGACATACTTAGCAGCATAACTGCAATAAAGAAAATTTTTCTCATAATTAGTAAGTTTTAGTTTAGGAACTAATTTTTTAGTTTATAGTTGCGTAGCGTAAGGGTTGTTTTAGATCCGCGATAATCCGTCTAATCAGCATCATCTGCGTTCCATTAACAAACAAACACAACAACCCC
>JAVBNJ010000080.1:0-8728 GCA_031551625.1 Bacteroidales bacterium | reverse complement strand
CGATACGCACGAAGCAGCATAGCTTGCCTGCGCGAACAGTACGGCGAATAATAAACAGTAGATTTTTTGCATATCAATTAATTTTTTAGTTGTTGTTTTATTTTATACCTGCGTTAGGGGGCGAGATGTCTCCACTTCACTCGCTACTGCTCGTTCCGGTCGACAGGACGGCTCTCTTCTTTCCATCAAGTCAACCGTCATGCCGACCGGAGGGTTTGGCGGAATTTTTGCCAAACACGAAGTGGAGACATCTCCTGCGGAACGTAATTATTTATTAATTGCATAGTTGTTTAACTAAGTTTTTAGTTTTCATTGTTGTAACTTTGGGAACCGGTCTCCACAAATCTGTGCAATCTATTTTTAATCTGCTAAATCTGTGGTTCAACAAACACAAACCTTTTTTCAAACCGGTTCCCGCGGCTACTATTATTATTGTTAATGTCCTATTTTTATGATTATCCGCATTCCCACCTCTCCCTCTTATCCCTCTCCACAGGGAGAGGGAAGATACGCCTGCATTTTTTAGCCTATCCAGTGCTATTTTATTCAATAAAGTATTGCGGATAGTCATTTTATTTTTCTTGTGCTATCAAAGGCCTACGGGTTACTATCGTTAACCATTTTTCTTTTTTAATTTTCTACTCAGGGGGAAATTGTCCTGCCTCTACTGCGCCAATTATCAATTGTCATTTATCAATCGTCAATTAAAACCCCTTGCGACAAATTTTACGTCGTTGCCTCTTTGTTTCAATTATCCATTATCAATTGTCCATCGCCCATTAAAAAAGAAACGTGGACTCTAATTTGCCAACTTAGAGGTTCTGAACAACCTAAAACAAAAACAAACTAAAATCCACATAAAATGAATTAAAAGTCTCTTTTGTTTTGTTGAAATTGTTCAGATTCCTAAGATAGAGACGAAGCCATAATTTTTTCGACTTCATTTTCCCACAGTTAAAGAACGTATTACTTAACGCCACAAATGTAAATGTTTGTTTTTATATATGCAAATAATTTTCATTCCCATTGCAAAAAATGTAACAAAAAATTAACCTTTTATTAAAATAATATTTCTTATCTTTAGACTTTAATTTTCATACATTTATGAAAACAAACACAAAACAATTGTACGGGATTTTCAGCGATGTATTTCCGCCTATGATGGATGGAGTATCATTGACAGTTAAGAATTATGCCGATTGGATACATAAGAAAGAGGAGGCCGTATGTGTCGTAACTCCAAACGATCCGTCCTACAAAGACCAGGAGCTATACAATGTATACCGCTATTTTTCACTGCCTATCCCCATGAGAAAGCCTTACCGGATGGGTATAGCCGGTATTGATTTCAGTTTTCATACAAAAATGAATCAACTACCATTCGCACTGCTGCATGCACACTCTCCGTTTTCATCCGGAAAAGTTGCATTGCACTTAGCCAAAAAACGCCGTATTCCGCTCATAGCAACATTTCACTCCAAGTACAGATCTGATTTTGAGCGCATCATTCCGTCGAAAACCATTATCAATATTATCATAAAGAATATTGTAGAGTTCTACGAACAAGCCGACGAGGTGTGGATTCCGCAAGCCTCGGTCGAAGAGCCGCTACGAGAATACGGCTACCGTGGCCGTGTTGAAGTAGTGGAAAACGGTAATGATTTTTTCTGCAACGACTTGATAGATCCATTGCGCTGCATGGCCCGTAACAACTTATTATTACGCGAAGGCGAATTTATGTTCCTATTCGTTGGGCAGCATATATGGGAAAAAAATGTAGAATTGATTATACGTTCGTTATCATTATTAAATGACATCCCCTTCAAAATGTTCTTTGTCGGCAGCGGCTATGCAGAGCAAAAAATGCGCGACATGGTGGAAGATCTGGGGCTAGAAAACAATGTGGTTTTTACTGGCATTGTAAAAGACAGGAATAGATTAAAAGAGTACTATGCGGCAGCCGACTTATTTTTGTTTCCCTCGCTCTACGACAATGCTCCGTTGGTAGTCCGCGAGGCTGCAGCGCTACATACACCATCCCTATTGCTGGAACATTCTACTGCAGCTGAAATCATCCGGCACAACGAGAACGGATTTCTTGCAGCCCACTCGCCCGAAGCATTTGCTGCTCATATACGTTACATCACCGGTAATCCAAAACTACTGGAAACAGTAGGGCTGAAAGCCTCGCAAACCATTGCTCGTCCGTGGGAAGATATCATAGGTGAAGTACTAGACCGATATAAGAAGCTGACCAAACGATGAAAACAAAGGAAACGGAGCAATCAATATTACAGAAAATACGGCCGCGGCGTGTACTCTACCCTATATTAATAGGACTTGCTATTATCGCATTCTTATTTTATAAAGAATTTGACCCTGACGTGTTCCGAAATAACTCGGTACATTTTACTTGGCATTCTGCCATGTGGTTGTCGCTAGCCTTCGTCTGCATCTTTATTAGAGATATCGGCTATATGTTCCGTCTACGAGTATTATCAGACTACCGGTTAAACTGGCGGCAAGCATTCCGCATCATCATGCTATGGGAGTTTACAACAGCTGTGATGCCCTCAGCGGCAGGCGGCACAAGTGTAGCAGTTATATTTGTACACAAAGAGGGTATCAGCCTAGGCCGTAGTTCCACCATTATTATGCTTACAGCGCTGTTCGACGAGTTATACTTTATCCTGATGTTTCCATTACTGATAGCTATCATAGGCCCCTCTACTCTATTCAATATAGCCGGTTCACCGGCATGGTCGCAAGGCATATTTACAGCTGTAATTATTGGTTACCTGCTGAAGCTGGCCTGGTTCTTACTACTCTGTTTCGGACTGTTTATCAGTCCACGCAAGTTCAGCCGGTTTATTTATCTGTTGTTTCATCTTCCGTTTCTAAAACGATGGAAACGCGCAGCAGGAAAGGTGGCCAGTGATATCACAACAGCTTCCGCAGAAATAAAATTGAAAAAATTTTCTTTCTGGTGGCAGGCATTTATAAGTAGTTTTATAGCTTGGACATCTCGCTATTGGATTGTCAATTTCCTATTCATGGCTTTCTTTACAGTAAACGAACACTTCCTATTATTTGCACGCCAACTGGTTATGTCTATCGTGCTATTGGTGAGCCCTACTCCCGGTGGTAGTGGCGTGGCCGAGGTTATGTTTACACAATACCTCGGAGAGTTTATACCTATTGCCAGTTTTGCTGCTATCCTTGCCTTACTTTGGAGACTTATTACCTACTATCCGTATCTTACGGCAGGTGCTATACTATTCCCAAAATGGCTCAATGAAAAATTCGAAAAAAGAGACGTTAGTTAAAGTAAAGAGCGTAATTAATTTTTAAGTTGTCCAAAAAAAATCAAGCAATAAGCTTTCTTGAATACCAATACCAACAACTGTTATAGTAACTTTCACCAACTATTTTTTGCATATATACCACCAATTCTATTTCGCCGGATTGGCGTACAACAATACATCTTTAACATCAATGGTTTTATCGCAAAGGATGATCAGTCGTTCAATCACGTTGCGGAATTCGCGGATGTTTCCCGTCCACGGCTGCTTCTGGAGTTCGGCAATAGCTGCCGGGGTAATTTTTAGTTGACGCATACCGTATTCGGCACATATCTGCACAATGAAATGGTCGGCCAGCAACGGGATATCGTCCTTTCGTTCGGCTAATGTAGGTACATGAATAATAATTACACTCAACCGATGATACAAATCTTCGCGGAAAGTTCCTTTTGTAATTTCTTCTTTCAGGTTTTTATTGGTTGCTGCTACTACACGCACACTCACCTCTATATCCTTATCGCCGCCAATGCGCGTTATACTGTTTTCCTGCAACACGCGCAAAACTTTAGCCTGTGCGGCAGCACTCATGTCGCCGATTTCATCAAGAAATAATGTTCCCCCGTCGGCTTGCTCAAACTTGCCTTTATGCTGCTTAACCGCCGAGGTAAACGAACCTTTTTCGTGGCCGAACAATTCACTTTCAATCAATTCTCCTGGAATGGCTGCACAGTTCACTTCAATGAACGGCGCTTCGGAGCGGTTGCTTTTCTCGTGCAGCCAGCGTGCCACCAATTCTTTACCGGTACCGTTGCTACCGGTAATCAACACACGTGCATCGGTTGGCGCCACACGGTCTATCATCTCTTTTATTTTTACAATAGGTTGCGACTCGCCCACTATTTCGGGCGTTTGCAAAATTTTCCGTTTTAATGTTTTAGTTTCTTTTACCAAACCCGTTTTCTCGGTAGCGTTGCGCACCGCAATGAGTATACGGTTCAAGTCGAGTGGCTTCTCAATAAAATCATACGCACCCTTCTTGATACATTCCACCGCCGTATCAATCGTGCTATGCCCCGATATCATAACTACAGGAAGGTCGGGCTGTGTGGCCTGCAATTTTTCCAGCACCTCCACCCCATCCATTCCGGTCATCTTGATATCGCAAAACACCATGTCGAACGCCGCATTGCCCGCTATCCGCAACGCATCTTTCCCGTTCTCGGCCACTATCACTTCATATTTTTCATATTCCAGAATATCTTTCAGCGTATTGCGGATACTCTTTTCGTCGTCGACAAGTAGAATTTTCATTGCTTTTTTACTAAAATGTAGAAACAAAGATACTAAAAAAGCCCGGTAGTTACCATAACTTACCGAGCTTCAAAAAAATCACACTATAAAATTAGTTCAACAAAGCAGCTCGATCGGCGTTACCCGAGTTTACCTTAATGTATTTAGTTGCAGGGCTAAATTCTGTCGCTCCACTTTCATCCGCTGCGGCTAACTTGTCGTTATCTTCCATTACAGCAAATTTGCCCAAAGCAGCCGTCAGCGCCTCCACGCTTTTGCCATTATTTTTTAAGAATGCAGCTGCATATTGGTCAGCAGCCTTGCTTTGATCAACTGTGTAAGGAACTTGTAGCAATTCATTTACTACAGAACCCAATTTATCGCCCGAGAACGACAACATTTTTTCCAACTGAGCCGTAGCAGCGCCGCTTGCCTGATCTGCATTAGCTACCTTCAGCAACGAATTACGAACGTCTTTATTTACCACATGCCCTACTTGGTTGGCAATCACAGCCACCAATTCATCGTCGGTTAACAGGTCCATCATACCTGAATACACGCGAATAGCTCCATTGGCACATGCCAAGATATTAGCTTCGCCACTATCGTACACGGCATACGTAAAACTCAAACCATCAACCGTTATCAAATTGGCCGATACCAAGTTCGCCAATCGTTTCGTGTAGTCGCTTGATGCATCCAACAGCTTGTTGTTGCTATCCATAAAAGCTACGACCTTGTCGGATACTTTGCTAGCAGCCACGTCGGAAGCCATATCGCCAGCTGCACTTGCCACGGCACCACCAACTGATTTTCCAATATTTTTTAAACTTTTCCCAAATTGGGCATTGGCATTGAAAGCCACGACTGTGAATACAGCCAATAATAGCAGGTTCTTTTTCATAATAAAATCCTTGTTTTTGTTTATAGCACAAAGGTAGTTCATTTTTCTGATACTACGTAATAACACAGTGTCATTTTTTTAGACACATCGGTTTAAAATAACATTTATGGTCATCTTTTACAAAGATAAAATAGTATATTTACCCAAAATGTTGTAAGTTTGTAGCAGAAATAATTTACGGCATGCCAACTAAAAAAATAATTATTGCTATCGACGGCCACTCGTCGACCGGAAAAAGTACTTTTGCAAAAGCCATTGCGGCCAACCTTGGTTATATATATGTCGATACCGGCGCCATGTACCGTGCCGTTACGCTGTACGCCCTGCGGCACAAGCTAATCAATACACAAGGTGAGTTGAACGAAAAAGAAATTGCCGCACAATTATCACATATCAACATCGAGTTCCGCTACAATGCATCACGCAATGCAAGCGACACCTACCTGAATGGCGAAAATGTAGAAAACGAAATCCGCGATATTACTGTATCGCAACATGTAAGCCGCGTAAGTGCCATTGCCGACGTGCGCACACACCTTGTACACCTGCAACAACAAATGGGTGCGGGCAAAGGCATTGTGATGGACGGGCGCGATATCGGTACCGTAGTATTCCCGCAAGCGGAATTGAAAATATTCATGACTGCCGATCCACATGTGCGCGCCGAACGCCGCTTCAAAGAGTTGCAAGCAAAAGGCAGTCCTGTATCGTTCGACGAAATTTTGGAAAATGTCAAACGCCGCGACTACGAAGATGAGCACCGCACTGTAGCACCGCTCCGCAAAGCTTCCGATGCGCTGCTTTTAGACAATAGCCACTTAACGCCTGCACAGCAAATGGAGTGGTTCAATAACGAGTTTAAAAATTTTAAAAATTAAATATTTGCATTTCATCTGTGAAATCTGCATCTCAAATCTGTGTTTTAATCTGTGATAATTGAGATAGACGATAAATCGGGATTCTGTTACGGCGTAATCCGTGCCATACGCACCGCCGAGAGTACACTGGCCGAACAAGGCGAGTTGCTGTCGCTCGGCGAAATCGTACACAACGACAAAGAGCTGGAACGCTTGAAACAGAAAGGCCTTTGCGTAGTAGAGCAAACCGACCTGGCGCAACTGCACAATAAACAACTGCTGATACGCGCCCACGGCGAGCCGCCTGCCACTTATGAAACAGCACATCGGCAACACCTTGAAATAATTGACTGTACCTGTCCCGTGGTACTCAAGTTGCAACAACGCATAAAAGAATGCTACGAAAAAGTGAAAGCGCACAGCGGGCAACTCATCATCTTCGGCAAGCGCGGGCACGCCGAAGTGTTAGGACTGGTAGGGCAAGTCAACGGCGATGCGCTCGTTATTGAAAACGAGGCGCAATTAGACGCTGTCGATTTCGCACGCCCAATCTGGCTATTTGCACAAACCACTAAAAATCCCGACGAATTCCGCCACCTGTGCGACACCATGAAAGCGCGCATGCTGCCGGGCATTTCATTCGAAGCCTACAATACCATTTGCGGACAAGTATCGGGACGGCAACCACACCTCGAACAGTTTGCCCACAAGCACGATGTAATCATTTTTGTGAGCGGCCGCAAAAGCTCGAACGGCAAAGTACTGTTCGACGCCTGCAAAGCCGCCAACCCGCGTAGTTATTTGGTAGAAGGCCCTGCCGAATTGCAAGTCGAGTGGTTTGCCAATTGTAAATCCGTAGGTATCTGCGGCGCCACCTCCACCCCCACGTGGCTTATGGAGCAAGTAGCAGAGGCCGTAAAGAAAATAAATTAGTTAGCAATAATCCGATTATGAAAAAAACAGCATCTATCTTTTTAAGTATACTGGCATTAACGCTACTTACATTCTCCGGTTACAGCCAGTCATCGGCAAGCAATTGGAAACAGCTCGAAATAGGCACGCCTTTCGGCATACAACCTGACCCAGAAACAGTAGAACAACTACAACACCTTTCCGTTACCATCAACGCCGATACGCTCACGCTGAACGGCGAATACCAGGGAAAGTTTACGACTACGACCAAATCCGCCATGTCGTTCTTCAGCCTCTACGAAGGTGTTGCCGAATACATCGCCGACTACCTCTCACACAAAAATAGCGACATCAGCGAAACCTTTCCGGTGCTGGACTTCTCCAGATATCCCAACACTATTCCCGCCGATTACCTGATTACCGGCAGTATGATTTACACCGGCGAATATTTGTTTATTGTGTACAAGCAAACACATATCGCCGTTTACCAGAGAATCAAATAAAACTACACAATGCAATTGTGTTGCTGCATATAAATTATACAGCCAAACAATTATTCAATCCTTATTTTAATCAGCTGTTCGTATGAACCGCCGTCTTATGCCGATAGCACATTTCATTTATAAGCGCAAACACCGTACATTAGCAACCTGATTACAAGAGGCACAATTATTACAACCATAGCTCATAGAATTACAACTGGCATTGAACTCATAGCTATCAATCCCAAAACCTTCTTCGGGTCCATTCGAATCAGTTGCATAGTATGACTGTATAGTAGTAGACAGAGAACCATTATACACACCTGCCTTCGTTGCCCATCCGTAGCAATCATTAACAGCCCCACATGAAGAATTATAGGGTCTCATGCAAGCGGCTACTGTGGCATTACTGCCCATACCCGTTGTCATTGCCTGATAGTCGGCTACTAATGGCAACACCCAGCCTGCCGGACATATTCCTTGGCTATGAGTTCCAGAAATACCCACTTGTGCACAGCTATAATACCTGCCACATTCGTCTTTTGTACATCCGGCATGGGCGCTCCCCGTTCCCGCGTATTTAAGATTTTGTGCCAACCACCATTTATTATCCGGCATCAATACTATTCTATATAATTCATTATCCCGGCTATCTTTTATCCATGCTTCCCAATTTTTGGCTCCTGTAGTGCGTAACATGCAGGCATGTGTGGCATCTATAAATAAGTCGCTACCTGTATAAGGACAAAATGTACCCGGACAATTCGTTGCATCGGTCAATATTTTCGGGGAAATGCTCAAAGCGGTTGCAGTTAATGTTGCTCCTGAAACTGATTGTTTAGTGGTACCGTCTGCAGCTATTAGTGTAAACGGTCGCGTGCCATGGAATGTATATACCCCTCCATTGGCTATTACATTCGGCGGGTAATCGGTGGCAATAGCGCACCAGTTGAAAATACCCGGAGCATTACCCAATTTGAC
>JAVBNJ010000051.1:0-15018 GCA_031551625.1 Bacteroidales bacterium | reverse complement strand
CAAACATTGTGCAGCGGCAGTGCGTATACTACTATAGGCAGCACCACTGCCGCCAGCGGCGGCGATAGCCGCATAACCTACCAGTGGCTGCGCAACGGCACTGCCATCGGCAGTACCAACACGGCAACGTATGTTCCCACGCAGGCGGGAACCTACACGCGGCAAGCGAAAGACGGTACGTGTAATACGGCCTGGGTAACCAGTACCGGTTCGTGGGTAGTAACGGTGGTTAGTGTTCCTGCAGTACCTACATTAACAGCAACCAATCCCTGCTATGGTACGGCTATTACGTTTACGTCTTCTTCTGTGAGCGGGGCCACAGGATATCAGTGGAACGGCACAGGAGTGACCGCAAGTTCGGGAACGGCTCGGACAAAAGCGTCTAAGGCTACAACTGCCGGGAGTTATATAGCACAGGTGCGTGCGTACAGGACGGCAAGTGGTATTACCTGTTACAGCGCCTATACGTCCAACTTTACCGGTGTGATTAATAATGGCGGGGCCAGGGACAAAGCGCCTAATTCGTGCGGCTGCGCAACAGGGTTGACTGCTGTTGGTGGATATTGCAGGGATTTGGTAGCAGACACAGCCATGGTGCTAGTTTGTAGCGCTTCGAGCTATGAAATAAAAACGAAAGCGGCAGAGCGATTGGGATATTGGACAGCCTACAAATGCCCACATGGATGGCGCTTGCCGACCAATGACGAATTGAATTGTATGTATACAAACCGTACGGCCTTGAATTTAGCAAATAATAACTACTATTGGGGAAGCCAGCAAACAGGTTGGACTAATCCAGTAAACTATGATATGAGTTGTCATTGGCCGCAATCAGGAGAATGTACGTCATCTGCTGCACATATTTTGCTGCAAATAGGTTGTCCCGCAGACTGGTGTACTTGTGGTGACTACAGTAGGTATAGTGGTTATCTTAGCTTGTATTGCGATGCTTCTAATTCCTATCATCGTTGTATACGTAATTGATAAGTTCAATTAGCAAATGCAACTAAGACTAAAAAATCTTCCCATCGGCGGGGGTACCCCGGTTGGGCCGAGGCTCCGGCCTCGGTCCTTCTATCCAAGCAGGCTGTGCCTGCGATATGGCGGCTAATGGATAAAAATAAACGAATAAATTAGTTAAATAGTGTATGAATTTAGTTGTAATCTTACAAACACAACCAACGAAAGGTTGAAACCTATCACAAGCCTCCCTTTACGCTCTTTTCTAAGTAGACGTTGGCTGTTTCTGTTTTTTTTGTACCTTTGTACACACGTTCTTTCACATCATTAGACCAAATTAAATTAGTAATATAATTTACGACTTTAGTACTTTAACTGAAACTAGAGAATTTTTGTAACAAGGAAAAAGACGTAAGCGAAACGTGATACGTTGTTTGCTTCGTTACGGGTTCTCTAGGCCTCAGTTAGAAGCATAAAGAATAATGTATCACGTTTTCAATTTTACTGGATTTGGAGAAGCGCTTGTAAACAAACGGGCACCGACGGGTGCGCGGGAAAAAGCAGGAAAGGCGCTTCTCCTTTTTGTTTGTGCACTTGTCGGAATCTTGCACCAAGCCTGCGAGCTCACGAAGTAATTTTGAATCTTAAACCTTAAACTCATTTGCATATCTTGACTGTTTTTTGTATCTTTGCAAAAGAATTTAGGTAATTTAGCGTAATATGTCTGCCGGACAACAAGATATGATTGTTAGCTTAAACGAAAAGATACAGCGCTTGATGCGTGCCTATGAGTACGTGAAGAGAGAACGCGATGCGTTGCAGTTTTCGTTGGGCGAGCAGGAAGCCTTGGTGGGGCGGCTGAATGAAACAATTACCGGATTGGAAGAAAAAAACAAGAAGCTGCAACTGGCCGATGCCTTTAAAGCTTCGAGTGGAGATACGCGCGATGCGAAATTGAAAATAGGACGAATTGTGCGCGAGATAGATAAATGCATGGCTCTTTTAAATAAATAGCAATGGAAGACGGAACACTTTCCATAAAAATAAATGTAGCCGACCGTACTTATCCGTTGAAGATAGCGATGGCCGACGAGGAGCGAATCCGGGCAGCCGCCAAACGCATCAACGAAAAGATAATGCAATATCAACAGCGTTATGTTAATCGCGATATTCAGGATGCCTTGTCGATGGCTGCTTTACAGTTTATGATGCGGCTCATGGAATATGAAGAGGCAACTGACATGGAGCCTGTGCTGAAAGGGATCCGGCAGGTAGACCAACAGTTGACCAGCTATCTGGAAAGTATAGGCGGTTAATGCGCACTATTTAGCGTTCCTTTAACGAGGTATAGCAACCCGTATCACTAAATGCTCTTTGCGAAACTCAACAGTTATTAATTTAATGGAGTTAAGCTCGGGTATCTAGAACAGGCCTGGTAGCCATGCCGTGAGGTATGGTGAGTCCGCCGCCGGCGGGCCGTTGGACGTTCGAAATATTTAAACCGGCAGCTCCTACAAATACATTTTTTAGGGTTTTCGTTAAATTGGCATGGCGATATGGGTTTTTTTGATAACACAACTTAAAAATATATAAATTTAATCATGGGTACATTAACAATCATACTGGTTTCTATAGCCGCAGTAGTTATTGGCGGCGGGCTTTCCTATTTTATCGTCAATTCGATGACCGAAAAGAAGCGCCTGCGCATTGTCAAAGAAGCAGAAGTAGAAGCCGAGAATTTGAAGAAAGAGAAGAACCTGCAAGCAAAAGAACATTTCCTGCAACTGAAAAGCGAGCATGAACAACAAGTGAACGAACGCAATCAGAAACTGGCGCAGGCCGAGAATAAGTTTAAACAGCGCGAAGGCCAGTTAAGCCAACAACAGGGCGACTTGCAGCGTAAGCAAAAGGAAACCGAAGCCGTGCGCGAGAACTTGACGAGCCAAATGGAAATTGTGGAAAAGCGCATTGAAGAATACGAAAAACTCCGCCGCCAACAGATCGACAAGTTGGAGAGCATTGCCGGTATGAGCGCTTCGGAAGCTAAGAACCAAATGGTAGAATCGCTGAAAGCAGAAGCCAAGACCGAGGCCATGTCGTATGTGAACGAAATTATGGACGAAGCGCGGCTCAATGCCTCGAAAGAGGCCAAGCGCATTGTGATTATGGCGTTGCAACGGGTGGCGCAAGAATCGACAATTGAGAATGCAGTTACCTCGTTCCATATTGAAAACGACGAGATGAAGGGCCGCATTATTGGCCGCGAAGGCCGCAATATCCGTGCGCTCGAAGCTGCTACAGGTGTGGAAATCGTAGTAGACGATACCCCCGAAGCCATTGTGCTCTCGGCGTTCGACCCCGTGCGCCGCGAAGTGGCTCGCTTGGCGTTGCACCAATTGGTAACTGATGGCCGTATCCATCCGGCGCGTATCGAAGAAGTGGTAGCTAAAATTCAGAAACAGGTAGAAGAAGAAATTATAGAAGTTGGTAAACGTACGGCTATTGACCTGGGCGTTCACGGGCTGCATCCGGAGTTGATTCGTCTGGTAGGCCGCATGAAATACCGCTCGTCGTACGGGCAGAACCTGTTGCAACACTCGCGCGAGGTGGCCAACCTTTGTGCGGTGATGGCCTCTGAACTGGGCTTGAATCCTAAGGTGGCGAAGCGTGCAGGATTGCTGCATGACATCGGAAAAGTGTCGGACGAAGATCCCGAATTGCCGCATGCATTGCTGGGTATGCGACTGGCCGAGAAATACAAAGAGAAACCGGAAATTTGTAATGCCATTGGTGCCCACCACGAGGAAACGGAAATGACATCGATCATTTCGCCGCTGGTGCTGGTGTGCGATGCCATTTCGGGCGCCCGCCCCGGTGCTCGCCGCGAGGTGGTAGAATCGTATATCAAACGATTGAAAGATTTGGAAAACCTGGCGTTGGAACACAATGGAGTGACGAAAACGTATGCTATTCAGGCAGGCCGCGAGTTGCGCGTGATTGTAGGCAGTGAAAAAGTATCCGACCAGGATGCAGAAACGCTTTCGCAAGATATTGCCAAGAAAATACAGGACGAAATGACGTATCCGGGGCAAGTGAAAGTAACGGTTATCCGCGAAACACGTGCGGTAAGTTTTGCCAAATAGAACGCGCGTATTAGTTGAAATAAATGACCTGGCAGAAGTTTCTTTCTGTCAGGTCTTTTTTATATCTTTACAAACTTTTTGTGAATTATGGCGCAGGAAATAGAACGTAAATTTTTAGTGCAGGGAGACTTCTGTCCGTTTGTAACAAGCGCTATGCGTATTGTGCAAGGTTATCTGTCGTCGGTACCGGAACGTACGGTGCGTGTGCGCATCAAGGGCGACCAAGGTTTTCTGACTATAAAAGGAGTGTCGACTGCACCGGGTATATCGCGCTATGAATTTGAAAAAGAAATTGCATTAAGCGAAGCAGAAGAGTTGTTGAAACTATGTGAACCCGGTGTGATAGAGAAAATGCGCCACTTGGTTCCTGTGGGCGATTATGTGTATGAAGTGGATATCTTTCATGGCGAAAACGAAGGCCTCGTAATTGCGGAGATCGAATTACCAACCGAAGATACGGTATTTGTAAAGCCTGCATGGTTGGGGGTAGAAGTTACCGGCGACAGTTGTTACTACAATGCCGCGTTGAGTAAATTACCGTTTACAAAATGGATAAACTAATTTATTAGTTAATATATATAATATGGAACAATTTTTTAGCAGTATACATATTCCCGAAAATTATATCCAGCTATTTCTGGTTGTTACATTTTCGTTGGTAATAGGGCTTTCGCAGCGGCGCTTGCAACTAAAGAGGGAGGAGAATGAAGCATTCTTCGGTTCCGACCGCACATTTACATTGATAGGTATACTTAGTTATGTGCTCTATATTATCGACCCCACTACCAAAATTTTTTGGGGCTGTGGCGGTGCTGCATTAGTACTGTTGCTGGCATTTTATTATTATTTCAAACTCTACCACTTGCGCCGCTATGGCATTACTACTATTGTGATTGCGTGCATCACCTATTGCATTCCGGCATTGATAATGACGCAGCCCATCGAATTCAGTTTGTTGGTATTAGTTGTGGTGTTAGTGCTTACGGAAATGAAAGAAACATTTATTTCCTTTGCCAGCCGTATGAACAACGACGAGTTTATTACACTTGCCAAGTTTATCATTATTGCCGGTATTGTGCTGCCCATTTTACCCGACGATCGTATTTTTGAAAATATCAATCTCACGCCGCGTAGCGTGTGGATGGCGACAGTCATTATTTCCGGGATGTCGTATGCCAGTTACTTGTTGCAAAAATTTGTGTTCCGCAAGTCGGGATTATTGGTGGCCGGTATCCTGGGCGGCTTGTACAGCAGCACAGCTACTACAATAGTGCTTTCGAGGAAAAGCAAAACGGCGCCTTCGTACCTGTCGTATCAATACAGTGGCGCCATCATCATGGCTACGGGCATGATGTTTGTGCGCATCATGGTATTGCTGCTTATCTTTAACACGTCGTTGTTTACGCAAACATGGTATTACTTTGTACTATTATTCCTGGTAACAATGGGTGCCGGTATTGCAATTTATTATTATAAAACGCTTACACCCGAACAAGTACAAGAAATAGGCGACGTACATGACGACAAGAATCCGTTGGAATTTAAAGTGGCGTTGATTTTTGCGTTGCTCTTTATTGTATCGACTATTGTCACTTATTATACCATTCAAGAGTTTGGCACAGCAGGGTTGCGCGTGTTGGCATTTGCCATGGGGGTTACCGATATCACACCGTTTATCACTAACTTATTTCAGGGAAGCTATGCCGTAACGGCTGCTGCCGTGGCTTCGGCAACGCTTTGTGCTACCTTCAGCAACAATGTCGTAAAAATGATTTATGCCTTGACGCTGGGTGCAAAAATAAATCACAAACCGTTGATTACCGGTTTTTCGATAGCAGCAGTTGTCAACTTTGTATTGCTGTTTTTAGTATAATCAAAACTTTATAAAACTATTATCCTATGAAAGAAGATTTTTTACACTTCCTTTGGGAATATGGCTTGTTCGATAAATCGGCCTTGCGCACGGCAGCGGGTGAACCGCTGGAAATAGTGTCGCCCGGACAACACAACACCGATGCCGGTCCTGATTTTTTCAATGCAAAAATCAAAATTGGCGATACGCTATGGGCTGGGAATGTGGAGTTGCATGTGCGTGCCTCGGACTGGCAACGCCATGTTCACGGTGCTAATAAAGCCTACGATAATGTAATTCTGCATGTCGTAAAAGAAAACGATACGCCTGTAGCCCGCGCCACCGGCGAGTTGCTGCCCACGTTGGTGTTGCATTACGATAAAAATCTGGAAACACGCTACGACGCCTTGTTGCAATCGGTCGAATGGATAGCGTGCAAGCAGGAGGTCGCGCAGATAGAATTATTCCGTATCAAACATTTTTTGAGCCGTTTGCTGGTCGAACGTTTGGAGCGTAAGGCACAACAAGTGTTCGATGTACTTGAAGCTACGCAAGGCGATTGGCGCGAAGCATTTTATCAATTACTGTTTCGTACGTTCGGATTTGGAGTGAATGCCGTGCCGTTCGAGTTGCTGGCCAAAGCCACACCGTTAGTGGTAATTGGTAAGCATCGCCATTCCCTGTTACAAATGGAGGCTTTGCTGTTCGGTCAATCCGGCCTGTTGCAAGGTACCCCAAAAGACGATTATCAGCAAGCGTTACAAAGGGAATATGATTTCTTACAAACTAAATTTCTACTTACACCAATAGAACCGCATCTATGGAAATTTTTGCGCTTGCGGCCTACCAACTTCCCGACGGTGCGCATTGCCCAGTTGGCAATGTTATTACACCGTTCCGAGCAGTTGATAGATAAGATTACAGGCTTTCGCACAGTTGATGATTTATATAGTTTATTTGATGTGCAGGCTTCGTCCTATTGGGATACCCATTATACGTTTACCAAAGAATCGCAGGAATCTCCGAAAAAATTGGGAGAAATGTCCGTACAACTTATAATCATAAATCTTATCGTTCCGTTTCTCTTTGCCTATGGCCGCCGCCAGGCCGCCGAGACACTGTGTGAGCACACCGTGGAATTATTGGAAGCTTTGCCACCCGAGAAAAACCATATCACAACCGGGTGGGAGCAGGCGGGAGTGAAACCCGATAATGCCTTTTATACTCAGGCATTGATTCAACTCAAAACAGACTATTGCGACAGGAAGCAGTGTTTGAAATGCGCTATTGGTGCGGGTTTGTTAAAAAAATAAGCGACAAAATACAACGTATCGAAAAATTTTCTAACTTTGAGGTACGTTTTTGTAAACATATAGTTGCTTTGTAAACGAACCTAAAATAACCAGTATATGCATCAGATAAAGAAGCACCCCATTTTGGATATTCCTACCGATGATAAGGTGGAATTTATTTTCGAAGGTCAAAAAATTACCGGACAAAAAGGTTTTACAATTGCAGCAGCTATGCATCAGGCGGGATTTCCGGTGCACAGCCATAGTTTAGAACATCGCGAACGTAGCTTGGAATGCGGTATCGGAAAGTGTGGTGCTTGCGAAATGCTGGTGGATGGAAAAATCAAGCGAATTTGTATCACGAAAGTGGATGGCATAAGGGAAGTGGCGCGTATCCCACAAAATTACAGCCCGGCACCGGTAGCTCCAAAACCCAATCAGCCATGGAAAATTTATAAAACCACTGTGGCCATTATCGGCGCAGGTCCTGCGGGGCTGGCTGTGCGCGAAGAGCTGAATAAATACAACGTACAAAATATTGTTTTAGACAATAACGATAATATTGGCGGCCAATTCCTGATGCAGACGCACCAGTTTTTTTTCTTCGAAAAAGAAAAAAAATTTGGCGGCATGCGCGGGTTCGATATTGCGAAAACTTTAGCAGGCGACAGTTTAGACGGTATTCTTTTAAATTCTTCGGTGTGGGACATCTTGGAAGGAAACAGGCTAGCCGTAAAAAATATGTTGACAGAAGAAGTCTTTTTTGTTGATGCACAACATTTGGTAATTGCCACAGGCGCCGTACCATTTATGCCGGCTTTCAAAAACGACGACCTGCCGGGCGTTTACACCGCTGCTGTGGTGCAGAAGATGATGAACAACGAATTGACGTTGTTGGGCAAAAATATTTTGACGGTAGGCGCCGGAAACATCGGCTATCTCACGTCGTATCAAGCCATGCAAGCGGGTGCAACGGTGAAAGCGATCATCGAAGCGCAACCACGCGAAGGTGGATTTCCCGTACAGGCCAACCGTGTGCGCCGCTTGGGTATTCCTATTATGACTTCGCATATTTTATTAGAAGCCATTCCTAATAAAAACCGCACCGGCGTTACGGGAGCAGTCATTGCAAAATGCGAGAACTTCAAACCCGTTCCCGGCACCGAGCAATTGGTGGAAGGAATCGATACTATTAACATATGCACCGGCCTTATTCCCGACAATCAATTATTGATAAAAGGTAATGAATTATTTGGGCGGAATTGCCACGGCGTAGGCGATGCAATTCGTATCGGCGAAGGCACCAGTGCAGTGTTACGTGGCAAACAATGCGCTTACGAAATTTTGCAAGCGTTGATGGTTCGTTTCAATAATGACGACTACCTGAGCATCTCCAAAGAATATATCGACTCGCAACAACACCCCACGCGTGTGATTGAAGCGCCTTTCCGCCCATCGGCAGCACGCATGATGAGCAAAGGTTTTGTGCAGATTGATTGTTTGTATGGCTTTGCCTGCAACCCCTGTTCGTTTGCCTGTAAATACGGCGCTATTACCAAATCGTCGACCAGTACGGTGCCGCATATCGATTACGAAAAGTGTATCGGTTGCATGGATTGCGTATACCAATGTCCGGGTTTGGCTATTTTCGGTTACAACTTGGAAAAACAATGGGTGTTCCTGCCTATTGAATACGAGGCCAACGAAGGCGCCGAAGTGTTTTTGGTAAACAACCAAGGCCAAAAAGTAGGCGAAGGGGTGATTGAAAAAATTCTAAAAAAATCAAATAAGACCAATGTAGCTCGCGTGAAAGTGAGTTCGCCCGAAGGCGAAGCAATGCTGGGTGTGCGCGGTTTTATTATAAAAGAAAATTATCCTACCCCGCTGCAGTTATCGCCTTCTAAAGAAAAGAGCGATGCCCGTGTATATATTTGCCACTGCGAGGATGTGAATGCCGAAACTATTTTGAAACAAATTGGCGACCGCAAATTCATTTCGGTGGACGAGCTGAAACACATTACCCGCTTGGGGATGGGGCCTTGTCGAGGAAAACGCTGCATTCTCCGCGTGAAACAATTGGTGCGCGAATATGGCATTGAAGTTACCGGCGATGCTACGCCTCGCGGCCCGATGGCCAACCCAATCTGCATGGCGGAATTGTATCCGAAAACCGTGCATGAACAAGTTTTTACGCCGGAGCGGAAAGTAGTGAAAGTGGCGTCGTTTGTAGCCGGAGGAGGGATTGCCGGTTCATCGTTGTTCCGTTACTTAGCCGAAGCCGGATTGAAACCGGTCATGGTAAACGACGAACGTGGCGGCTCGTGGCGCAATATTGCGGGGGGACGTCCGGCTTTCAGCTTGCCGGCCTTAGCAGAAATTGCCGCCCAAAATCTACAACTATTCAAAGAGCTGCAACAAGTCGGCAACATTGATTTCACGCCTATCCGGTATGTCAACTTCGCGCACGACGAAGCTACGTGTCAAGCGCTAGAGGCTTCGAAAGCATGGTCGGATGCGTATATGGTGGATGCCAAAGATTTTTGCAAAGAAATTTCGCCGGAATTTAATCCGGATTGCAAAACATATAGCCATGCACTAATTACAAATAATTGCTGGCACGCCACGCCCGGTAAGACGATGGAAATGTTGCGCCGTATCGGCATCAAAAACGGTGGTACAGTATTGGAAGACTCCAGAGTAATTGATGTCGAAAAAACAGGAAAGGAATATCGTGTGATTGTGATGAATCATAAAGGAGAATACATCGAATATCACACTGAATTATTCATTAATGCATTGGGTGCAAAAGCCAACGAATTTGCACAAAAAGTAGGTATCGAAACCGGTTTGTATCCGGTAAAGCACCAAGCGTTTATTACACGCCGCATGCCGCTTATCGGTAAGAATGGTGCGCCACTCGATATGCTTATCGACCGCCGGAAGTACCATGGATTCTCAGCCGTGTACGGACAGCAATTAGCCGAAACGGGACAAATTATCGGCTGCGCCTCTCCCGCCATTGATGCCTTGGAAACCGACAAAAATCTGAAAACAAATTCGCTGGAATTCTTGGAAATAATCTCCGAAGTATTTGCCAACTGGGTTCCAAAATTCTCAGGTGTAGGCTTGCAAGCGGTATGGTCGGGCTATTATGTGGAACCACGCTACATTGTCGATCCGGAACTCGGGTTGTTTATCGGGATGCGCGGTCACGGCTTTATGCTTAGCCAGTACATTGCCAAATTATATGTAGACGCATTGCAAGGCAAGCCCGTTCCCGATTATTTCCATGAACTGAAACTCTCCGGAAAAGGATTGAGCGAAATGGCATTCAAGTAATTTTAAAAGAGAAAAGTATAAGTACTATATTGTTGTTTCATATTTATGAAACAACAGAAAGCGTGAAAAAATTCCACGCAAACGGCTAAGCCTTGTCTATCGCGGCTTGCTGTGAGTAATGCTAATATATGAGAAGACAATAAAATTTTTTACTAAGTTTATGCTTGCAAGGCTTATTTTTTTTGTATACCTTTGTAAGATAGATTAGAACCTGTTTTTAGTAGATAAACCTGAACAGCTAACGTCGTTTTATGCAACAACCGAAAGAGGAGATGTCACAATGGCGGGTGTTATATACTAAGCCGCGTGCAGAGAAGCGTGCATTAGAAGCGTTGAAGGAAAAAGGCTACGAGCTATATCTCCCGACAGTAACTACTATCAAGCAGTGGAGCGACCGGAGAAAGAAGGTAGAAGAACCGTTGTTCAAATCGTATCTTTTTATCCGCGCTACGTTGGCCGAAACAATGACGGCAGCTCAGCACCCAAATATTGTAACGATGGTGCATTTCGGACGGCAACCGGCTATTGTTCGCAACGAGGAAATAGAAACTATCCGCCTTATTGTAGCCGGCGAAGAACATGTGGCGGTGGTGACCGGTAAACTCGAAGTAGGGCTACGTGTACGCATTGTGCGGGGTGCTTTGAGAGGTAGAGCCGGCGTATTGACAGAATTCCGCGGTACCAAGCGTATCGCAGTGGAGATAGAAAGTTTGGGCTGCAGTTTGCTAGTGGAGATGCAGTCCGGAAGTGTAGAAGAAATTTGAAATGAAATTAATCTTAGCTGAACCTTGGTTCGGTTGCTCGCATGGAAATGGGAGTGACGTGGCGAAGCTGTAGAAAAATAGAAGATGAAAGAAAATAAGCCAATATTAGTTACCCAGCCGGCATTACCACCGTTGGATGAACTTATCCCCTATCTGCAAGATATCTGGGGGCGCAAATGGATTACCAACAATGGTCATTATCATCAGGAATTAGAGAAAGCCTTGTGCGAATATTTAGGGGTAAAATATATCAGCCTTTTTACGAATGGAACCTTACCGCTTATTACAGCTTTGCAGGCATTGCGCATAACCGGTGAAGTTATTACCACTCCTTATAGCTTTGTAGCAACAACACATTCATTGTGGTGGAACGGTATTAAACCGGTGTTTGTAGATATTGACCCGAAGACGGGAAACATAGATCCGAACAAAATCGAAGCGGCAATAACACCTCAGACCACTGCCATTATGCCGGTGCATGTTTACGGTACTCCTTGTGATACTGAACGTATCCAGCAAATTGCAAATAAATATGGGTTGAAAGTTATTTATGATGCAGCACACGCTTTTGGTGTTAAAGTTAATGGGAAATCGATTTTGAATGCCGGAGACATGAGCACATTGAGTTTTCATGCAACAAAAGTGTACAACACCATTGAAGGCGGAGCATTGATTTGCCACGATGCAGAAACAAAAAAACGCATTGATTACTTGAAAAATTTCGGTTTTGAAGATGAAACAACCGTAGTAGCTCCGGGTATTAATGCAAAAATGGATGAAATCCGTTCTGCTTATGGGTTGCTGGAATTGAAACATGTTGATCAATTCATCGCAAAACGCAAAGCAGTGGAATCGCTTTACAGACAATCATTAGAAAGTATAAAAGGACTTTCATTTATGGAAGTGATACCGGGTGTAGAACATACTCATTCTTACTTTCCCATGTTGGTAAATGAAGCGGAATATGGCATGAGCCGCGATGCTTTGTATGAAAAGTTGAAAGTAAATAATATTTTCGGACGTCGTTATTTTTATCCGTTGATCAGCGATTTCCCTACCTATAGCGGACTTCCATCATCAGCCAGAGAAAATTTGCCGAATGCAACGAAACTGGCGAATGGGGTAATTTGTTTGCCGATGCATCATGAATTGACGGAAGAAGAGATTGAAAGAGTAGTTAGTGTAATCAAAGGAAAATAAATTTATGCGCATAAATTTAATTGAATATTTTTTAGAAACAGTAAAAAGAATTCCTGCAAAAACAGCTGTTATTGAAGGCGACAAAAAAATCACTTTCGAACAACTACACCGATCTGCGGTGTCTTTAGCTAATGCTTTGGTCAAACAAGCAGATACAACCAACACTCCTATTGCTGTTTATTTGCCAAAATCGATAGATACAGTGGTGGCCGATATGGCGATTACCTACAGCGGAAATATTTACATGAATCTGGATGTAAAAGCGCCGACCGAACGTATCAGCAATATTTTGGCATTGGTTGAACCGGTGCTGTTTATTACCAATAAACAATATTTTGAACAGGTAAAAGCTATTATTCCTGCGACCATAAAAGTTTGTTTGGTGGATGATGAATATACTTTTGATGAAAAACAAGAAGAAATTTTATTAAAAAGAATTTCCCATCTGATAGATACCGACCCTTATTGCATTATCAATACTTCCGGTTCAACCGGAACGCCGAAAGGTGTTGTTTTAAATCATAAAAGTTTTTTTGATTTTACAGAATGGAGCGTTGAAACGTTAAAAATCGGAGACCATGAAATCATCGGTTCGCTCTCTCCGGTTATATTTGACATATACAGCCATGAGTTGTGCATGTTGATGTCGAAAGGAAGTACGATGGTGTTGCTTCCCGAACATTTATCGGCTTTTCCAATCAAAATTCTGGAAATACTGCAAAAGGAAAATGTTTCCTATATCTTTTGGGTGCCAACCATCATGGTGAATATTGCCAACATGGATTTGTTGAGTAAAATAGCATTGCCTACACTCAAAACAGTGTGGTTTGCCGGAGAAGTGTTGCCTACCAAGCAATACAACTATTGGCACAAACATTTGCCCGATACAAAATTTGTAAATTTATACGGCCCGATTGAAATTACGTTGGATTGTACTTATTACGTTGTAGACCGTGAGTTTGAGGATAGTGAACCGTTACCCATCGGATTTGCTTGCCGCAATACTTCACTATTGATTCTTGATGAAAATAACCAACAATGCCAACAAGGAACAGAAGGAGAACTTTGCGTGCGTGGAACTTCTTTGGCCATGGGTTATTATAACAATTGGGAAAAGACCAATGCCGCATTCACACAAAATCCATTAAACACAAAATATCCCGAAATTATTTACCGCACCGGAGATATTGTGATGGAAAATGAACGTGGGGAAATCATGTTCAAAGGACGCAGGGATACGTTGGTGAAACACTTGGGATACCGCATCGAACTGGGAGAAATTGAGCATGTGGTGGTAAATACCTTGAAACTGGTTTCCAACGGATGCGTAGTCTATCAACAGCAAAGTAAAGACATTGTGCTTATTTATGAAAATGAAACGGAAATAACAGCGGCAGATTTTCGCAAACAAATTGGGCAAAGTTTGCCAAAGTATATGATTCCGACAAAATATGCAAGAATAGACAAGATGCCGATGAATGCCAATGGAAAGATTGACCGGTTAAAATTGAACAAAGAAATTAATGGATAAAAAGGCAACAATTGTATTTTTGGGAGAAGATGCTTTTAGCAACATCGTTCTTTCTTCTTTAATTAAAGAAGGATATAATATTTCTCTTGTTGTTAGTCCTTTGTATAATAACACCATTCATAAACGACTTGAAAACACAACTATTTCCAATGGAATAGAATATATAAGGGAAAAAGATATAAATTCTCAAAATGTAGTAGATAAAATAAAAGAAAAACAGCCGGATTTATTAATAACAGCACATTTTGAGAAATTAATAAAAAAAGAAATTATAGAAATTCCGCGTATGGGATGTTTGAATTTACATCCTTCATTATTACCATATTATAGAGGAATGGCTCCACAACATTGGCCAATTATTAACGGAGAACAAGAAACAGGAATAACCATTCATTTCATTGATGAAACTGCTGATACAGGTAATATTGTTTTGCAAAAAAGAATTCCACTGTCAGACCAGATGTACGTGTCCGATTTACAACAAATTTGGACAAAAATGTATCAGACTGTTATGTGTGAGGCTGTAGAACAAGTTGTTAATGGATACAAAGGTATTGAACAAAATAAAGTAGAAGGAAGTTACTATGGAAAACTTAGACCATCTCAATGTAGAATGAATCTTGAAGGGAGTATAAAAAATGCATATAATTTAATTCGGGGTGTTTCAATGCCATATCATGGTGCTTATATTGCAAATGAAAAAAGTGTTTTTATTATTTGGAAAGCCGAAATTATCAGCAATAGAGCTTTATCTAAAGTTGGAGAAATAGAAATGAAGAATAATCAACAATTTTTATCGTTCCACGATGGAACATTATTGATAACAAAAAGTGAAACAAAACAGTTATCTTAATCAACACATGTTATGAAATTAGCCATTATGCAACCTTATTTTTTGCCGTATATTGGCTATTGGCAAATGATTAAAGCTGTTGAT
>JAVBNJ010000052.1:0-12965 GCA_031551625.1 Bacteroidales bacterium | reverse complement strand
AGACCCAATCGTGATACATTATTATCTTGTATCTATTTTTTGCTCTTGTTTGATTTAACTCAATTCTCATTGCTTTAAATCTGTTGTTTGTTTGTATTTGCACACTTGATAAAATCAAGCGGCAACCTTTACCTCTTATATCTCTCTTCAATACGTCAAAGATCTTTCGTTTTTTCCGCTCGTTTTTCCGAAACGGGCTGCAAAGGTACAACCTTTTCTTAAACTACCAAAAATTTTTATAACTATTTTTTATTTTTATACTAAATACGCTGATAATGAATGAGAAAATTTTTACGAAAAAAATAATTTTTTTATTTCGTATATTTGTATTCATAACCATTTCTATTATCACAAATCATGAAAACAAAACAAGTAGAGCACATTTTTGCACCGCCTCGCACGCGTTGGGTGGGCAACGGATTCAAAGTACACAATTTTTTTCCGGAATTGATGGATGAACAGCGGATGAGTCCGTTCTTTCTGTTGGACTACAATGCACGAATGACCTTTGCACCAAGCGACATTCCACAAGGAGTGGGTGTGCATCCGCATCGCGGAATTGAAACGGTAACAGTGTCGTATCATGGAAAGATCGCGCATCGCGATAGCGCCGGACATGGCGGCGTGATTGGCGAGGGTGATTTGCAGTGGATGACGGCTGGCGGCGGGGTGCTGCACCGCGAGTACCACGAGGATACGTTTAACCGCACCGGTGGCGAGTTCCAGATGGCGCAAATTTGGGTGAACCTGCCGAAGAAATATAAGATGACTCCGGCAAAGTACCAATCATTATTATATGGTGATATCCCGAAACACACGTTGCCAGATGGTGCGGGAACGGTGGAAGTTGTTGCCGGAACATACAACGGCACGCGAGGCATTGCTTCGACTTTTTCGCCGATGGAACTTTATACTATAAAATTACACAAAGGGGCAAAAGCGGTGGTAACATTGCCTGCGCAATATAACACTGGCCTGTTGGTTGTGAAAGGCGTAACAATAATAAATGAACAAGACACGGCGCCTACCAATCATTTTGCGTTGTTTCGCAATAACGGCGAAGAAATTGTACTGCAAGCTACTGATGATTCTACCCTCCTGCTGATGAGCGGCGAACCGCTGAACGAGCCGATTGCCGCGGGCGGCCCGTTTGTAATGAACACGCGCGCCGAGCTGGAGCAGGCGTTCATGGATTACGAAGAGGGAAAATTCGGACATCTTGACGATTGGACAGAGGGGATGCAACAAATTTAACCACCTTGACTATTTGATAATTTAAAATTTTGTTCTACATTTGCACATAACTAATACGTTCTTTATTTAAGTCTATACTCAGCAATTGAAATCTGGAAAATTTCTTATCGTAGTTGAGTTTCAGGAAGGTCACGTGTAACGTGAATTTTAGTTTATTACTACGATAGGTATTCCAGAACCTCAATGCAATAAGATTAAAGTTCACGTTTTTTTTAATGCGGATAATGAACTTTAGATAGATTGGCTACGAATAAAAAATCGTAGCAAGGAGTTGTTTTATTCGTTCTTATTTCCTCTGTGTTTGTTTGTGTAAAACAACTCCATGGCTACGACAATATAAACTAAAAAATTAATTATTATGCAAAAAATCTACTATTTATTATTGGTAATGCTGTATACATCCACACTGCATGCTGCAAATTGTGTAACAGCCAAACAAATCAGCATTGATTACAAAAACAAAACCGTAACGTTTACACTGACTTGGAACGGCTGTTCCGGCACTACGACTCATTTGAATAGAGTATGGGCATTTGTCGATATTCAGCCGATAGACAATGTCGAAAACAAAGGAGCTTGGGGGCCTGCGAGTTTTACAGAAGCGGTAATGGTTACCAACGGAACGCCCGCCACTGTAACAGGAAACACAAGAGGGTTTTACGTAACCGGCAACAATGGGGCCACAGCCACCATTAAAGTAAAATTGAATACTACGGCTACAAAATTTAACTGGTGCTCTTATGCTACCGATTATCCGCCAAATGTATCGGCTTATTCGGGTAGCGTTTATACATTCAAAGGTACGCCGTCTTTTGTAGTAAATAGTATTAGCAGAAGTGCCAAAACCTACACAGGTACGTTGACTTCGCTAACCGATGCCTCTGGTTGCCCAGGCTGTATTGGTCGAAATATGCCGGTAAATGGCGCTATTCCCTGCTGTCCGGAATTGACAGGTGTTAATGGCTATTGCCGAAATCTAATTGCCGATGGTGCCTCGACGTATATCGGGTGTGGTGTAGAAGTATATGCAACCGATGCAGTTTCTTTTAATAGCACAGTAAATAGCGGCTGCCCATCGGGTAATTGGCGCTGGCCTAGTTCGTCGGAACTTCTATGCATAGCTAATGCCGGTATTCTTATTCCTAATACAAATGTAAATACACAATATTTTTCAAATGAAAGAACGTGTAATCCTCCCAATTCTCAAGATTTTGGACGCTGGGATTATACACAAATAATGTATAGCCCAAAGTCTGGGCATGTTGTTTGTAATTGTGCTAATGGTATTTTTGATAATCCTGATTGGAATGCCTCTCAGCAATGGGAATTAAGAGGTTGCAATTGGCCTACCTGCACGTGCTACTTAAATGGTGTAGTATACGATAATAGAATTCGTTGCGTCCGCTAAATTATTTTTCCAACTTTATTAAACCTCTCCTGTTTTCATATGTCTCAATACATGGAAATAGGTTTTTCACAGGTTAGGCTAAGCAAAAACGGGAGGCTAATGCTTCCCGCTTTTGTTCTCTTTTTATTCTCCCTGCAGCAACCACTTCCACACAGGAAGCAGATAGATGATGCGGCAGTCTTCTTCGGTAGTTGTTATTGTAACAACTAATAACTTTTATCCAAAAACTAATCTATACTTATTAAGTATGCTATCCTACACCGTCATACCACCATCGACACTAAGCGTAGTGCCGTTGATGTAGGCTGCTTCATCGGAAGCAAGAAAGGCATAAGCCGCTGCAATTTCTTCAGGTTTTCCGAGGCGGCCCACAGGTACTTTTGCTTTCATTCCTTCAATCACATTTTCGGGCATAGCGGCCACCATTTCGGTAGCAATAAAGCCGGGCGCCACGGCATTGACCGTAATACCCTTGCGGCCCAACTCGCGCGCCCATGTCTTGGTCATTCCAATGAGACCGGCTTTGGTGGCCACATAATTGGTTTGTCCGAAATTACCGTATATGCCCACAACCGACGAGGCATTCAAGATGCGACCATAATTATTCTGCAACATGTAGTCCGAAATAATTTTAGTACAATAGAACACCCCCGTGAGGTTCACATCAATCACTTGTTGCCACAACTCGGGTGTCATTTTCTTAAGCGTACTGTCGCGCGTTATACCGGCGTTATTCACCAAAATATCTATACGGCCAAACTGGTCGAATACTTTTTTTGCAGCGGCTTCTATCTCGGCATAGTTGGCCGTGTTTACCTTGGCAAACGTAGCTTTCAAATGGGCTGCCAGCTCCGTGCCGCGCTTCTCGTCCAAATCCCAGATGATTACTTTTGCACCTTCGGCAGTGAATTTTTCGGCAGTAGCCGCGCCAATCCCGGCTGCACCGCCGGTGATAATAGCAATCTTATTTTCTAATCGTTTCATATTATTTTATTTAAATTTAAGCCTAACAAGTTAAATAGGAAACCTGTCGGTTGTAATTAATCCGTGTAATCTGTATTTTAGAATTTTGTTTTGTGTTGTAGTTTCGCCTTGCCATCAATGCACACTTTACCTTCAACATTTTCCAACGTACATTTGATGATGCCGCGATGTTTCTCGGTGTTCACCTCCAGCACTTCGAACTTTGCTGTGTAGGGCTCGTCTACAAACACAGGTGCAAGAAACACCATCTCTTGCGACATGTAAATAGTTCCCTCTCCGGGGAAAATAGTGCCGAATACTTTTGAAAATACCGCACCTGCAAAAAATCCGTGTACAATGGGACGCCCGAATGGCGTGGCTTTTGCATATTCTGCATCAATATGAATCGGATTGTTATCGCCGGTAATTTTTGCAAACGTATTTACGTCGGCCTGGTTAAATTGCACATCATGTACATAAGTATCGCCTTGTTTTAACATAATTTTTATAAGTATTAATTTTTAATTTATTCTTCTCCCCCACAGTAGCGGAACAAGCGAAGCACATCGGCCTCGTTGTCAAAGTCAACAGGTGTTTGTTTTAAATAATTTTCAATATCGGCTTTTTTCTTCGGATAGGCTTTCAGGAAGCCCGAACAATCGGCCGTTCGGTATTTATTTTTTTGAACCAGATAATAAGTTATCTCTTTTTTGAATGACACTTCACTGGAGATGCTAAGCGCCTGTGAACCGCTTTCCGTATATACATTGGAAACACTGCTTATCGATGCTACGGATGATGTAATGCCATACGCACCTTCTTTGCGTTCATCGCCTTTTCTTATACGCCGCCGGATAACCAGTTCCGAATCGTCGGTAGAATTGGTTGCCAATACTTCAACAAAATCTTTCGGTGAATTTTTAAACAACCGCTTTCCAAATGCGATAGCCAATACCTCGCTTACGTTTTTCAATGCCAACGTATCGCCATTGGGGTCTATAAACAGCATTTCGCCACTCAGCATATTATAATTCATTTTAGCACGCGAGGTACTTTTTTTAAAATATACATTGGCGTCTTGGAATTCAGGGAACAGGAAACGGCTGGTTGCCAACAATTGGTTTATATCTTCACCGCTCGTTACTTTCATTGTCATTCGCTCCTGTGCATAACTCCATGAGGCGCACAGTAGCAGGCCGGTAAGTAATAGTATAATCTTTTTCATAATAGATTATGGGGGTAATTATTATTTTCGACGGAACAAACGGGCTATCGTTTGCCCGATATCGTTAATATCCATTACGGTATTGAGCACCGACGAACTGGCCGAATCCACTCCTTCTATTACCGCCGTACCGCTTTGTATGGGGTACACTAAAATAAAATTGGTCGCTTGAAAATAGCGGTTCAAGTAGGCCGGAATGCGGCGCATATTTTTGTGATACGAGGGTTGGTCTTTACGGCTCAGCACAATAATCAAATTATCATTGGGATGCACATCGCGTGCCACGATAAGCAAATCGTCCCAATCGAAGAATTCTACAAAATCACACGGTACAGGGTGTTTGGCCTGTATTTCGCGGATATACTGCAACGTTTGCGGTGATGCATAAAACACCAAGCGTGCGCCCGTATTACGTGCAATGTTCCATACTTTAAGCAACCAAAACGGGAAACCGGCTTCCCTCTCGGCATGTTCGGGTACCAGCACCAAGTGACGCTTGATAGTGGCTAACGGTTGCACCGCTTTATATATTAACGTAGTGGTATTACATTGTTTCAAAATGCCTTCGGTCAGGTGGCCAACAAAAGAATCGGAAATACCTTTCTTGTCGTGCACAGCCAAAACCAAATCGGAAATACGCTGTTCCTTCACTACATTCGAAATACCGTTTACAATATTCAAATCGTAGCGCAACAATTCGTGTAGGTGGTTATCGGTAGCAGCAGCAGTAACCACGGCTCTTTCCAAGACTTTATGGGCATTCTTCGCACTCGAACTATCCTCGTCGTTATTGTCTATAACGTGCAATGCATACAGCCCCTTTTTATTCTTTGTTGATTTTACAGCAGTGCTAAGGTTCACCAGCTCTTCCACCGTATCGGATTTACTCACGGCAATCAGGATACGTTCGTCGCCATCGTTCTCTTCGGACTCGGCCGTAGCAGCCTCTTGCAAAGCTATATTTTTCGCCCCTTTCTGTGCTTGAAATGAAGCAATAGTGCAAGTAAAAAGAATCATGACAATGGTTCCGTTCAACACGCTATCGCCCAACAACCGCACAGGCTCTATAACTTCACCGATAACCGCGGCAGCATCAATATCGGCCTGGTTCAGGATAATGTTGTAGCCTACCATCACGGCAGCCAATGTGGCAGCGGCTTGTGAGTTGCTCAATCCGAAAATCAGGCGACGCTCGTCGGCCGTAAAGCGAAATGTTTTTTGCGTGAACCATGCCGCCAGAAATTTGGCCATACAAGCCACCAACGTCATAATAACAGCAACCTGAATGGTTTCCCAATTAGTAAAAAAGGCGCGGTAGTTGACCAACATGCCCACGCTAATAAGAAAAAACGGAATAAAAATAGCATTCCCCACAAAATCGATGCGATTCATGAGCGGAGAAGTGTGCGGAATGAGCCGGTTGAGCGCCAAGCCTGCCAGGAACGCCCCAATGATAGGCTCGATACCCGCCAACTCGGCCATAAATGCTCCCAAAAACACAAGCGCCAATACAAAAATATATTGCGACACATTGTCCTGATACTTTTTGAAAAACCAACGCGCCAGCAGCGGGAACAACATCAACACCGCAAATGCAAACAGCAGGATGGATACCGATAATTGAATCCAGAATTCCTGCGTAATCTCACCGGCCGACATGCCTACAATGACCGCCAGTACCAACAAGGCCAGCGTATCAGTGATAAGTGTACCACCCACCGTAACGGTTACCGCACGATTTTTGACTACGCCGAATTTCGCAATAATCGGATAGGCAATGAGCGTGTGCGAAGCAAACATACTCGCCAATAAAATAGACGACAGCAACGAAAAGTGCAGCAAATAGTAACTCGCTGCAAAACCCAGTAGCATTGGGATGGAGAAAGTATAAAGCCCGAACACCAAGCTTTTTCCGCTGTTCTTTTTGAAGTCGGCCATATCTATTTCCAACCCTGCAAGGAACATGATGTAAAGCAAGCCCACAGTACCCGAAAGAATAATGCTGCTATCACGCGCCAATACGTTGAATCCGAAGGGACCAATAATAGCACCCGCAATAATTAACCCGATCAGGTGTGGAATTTTAAATTTGTTCAGAATTATCGGCGCAAAAAGAATAATAACCAGAATCAGCAAAAATGTCAACACCGGATTTTGCAAGGGTAGCGTCCAATCTATAGCAGTCAACGGAAAAATCATACTCTACAGGTATTATGGTTTTCAAAGATACGAAATTTTTCCGATGCGCGAAGACACGAAGGCTAAACTTCATTCCTAGCGAACGCAGCGCACTGCCATTATCTCACCTTTAACCCATTTGTTAACCAAATAGTAGCTTGGATAAGGATTCAACCCATAATATTTTATACAAAGTGCTGCTGGCGAAGTACCGTTCATAGTTTCACATTCCCATTGATGGTTACTTTCGCATGGAATTAAACCATAGGCATTCGAAGCATCATACGATACCCCACTCCACCATGGTTTATTTCGCGCCCAAGTTGGTGCCAAATACGGCATCAAACAACATAATTCGGTGGTTTTCGGCCATCGCCAACCTTTCGGACATAGATTGTCCGGATTCCAAGCCGATGTCCCTGCGTCGGCTGTTTTCACCTCAATACCACAACTGCTATATGTGGTAGCTTTGTCGGCTAACAGGTCCCTGCAATAGCCGCCTACCGCTGTTAGCCCACCACAGCAAGTACCATCGCTAACGGTTTGATTCCGTATTCTACATCCGGCAGGGCAACCAGTAGCGTCTGTTATTGCCATTACTTCTTTACCATCATCGGGTGTATATGATTTTGTATCGACTTTAGTTGGCAATTCGTCTTTGTAAGTTATATAAAACGGAATAGTCCCTTTAAGTGTATAGCTCGAAGCGCCTGTGTACGCTGCAACAGGCGGGTAATCCGTAGCAAAGGCGCACCACTTGAAGCGCGATATACTACCCGTACCTATTTGCAACTTCACATTAGCAGTCAAGCCATTGTTGGCAGCTGTCAGCCAAAAACCCATAGCGTTGCCCGCGGTATAGGCAGGGCCACCGGTTACAACAGGTGTTCCTACTGTAGCCCGTTGCCATTGTCCCACGGGATCGCCCGCTACATTCACCTCGCAATAGTCCACAAATACCCACACTTTATAAAGATGGTTGGTTCCGTTGCAGGTATTCCACTTCACCGCAAAAGAAATGGTTTCAGTAGTGTAGGTTGTATTGCCTTGCACTATACTGATGCAGTTCTGCGCTGTGCCAAACATAGGCAACAGCACTAGTAATAATAAATAGTAGATTTTTTTCATTTTATTATATTTTAAATTTAAACTAATTTTTTAGTTTATTCTAATCAGCAGCGACTGGGATTGTTTTATGGAACAAACAAACACTATATAAACTTTGTAAAACAACCCCCTGCTGCAAGTTTTTCTTTGCTGCCAATCCCATTTCAATTACTCGGTTATTCAACCGTCAGCCCGGCGAAGCCAATCATTCAACCATTAAATTAAGAAACGTGGACTTGAGTTTATCGCTTTAAGAGGTTCTGGAATACCCACAAATAAAATAAATCAAAATCCACGTTTGTGGAATGATACACCTTTATTTGTTTAGAAATTTTCCAGATTTCTTAAAGCAGACCGGAAGCTTTTCACTTCCTTTTACCAAATGTTAAAGAGCGTATTGTCACCGTGCAAATGTAGTAAACTTTTTTCATCTACCAAATAGCAAAATGTTAAAAAGTTACTTTTGCAAAAGTAATAATTTTTCAACGATTTATCCCATATCAAATACCATTTTCCTATTCGCAATTTTTTTTATATTTGTACGGAAATCTATATAACATATACAAAAGCCTATGATTAAATAGCCGCAACACGACACATTCTTCCCTCAATTAGGGAACCAACGTAAAATGCGTTAGATTTAGTTCTTGCTTATTGAAATCTCCAAATTACAAAAGCATACAGAACAAGAAGTCAACACTCACGTAGTGATACGTGGGCTTTCTTGTTTGTATGCAATGGTTTTGGAGAACCTCAATAAGCAAATAAAGTGAAGTTCCACGTTTTTATTTTCTACCTCCGGCAGTGATAAAATAGAAATGTTGGGAACCGAAATAATACAAATTAAAAATGTTTATAGATGGACCCAACTATAGATAACCTGCATAAACTGCTCGAAAAATATATACAAAAAATTGTTCCGACGAAGAAATGGAGGAGCTTTTTATCTACGCCTTTTCAGGATGCTTTGACAATGATTTTCTTCAGATAATTGAAGATTTATGGAATAAACAGAAGGAATAATTACACCAGTACGGCGCCTCTCGTTTATCATAAGCAAATTCTCGATCCTTTCAGCATTTTCATTTATACGTATTCTATTATCACATCCGGTTGAAAACACGGGATGTTTTGCCTATACCCGATATTTGCTATCTTTGTAATCTTTTATTTCACTTAAAGTTTAGAACATGAATCAAACACTATTAAAACCTAAACACAGTTGCAAGTTCAGCGCAGCTAAAATCACTAAACTATTTATTTTATTTGCGCTACTACCACTTGGCTCACTAATGGCTAACCCGCTGTGGATGCGCTATCCAAACATTTCGCCCGATGGCAAGCAAGTAGCTTTTTCATATAAAGGCGATATTTTTATAGTGCCGGCCAACGGTGGCGAAGCGCGCCAAATTACGATGCACGAAGCCTACGACTACACGCCGGTGTGGAGCCCCGACAGCAAGCGCATTGCTTTTGCCAGCGACCGCTTCGGCAATTTCGATATTTTTATAGTAAACGCTACAGGCGGCACACCCGAACGGCTTACCACATGGAGCGGCAGCGAAATACCTTATGCCTTTTCGCCCGACGGCAACTATGTTTGGTTCGGCAGTAAAATCCAAGGGCCTGCACAGAGCGCGGCTTTTCCTTCAGGCATGATGACCGAGTTATACCGTGTTCCCGTGAAAGGTGGTCGCCCTGAACAAATGCTGGCAACACCTGCCGAGAATATTGCTTTCACAAAAGACGGACAGAAATTTGTGTTCCAAGACCGCAAAGGATTTGAGGACAAATGGCGCAAGCATCACACCTCATCGGTTACGCGCGACATTTGGCTGTACGATATGCAGGCGAAAAAATACCAACAGCTAATTACCGATGCGGGCGAAGACACAAATCCCGTATTGAGCCCGGATAATTCGCAGGTTTTCTTTTTGAGCGAGCGAAACGGGGGCAGCTATAATGTATATTCGTTTCCATTGAATAATCCGTCGCAAATAAAACCGGTAACAAATTTCAAAACACACCCCATACGCTTCCTGTCTATTGCCGCAAACGGCACCCTGTGCTTCGGCTATGATGGGGAAATCTACACAATGGAATCCGGGAAAGAACCTGAAAAATTAGTTATACAAATTACAAACGACGACAATAGCAGCAATATTGCTTCACTCACCAACAAAAACGCTTCGGGCGATGCGGTATCAGCCGACGGCAAGCAAGTAGCCGTAGCTATGCGTGGCGATATTTACGTATGTTCGGCCGATTATAAATACACGAAACGCATTACCAATAATGCCAGCCAGGATGCTATGGCTAGTTTTTCGCCCGACGGGAAAGCGTTGATATATGCCACCGAGCGCGAGGGTACCTGGAATATCTACACTGCCAAAACCACACGCAGCGAAGAACCCTATTTCTTCAATGCCACAGTGATTGACGAAAAACCGCTGTTCCCCGCGTCGAAAACAGAGCGTTTCTTGCCGCAATATTCGCCCGACGGAAAAGAGGTTGCTTATATTGAGAACCGCTCCAAACTTATGGTATATAACATTGCTTCGGGCAAAACACGTGAAATAACCGACGGTTCTACAAACTACAGCGCCTCGGGAATGATTCACTACGAATGGTCGCCCGACGGAAAATGGTTTACACTTGAATACATTGCCAACCAACACGACCCGTATAGCGATATCGGATTAGTGAGTGCACAAGGCAGCGCCATCACTAACTTGACGAACAGCGGCTACTTCGACAGCAATCCGAAATGGGTGCTCGGCGGCGATGCGATTCTTTTCCAATCGGAACGCTACGGCATGCGCAACCACGCATCGTGGGGCTCGCTGAGCGATGTAATGATTGTGTTCATGAATCAAAAAGCATTTGATAAGTTCCGCTTGAGCGAAGACGATTTCAAACTGTTGCAGGAAGAAGAAAAAGCAGCCAAAGGCAAGAAAGATGATAAATCGAAAGATGATGCAAAGAGCAAAGATGCGAAACAAGACAGCACTAAAAAAGCCGGCAAGGATATCGACATTGAGCTGAAAGGCATTGAAGACCGCATACTACGGCTCACACCCAACTCGTCGCAACTGGGCGATGCAGTGCTGACACCCGATGGCGACAAGTTGTACTACCTGTCGGCATTCGAAAAAGGCTACGACTTGTGGTCGATTGCACCACGCACACGCGAAACAAAGCTGGAATTTAAAGAAGTGGGCAATGCCCCGCTGATGCTCGACAAAGAAGGCAAAAACTTGTTTATGCTGGGCCGCGCGATGCAAAAAATTACGTTGGCCGGCAGCAAGAAAACACCTATTACCTACAAAGCGCAAATGGATTTGGATTTAGCCGCCGAGCGCGAGTACATGTTCAACCACACGTGGACAGAAGAATTGAAACGGTTCTACGTAACCGATATGCACGGCGTAAATTGGGAACTGATGAAAACAGCGTACGGTAAATTTGTACCATACATCAACAACAACTACGACTTTGCCGAAATGCTGAGCGAGTTGCTGGGCGAACTGAACGTATCGCATACGGGAGGCCGCTACTCACCGCAGCCCGAAAATCCAGATGCTACGGCCAACCTCGGACTGTTCTTCTCATGGACATACGATAGAGATGGGTTGTTAATTGACGAAGTAGTGGAAAAAGGCCCGTTCGACAATGCCGGCAGCAAAGCGAAAGCTGGTTGTGTAATCGAAAAAATGGATGGCGAAAAAATAGTAAAAGGACAGGATTATTTTACACTGTTGAATAAAAAAACAGGAGAACGTGTATTAGTATCATTCTACAACCCCGCCACTGGCGAGCGTTGGGACGAAACTGTGAAACCAATTTCGAACGGAGCATTCAATACACTGCTTTACACCCGCTGGGTAAAACAACGCGAAGCCGATGTGGAACGCTTGTCGGGTGGACGTCTTGGCTACGTACATATTCAGAGCATGGGCGACCCGAGTTTCCGCTCCATCTATTCCGACATTTTGGGTAAATTCAACAACAAAGAGGGGATTGTAATTGACACGCGCTACAATGGCGGCGGACGCATGCACGAAGATATTGAAATACTTTTCAGCGGCAAAAAATATTTTACACAGGTAGTCCGCGGACGCGAAGCTTGCGACATGCCGAGCCGTCGCTGGAACAAACCGAGCATCATGCTGATGAACGAAGCCAATTATTCAAATGCACACGGTTCGCCATGGGTATACAAACATGTAGGTATCGGTAAACTGGTGGGTATGCCTGTGCCGGGCACCATGACCAGCGTAAATTGGGAAACATTGCAAGACCCGACATTGGTATTCGGTATTCCCGTTACAGGTTACCGCTTGCCCGACGGTTCGTACTTGGAAAATCAACAACTTGATCCCGATATTAAAATCGCCAACTCACCCGGAAAACTGGTGAAAGGAGAAGACGAGCAATTAGCCGCCGCCGTAAAGGAGTTGCTGAATGAACTAAAGAAATAGGCTCTCAGTAGGCAGTAAAAAAACAATGGGCAGTTAGAGTTTATCTAACTGCCCATTGTGTATTAAAACCGTGTACTTGTCGACGGCCAACTGCTCACTGCCAACTAAAAACTACCAGCGCATTTGTCCGTCTGTAGCTTTTTTGAATATGGTTACGTTCATACCGAACTGTACGTTCAATGCACGTGCTTCCGTTGCTTTAAAACTATTAATATTTTCAGCCACCAAATACAACTGGAATCCACTCAAGCGGAAATTCATTCCCAAGCAAGGACTCCAAGCCTGATCGGTATAAAAATTATTACCAACTGCTACCGAGAACCACTGCCCTACGCTACGGTTATACATC
>JAVBNJ010000116.1:0-15856 GCA_031551625.1 Bacteroidales bacterium | reverse complement strand
ATATTATATATCAAACTGATATCTTTTACGTCCATATCAACAGCAAAACATATAATATATTTCATATCCATGTTGGTGATTTTTTCGTTGGCCGCCAGATAGCCTTGCTCCAATATGTCGGTATCCAATGTATTCAGACGTTCGATATAGTGTGTTCTACTATCTTTTTCTATCAACGATTTCGATATGGATTGTATTGTTTTTTCAACTAAAGCTTGTGTCGGCTTTTGCTCCATCTGTTTTCTGATGTGCTGCAATTCCGAATGCAATACTCCGGCTTGTTGAACGCTTTGATTGGCCTGCGCTTCCAAGTCGTCATATTTTTGTTGCAGGAGTTGTTTTTCTTCCGCGTTATGTTCCAGTTCGGTTTGCTGCATTTCGGCCAATAGCGCCGACTCGTAAACTTTTTGTTCCAAATTCTTTTTACGCAAGCGGAAGAAATATACAAGAAGGATAATTGCCACAAGCAGTACGGACAATAAGCCAATGGTAAGCATCAATATTCTTTGAGCCGTTTTGTTTTTTTCTTCCAACCATGTTATTTGGGCTTCTTTCTTTTCCACTTCATACTTTGTAGCCATGTCGTTAATGGCTTTTATTTTTTCGTGATTATAGAGCTTTTCTTTGTTTTCCAACAATTTTTTCTGATAGTTAACCGCATCCTGATAATGGCCTGTTTTTTCATTTACTTCCGCCAATAACTGGTATGTTTCGATATAGTCGGGAATAGCCGTATTACGGTCTTTTATATCATTTAAAAGAGAAAGTACATGCTGCAATTTATTTTCGGCCAAAACATATTGCTTTTTGTCGAAATAAAGATGTGAATACAGTAAGTTGACCCGTATGTCAACTTCTCTGGCGGAAACAGTGTCCCACGCGGGCTTTGCAGCCAGCGCTTTGTCGAGGTAGGCATAAATCGTGTCCAGCTTGTGCGGATAGTATTTGCGAATGGTAGTGGCTACATTATAATACGTGAGGGCCGGGTTGACAGTGCGCGAAATTTCTTTCGGATGATTTTGCATAATAAAAATACACCGTTGCGAATCGGCCAGCAGGGAGTCAACCACCGGATAATTGACATTCGTTGTGTCGCTTTCCAACAACAGGCTATAGTAGCCTACCCGTGTCGAGTAAAGGTTATAAAGTTCGGACTTCGAAGATTTTTCGTTAATAAAACTCTCCATCTGCTTTATGATTTGGCCTAACCTTTTCGTATCTTTCACTTCGTGATAGTTAGCCGCGATAAGGTATAAACTGGTAGAAGCGCGTTCGTATTGTTTCAGCACTTCGTATAATTTTATGGCTTTATAAAGATACTGGTGTCCCAAAGCCATATCGCCCACCTGTGTTTGCATTTGCCCGTACACACGGTAAACATTTGCCCGCTCGCCATTATATAATGCCAATACTTCCGGCGAAGCGGTAGCCGTGTCTTTCATCGGAGTTTCGGCCAATTCAAAGGCACGCATCATCGCTTCCAAGCGCCCGTCCTTGTCGCGCAAATTGAAATTAACGCCTACCAGCGCCATTTGAATAGCAATATTATAAGTTTGGTTGTGCAGTTGACTTTTTACAGATTTGTCCACAAAAGGCTTTAGTACGTTCTCTAAAATATATTTCCGTTCATTGTCTTCGATCGGTGTTTTCATAGCCATAAAAACCGCAAATACCCGCTGTTCTGCTTCCACCGATTCGTTATTTAAGATGTGCTGAATGCTGTCGCGCGTTACCTGTCCGTAGCCTTTACCACTCAGGAGAAGTAGTAATAAGAAAATAAAAAATATTTTTTTCATAGCATTTGTGGTTTGGTTAAATACAAATATAGTAAAAATATAAAACTATGGAGCGACAATTTGCTTGCAACTCCATAGTTTTTTTGTTATTCGATATTGTTAAATTAGTATAAATTATTTCCTGTACTTTTCTTTCGCCAGGCGGGGGTGGTAGTCGCAGGCTTTTGATTGTGCAGGAGCAGGCGACGGAGTACAGTTCGTAAAACCATAGCCCGATTGTTGCGGGCAAACGTTTTCTTCCCAAACGCTCCAGTGGCTGTTATTCAGCAAGGAGTTGGGAATAACGTCCGTCAACTGGTTTTTGGCCAGCCACAATTCTTCCAGCGCAGGAATATCGCCTAACGCCGCAGGGATGCTTCCGCTGAGATTGTTGCCGTCTAACGCCAGCGATTTTAAATGGGGAAAAGTTGTCAGGTAAGCCGGTATTGTTCCGTGCAGCGAATTTTTATACAAATAGAATGCCTGCATTTTCGTCAACGTGGACCAGTCTGCGGGAATAGCGCCGCTGAAGTCGTTGCCGCTTACATCCAGATAATTTAACTTGACCAATGTTTTCCATGCGGCAGGCAAAGCGTCGTTCATCGCATTTTTGTGGAATGCCAGATATTCCAGCAAAACAGCATTGCTCAACGATGCGGGCAACGGGCCGGTGAAGCCGTTCACACTGGCGTCGAACAGTACCAACTTCGTCAGATTGCTTACGGTTGGAACAGCGCCGGTAAATTGATTCTCCGAGATATCGAAGTAAGTAATTTTGGTTAAATTGTTGATTGCCGCAGGCAGTGCGCCATTCAGCGCATTCCGGCATACATCCATGTATTGCAATTCGCTAAGCGTTGTAATTGCTTCAGGAAACGTGCCGTTCAGGTTATTGTTCCCCAGTTTCAGCATGGTTACTCGATTGTTGGTAACCGTAACGCCGTGCCATTGCTTAACAGGCGTGGCCAGGTTCCATTTTGTTGTCCAGTTGGAACCGGCCGTTGCATTGTACAAAGCTATCAGCGCCAAGCTGTCGGCCTGCATGGCCGATAGCTTGGCTTGCGTTACATTCACCGATGCCGTGGCTGTGCCGGCTGTAAAGGTTACTTTTGCCGGACGGTCGTTGCCCGTAGTATTGGCTTCGGCCTGAATTTTCAACGACGTGGAGCTTTCCTTGGTAACCGTCAGCCAGCCCTGATTGCTTGCTGCCGACCAGTCGGCTGTGGTGGTTACCGAAATCGTGCTTTCTCCTCCGGTAGCCGGAATAGCCACGGTAAGCGGATTCAGGGTTACGGTAACCGGAATGGCAGGGTCGGGATCCGGATCGTCGCCGCCGCCACCACCGCAAGCTGCAAGCAGCCCGAAAAAGGGAAGCAGGAGGAGGAGTACACAGTGAGTAGCGGAAGTATGTTTTCTTTCGTTTAAAAAATATGTCGTCTTCATAATGTACAATGTTTTATTGTTTCACAATTTGTTTCACCACATAATTGCTGCCGCTCGTCAGTTTCACTAACAGCAAGCCGGCCGGGCATTTTGAAAGGTCGAGCGTAAACGACGGGGTAGAAAAAGTTTGTGATAAATAGCGTTCTCCGGTCATACTGTACACCGTCACGTCCACCGATCCGTGGAATCCGTCTTTTACTACCGTGTTCACCACATCGCTCACCGGATTCGGGTACAAGGCGGCCGTCAGTCCGTGGAAATCTACGGTTATTGATTCGTCCAGGTAAATCTGGCCGGATACTATGCCGGAAGTGTCGGATTCGTTGGCCACGGCCATGTATATCGTCTTTGTTCCGTTGCCTTCCGACAGGGTAAATCCCGGTGTTTTAACATACGACAACCACGTGGTTCCGACTAAAGCGGCGTTTTCCGAAACGCTGTACAAAGTAGGGATGCCATTTTCCACGGTGTGATTCAACGTTACCGTGCGGCTGGCAGTCCGGCTTGCGCCTTTATTGATGGCAAAGGCCGACAGGCTAAGTTTCGGGTGTAATGCTTTGTACGTAATTTCGTCGCTCCTGGCCGCTGTTTCCCCTGCGCCGTTTTTGAGTTTGGTAAATACTTTTTTCACGCCGTTCTGGTCAGAAACAAACGTGTAGTAATTACCCGTTCCATTGTAAGCTTGCCATGCGGCGCCGGTAAAGGTTTCGTTTTCGCTGGCCATGTAGTGTGTAGGCGCGCCGCCGCTAAACGTATGGTTCAAACTCACCGTCCGGAAAGCCGTTATTTCCGCGCCTTGACTCAATGAGAAAGCGGTCAACGTAACCGGATTATCAACTACCGTCACGGCGCACGATGCCGTTTTACTTCCATCTTCCGTAGTAACGGTAATCATTGCCGTACCTTCGGCTTTGCCGGTAACCAACCCATCGTTCACAGTAGCTACATTACTGTTAGAACTACTCCATACTACATTTTTATTAGTCGCATTTGTCGGTAATACAGTCGCTACGAGTTGCTTGGTTCCGTTGATGGATAAGGTCGTTTCGGTTTTGTTCAACGTAACTCCTGTAACGGCAATACTTGTGGCTTGTACATTCACGGTACAGGCAGCCGTATAACCGCCATCTATGGTGGTAACGGTAATTGTGGCGGCGCCTTCAGCTTGTCCCGTGATTAACCCATTGCTAACGGTAACGATACTGTTGTTGGAACTGCTCCATGTTACAGTTTTATTCGTCGCATTTGCGGGCAATACGGTAGCGGTGAGTTGCTCGGCGCTTTTAATTAATAAAGTGGTAGCTGTTTTATTCAACGTCATTCCCGTAACGGCAATGTTTGCGGTTTGCACACGTACGGTGCAGGCAGCCGCATAGGCGCCGTCTGTGGTGGTAACGGTAATCATAGCCGTACCTTCGGCTTTGCCGGTAACCAATCCATCGCTCACGGTGGCGATATTGCTGTTGGAAGTACTCCATGTTACTTCTTTATTAGTAGCATTTGCCGGTAATACGGTGGCGGTGAGTTGCTCGGTTCCATTGATGGATAAGGTTGTTTCGGTTTTGTTTAAACTAACTCCCGTAACCGGTACAGTGGTAGTGCCTGATTGGGTTACGGTAATCGTTTTTTCGGCGTACATGCCGCTACCGTTGGTGGTGGTAGCGCGAACGGTAATATTTCCGTTTGTACTTATATTATACACAGAAAGTTCATTGCCGGATATATGGGCTTCGAATGTTCCATTTTGCTGTGCAATACTCCAAACCACTTCCGACGAAGCCATTTCCGCCGGCAAAATATCGGCATATAAATTCGTAGAACTTTGTTGAGGCGTAAGTTCGTTTCTGTCGCGGCGGACACTTATGGAAGTGATTACATTTTTTACCACAAGGGTTTTGCTGTTGCTGAGATTTGAACCGTCGATTGTAGTGGCTTTCACCGTTACGTTTCCATTACCTTGTCCGGTAAGGGCGATGTTGCCGTACTGGTCGATAGTAGCCAGCGAAGCGCCGGAAGTAATGCTCCAATTTACCCCTTGGTAAGTAGCTGTTACCGGCGTAATATCGGCAATGGCTACAGTGGCCGGTTTTGCAGGGGTTATTTCGGCATCTTTTACCGATACGGTTACCGCTGTGGCTAAATTAACCGAAAATGCATCGCTTACCGATACCACATTCGAACGACCGGCTGGCGCTTCTTCTGCTTTTGCCGATATGGACTTTTTCACATTCAGGGGCGCATAATCAGGCGTATATACGGCGTTGTATTCAATGGCATAATATACATTGCCTGCGGGCGGCGTTAAATCGGAGAACGAAGCGTTGCTGCCCGATACTTCCTGCAACAAGGTCAGGTTTTCGGGAGTAGTTCCGCGTAATATTTTAAAACTTTCGATTATTGCGCCTTCGTATTGTCCCCAGAAGAGGTTCCAGCTATTGCCTATTCCTTTGTTTATCATCAGGTGGATGCCTTTGTGGGCTATGCTCGGTTGCGATTCGCTACCCTCCGGCGTAGTCCATGCCATACGGTAACGCGATGCCATAATGTTGGGATTGGAAAACATATCCACGTAGGATGTTTGGCTAAGAGGCAAAGTGGCTTCTAATTGGAAATCGTTGTACCTGCTGCCTTCTTTATAAATATTTACTCCGGTAATCAAATTGGGCAAACCGACCGGAACTGTCCATGCTATTTTGTTTTTTCCGGTGCTTGCATCGGCGGTAACCAAATCGATAACCGGCGCGGGAGCCTCCAGCACTTGCACTTGCGCCTCAGCGGTAACCTCTCCGCAAGGAGTAGTAAATGTAAATTTCAAAGTGTAGTAACCGGCTTTGTGGAAGGTTGCCACTGCCGCATTCGGGTTGCTTGTGCGGGTGCTGATAGTTGGCTGGGTGGTGGCAATAACATTTGGTTGACGGTCGCCGGCAATCATAGAGGCAATGCTTTCGACAAACTGGTCAGCATTGTAGACCGATGTCCACGAATAGGAAGTATAACCGGCAGGCAAATCGAAATTAGCGGGAGCATTTACCATAAGCAATGCCGGCAGGTTGATAGCCGGATTGATAGCCGCCCGCACTTGCAGGTAAGCCGTATCGGTTACGCCGCCTACGGTAACGGTGATGGTTTTGTTGCCTTCGGTATCCCAAATTACTTCATAGATATTGCCGTTGGCAGTTTGCAATTCGCCTCCGTCCCAATTCCATACGCGCTGGCTTGCCAAGCCTGTTCCCTTGTATTCGATGCTTGCAGCCATACCGGCGCAAGCTGCGGCGGGCAGTTTTATTTGCGGATTATTTTTTACTTTTACCGTATGCACCGGCGAAAATACCGACGGCGCATTCCATGCATCCATACTTTGGATTTGTACTTCGTACTCTCCTTCGCTGAGGGCGGTAAGCGGTATTTCCATGCGGGTAGCCGTGCGGTAATAAGGATTATACATTTCATTTACGCCGAATTCATTTACCACTCTTGCAACGGGAAGGGCTTCGTCTTTCAGCCCGTTGAGCGGCGAAATAACAAAGGCTCCTGCTCCGGAAGCTCCTTTTTTCTTTACGCCTATGTTGTAGCGCATAAGCCCTGCGGGCGTTTCGGCATCCTGCGCCACATCCCATTCTACCAACAACGAATTATCCAATTGCGTGGTGCGTATGCTTGCCGGCGGCAAGGGGCGGCTGTTGGCAACGGTGGTATTGTTTTTGTACTCGGCAAAATCCTGTACCCCATCACCATCCAAATCGGCCATAAATTCTCCATAGTTCAGTATTTTATCGGTTTCCATAAATTGAACATTCCTATTTTCATCAAAATACAATACACAGAACTTATGATCATTGCTACCACTAGCGTAACAATCATACACTAAATCCAAATATCCATTATTGTCGAAATCGTAAGCATAAAGAATTGTACTATATTCTACTTTTTCTTTAGGTATTACAACTTCTACTTTTTGGTTAAAATCTTCATTCTTATTGTTCAGGTGGATGTATATTTTGTTGCTGTTTAAATGGCCTGTTACCAAATCCAAATAACCGTCGCTATTCATATCGGCAAAAATATGATAAAAATTATTTTGGACTGTTACATTTGGCGCCGGTATAATTTTTTCGGTAAATGTGCCATCTCCATTATTTAGCAATATTTCTACCTTTTTCGCGTATGTAGTTCCATATAAGCTTACCAAATCCATCCAACCATCGCCATTTACATCCCTTTTAATAATGCCGCCATGTGACAATAAATCGGATGATGTAGAATGTTGGGTAAAATTGGTGTAATTACCATCGTTTAACCACTGAGTGGGTAAACTCCTATAAAGGCTATAATTGTAAACAGGTAGATAAAAATCCAATTTTCCATCGTTATTAAAGTCCACATCCGGCAAATAGGTATGTCCCAAATTTACGGGGGCAGTAGGCAGCGTAAAATTGTTGAGGGTGGAACTATTGGTATAGGCGCGGGTTTTGTCGTTCGAAATATACGCATCAAAATCCAGAATATCCACTATGCCATCGCCATTGTAATCCAACAATTGAGGATCGGCAAATTTGAGGTTGGTATTGAATATTTTGGTTACTTTGCTAAAGTTCCCGTAGCCGTCGTTTTGGTAAACGCCGTTGGTGGTCAAGGCTTCTGGAATACCGTTGTTGTCCAAATCGGCAAAAGCTCTAACTGAAAATTTGTAGTCATTGATAGGCGTATAACTGAATGCGGGCGTAAATTTATTGGCAAAGAGGTAGGTTTCGCGCTCGCACAGGGGCGATAATTCGCCGGCAGCATTACGGGTTTGCAAACTGATACGTTTGGCGCCGGGTTGCATGTAGTGCAGTTTCATCACCGACGAGTCGGCATTACTTCCGATAATTTGTCCACCGTCGAAATTCCAAAGGTATTGTAAAGCAGGGTCGCGTTGTGTGGTAAGCGAAACGGTAAGCGTGTCGCTGGTCGTATTTTCGTCGGAAAGGATAAAATTCGCCGGCAGTTGTGTTTTGGTAAACACGGCAGGCGCCGAGAAAGCCGAACCGCGGTGCATGGGATCGATAGCCTGTACCGAAATGTAGTAGTTGCCGAGGTTCCATCCCGAGGCATCGATGATTTTATCGAGCGCATAGCCCATGTTGCCGTTCATCAGGTTGCGGCGGCGGCCATCGGCATAGGCACTGGCATGAAGAATATCGCCTTTGCCCGGAGCCGTACCTATGCGCAAAGCATAAGTGAGGTCGGCAGCCGACGATTCGTTGTCCTGCCCACGCTGCCAGCTTACTTTCAGGTAGCCGGTAGAAGGCTCGAACACAAATTCGGGGGCAGACGGTTGCAATGGCGGCATATTCACGGTAGGGGTTACTCCCGACAAGGAATATACTGCATCATATCCATCCGCTATCAACTCGTACTTTCCATCGTTATTTATATCGGCTAAACTGAACTTGAAATCAGTTGTATAAAAATCTCCGGTTAAAGTTAGCAGCGGAGTTGTTTGTAAGGTAAACTGGTATTGGCTGTTTCCTTTTAGGCAACGTATATTTTTATTATCACCTTGTACGTATGCCGCAATATCATAGTAACCGTCGTTGTCAATATCGGCACAGGCTATAAATTGCAGGTGCTGGGTGTACGAATTTTCGTGCATGGTAAAATTGCCCGCTCCATCGTTTTCCATTACTACCAAAAATGCCGCGCCGTTGCTTGCGTTATAGCTGAACGGAAGGATAATATCCACATCGCCGTCCTTATCGTAATCGTAGAGCCATATCTGGTTGTCCATGCTCAGGTTGTCCATCAGCACCTGCGATTTTAGCGTACCGTCGGCTTGCGCAATATAAACAGTCGTAATTTTCTTTTTTGCATCATATATTACATAGTCCTGCACGTTGTCGCCATTAAAATCGCGGAACAGCACGTAGCCGCCCAATTGCTGGCGGATATAGCGGTCTTGCCCTACATTGAGGAGCAATTCGCCACTCATATTATTCATAATATCGGGACGTCCGTCGCCATCGAAATCCACTATTGAGATAGGTTCTGTTACAGGACTGACGTAAGTGGCAGGGAGCGACATATCGTCGCCTATGCACACGCCACTGAAGCGGGGCTTTGTTAAATTCGACTGCGTAGCCGGCTGGTTGGCGTAACCCAACTCGTAAGCCTCGCGGCTCATAAGATCGAGCTTGCGCTTGGTAAACGAACCATCAGCTCCCTGCACCAATACATAACCATTTTCGAGCATAAAATCGGTAAGCCCGTCGCTGTTGTAGTCGCAAGCGCCTGTTTGAATGTTGTAAGAGTTGGAAAAATCGTAGGAAAATACTTTCTTATCCGCACTTCCGTCAGCTAATCCTGTATAAATTTCCAATTGCCCCTGTTGTGGAATAGCATAGAAATCGGCTATCTCATCATTGTTGATAGGATAATATTTTGCAGCAGTAGATCCTGAATATTGAGGGTATCTATCATATAACTGTTGATATGCATATGGTTTCTCATCGATAAGGCGGAATTTTTGTCCACCACTATTTGAAAATTGTATAAATTGCATGGTAGAATCATCGGAAAATTCGCTGTACCATTGTGTTAAATCAGTTTGCGCCTTAGCCCGTGAATCAACTAATGCAATATTCTTTAGGGTTATTGCAACAGGTGTATTGTCCACACTTACCGCTTTGAAATTCAAAACCTGTAATCCTTCCACCGGTACAGGCAACAGCACTGTACCGGTAGCATTCACGAGCTGTTCGTTGAAATACAAGTGCATCTTCGCCGGATTAGGATTTTGTATTTCGGCCATTATAAACAAATCGCCATTAAGATCACGGTGCCTTTGTATTTTTGGCAACCATAGCATGGCTTTCGTATCGGCAACAGCGGGAGTTCCGGTAAGGGTGTAAGTATTATCGGCATACGCCCAACTCATACCTTCATTGCCTTCGGCGGCCAGCCATCCGTACAAAAGAGGTTGGGCTTGCTGTACTATTTGCTGGTAGTAGAGTTCGGCAATGTGCAGGTTATCCAGGCGAGCGGCATCGGACGAGGTTTCAATAGTGATCTTAGTAGCATTGTTGGGCAACCGGATATCGGTATATTGACCACCCGGACCCGTATTGATGGTACGGATTACCGTATTTTCGGGCGTGGTAATCGTTACCGTTATGGTAGTGTTCCAATTATCAGGATCAGCTGTATATAATGAAAGTACGGGGTTGCTCATATCGCTCAAATTGAAGCCTTGCCATTCGGCTTTCTTGAAAAGCAGTTGCCCGTTGTCAATACTCAAGCCGGTTCCAGTAATATCGCTTGGCACAGCAGCGCCCGAAAAGCTGTGAAAAATATGACGGGTAGCATTGGGATAATTTCCTTTCTCGCGAATGCAAAAATCATTGATGGATATATTTAAATAGTTTATTTTTATCTTTTTTACTTTGTTGGAAAGGGCGACTGTAAAATAACCGGCTATATCCGATTTTACACTTCTAATTTCTGCTGTTGAAAAAGTTTCACCATCTTCACTAAGATAGTACGATGGAATAGAATACGAGCCACGTTCGGCAATAAATAGTTCCGGGTTTTGCATGGAACTCAGGTCTAAAACAGGCGAAATAAGTTCTCCATCGTTAACCGTCCATCCGTTTTTATCGGCATCGGTTGCCAAAGGATTGAAATAAAAGTATTGCGGATACTCTTTTCCCTGCTGCGCCCACGCCTGCGAAACAAACAGGCTTAAAAGGGTTATTAAAATAATAGATTTTGTTTTCATATTATGAGATTTTAATAATTTCGTGCTACTATCTTTATGTTCGTACAATGTAATTTTTGATGGCGTTGTATATAAATAAAACGCTGAACAAACCGATAATAATGTTGGAAATAAAATAAACGGCAAACAGTACGGCTGCAAATGCAAAGAAAGCAAACATAATGCTGCCCATGCCGGTTGCCGACAATTCGGAACCGGTTCTCAGCACCCTTCCGGACATGGCACTTTTGTAAACAACTTTATCCATTTTAGCGGTTCCCACAGCATTGACAATACCATAAATAGCGGCTGCAATGCCCAAGCCCACAGCGCCCAGCGCTGCCAACGACCCTAACAACGGTTTCCCTGCGTATGTAGCCACATCTTTCAGGTTAATATCGTTTTTCAATTCGGACGGCATTACATACTGTCCGCGGCGGTTCTGGTAACGCACGGCAAACGAAGTGGCACAATAAGCAACGATCGAAAACAAAACACCCGGCAACAGGTATTTAGTCAAATAGCCTATTTGAGGAAAAAAACCGTCGGGGAAAGCAGCGTATTTATCCGTATCGAGTATGCCAAAAGAGATACTTGGAACCAATCCATGCACATACACGCAAGCAACAGCAATGGCTATAATCCACCATTTTCCATCGTAAATCCGCTTGTGGGCGGCATTATAGCAACGGACGTACAGATTCAGTTCCTCTACCACATCGGGTTCGGCACAGCCCATTTGCAGGGCTTTGTTAAATTCGGCCAACGACTCTTTCATATATTTTTTCTTCACAGGGTAGCGGTAGTAGTCTTCGGCATTGGCCGTTTCGTATTTCAATTTTTCCGCGCCGGCCACATGCAGCATGTCGGCATAGGTTGCGTCTTTTTCTTTTGTCTTTCCCTGTTCTTTCCAGTAGTTGAACGCATTCCATAAATGAGCGCGGGCGGCAGCGTGTATTCCGGAAGGTCCTGCTCCCGCATTCTCCGGGTCGAATGTGGCGCGGTGCGCATCACGTATGCTTTCTTCGGTAACCGGTTTCAACCGTTTGCGCTGACGGTTTAAAACAAATATGCAGAAAACGGCAAAAATCAGCTGGAAAATAGCCCACTTCCAATTGACCATGGGCTTGGCTTCCAACCGTTCGGCTTCTACCTTTTCGAACGGCTGGCCGGCGCCGCACAGGGCTTGCAGTTCTGTTTCCGTCAAATGGCGCTTGTAAAGGATAAATTCATCGACATCGCCTTCGCAATAACCCATCAGGCTTGCACTTTGAGAATACTGGTCGTCGGGAATATATTCGCTTAGCCGCACGTTGTTCACTTCGCAATACTTGCCGTTCGCCCAATAGGTTACTTTTTCGGCCTTGTTGTCCCACATGGCTACAATTGTTACCCATTCGCCGGGTTTTATGCCCAAATCAAAATCGAAAACATCTTTTTTGTCGCTTTTCTTCGATCGTTGAACTTTTGCCCGCAGCTTTCCTTCACCGTTCACAACCACTTCGCGTAAAGAACTGGAAAACAGGCTATGATCCTTTTCTTCCCGCAGGTTGTTTATTTTTAACGTGATTACCAAAGAAGATTGTGGAATAGTAGCAAAAGGCTCTTTCAATTTCGTTAAGCCTCTATCACCTCCATAGCCGAACCGCAAGGCGCCATTGGCAGTTCCATTAGCTCCGGCAACAAATGTTTTGGCACTGTCCGGCAGGCTTATAAAGCTAAGCATCGCTTTATTATCCTTTGTCGAATTGTTGAAATCGCATTGTACAAAAACTCCGCCGGACGGATAATTTGTTTGAGCCGCTAAAGATAGCGCCGTACAACACAGAATTAGTAGTAATAAGTTTTTCATACTGTTAAATGTTTTAGGTAGATGCCTACTCGTATGCTTTTTGGCTTCCGCAATCAGGTTTATATTAAAAATTTGAAACTGTTTTCTTTGCCTATTTTTTTTCGAATCCTATACCGTGCTGTCCGCACACTTGCCGGTTCCACATTGAACAGTAAACTAATATCTTTTACATCCATATCTATAGCAAAGCAGGTGATGTATTTCAAGTCCAGATTAGTAAGTAATTGATTAGAAAGTACATACCCTTCTTCGAATAACAAGATGTCTATATTTGTAAGGTTTTCTATATATTCAACTTTTTTACCATTATCAATCAACGACTTATAGATAGATTGTATAATTCTATCCGCTATAATCCGCATGGTTTTACGTTTCATTTCCATGTTATTCTTGATTAAGGTTAACTTTTGTTATTTCAGCAAATAGCTCAAGATGTCCTATTTATTATTACTACAAAAGTATAGTTAGCGGGGAAAATAAATATAGACAAAAATAGATTTTTTAAGCAGCCTCTTTATTTTATTTATAAATAGAGAGTTATAATTTGCAAACTATGTTGTAATATAAATTTCATTCAACAATTAGATGCTTCAAAAATTCAATGATTCAAAAAATAAGTGGTTTATAGAGGGAGATCCGCAAATGGAAAATGAGAATTCTATGCAACTTTGATTATATGAAGAGGAAAAAAGAAAACAAGCACCTCTATTTTACAATAAGTGCTTGTTTTTTTGTGGGCCCTGTTGGGCTTGAACCAACGACCCCTTGATTATGAGAAATAAAAAAGTTAGCTATTATCATCCTTTTAAGATTCATTTCGAAAGCAAAATAACTCGAAGAGAAATATTTATGATCTATTATGATTAATTTTGGTTAATTATGTTTTCTTATTAAAAAAAGCCGTTGTGTGTAGTTTGTGTGTAGCGTATTTAGTCATATCTTGACACAAAGTAAAGAATTTATGGAGACTCTACAAAATGGATTGAATATTTTGTTTCGTATAAGAGATTCCACATGTCAGTAGTAATATAAATTGCTAATTAATAAAGGTAATAATATACCACTTTACATAAATAAGTAAAAGTTAAAAAAAGAGTAAACAATTTTAAAAGTTTACTCTTTGTTATATTTACAATGAAAATTAAAACTATTTATTTAAAAATAAAAAGAGAGGTCAGAGTTGCACCTATTTTGAAACTTAAGCAATCTTCCGAGGTTATGGGCTCGATCCCCAATGTTGTCACAACGGAATAGCCAGCCATTACTGGACTTGTTTAAATTTATGCAAGCCTAGACCTCTCTACCTGCAAAGGTAGTAAAAATCCCCAAATTCATAATAGAGTTTGGGGATTTCTTATTTTTCATTCGGGTTAAACTTCATAGCCTTTAATATTGACTTATCAAAGTCAGATAGTTTTTGTTCTTCCTTAAAATTATCTGTATCTAGGGGATTATCAATAATCCATTCTAAGCCTTTTTTTGCGAGGTATTTAAGAGGTTTTTGTTTTAAATGCTCTACTATCTCACCTATTAAACAAGTGTTAATTAAAGTGTCTTTATATTGAATAGTATATATGTTTTTTATGATACTATCTTTACTTAATAAATCTTTAACACTATCAATACTTATATACACATTATCATCTTCTATTGAAGTGGATAGATAATACTTGATAAATACATTATCTATTTTTATAAAAGACTCACTCTTCGATTCTATGATATTCGATATTTTTGACTTTTGATACATATTTATAGAGAAAATATTATGTTATGAATTTAAAGAAAAAATATAAAAGCCCAATATTGAAAGTAAAAACACACTTCCCAAGTGTTGGGGGAGAAGAGATATTTTTAGTTGAATTTCGTCTTTTTGGTAAGTTAATTTATCAGTATATGCAAACTTATGATGCAACAAAAGTCCCAGCTAATTTTTAACGCATTATATATGCAGTAGGTTCTATTTTGGGTGGATATTTTAGTACATCTATTTTAAAACTATCTCTTTTTTGTCTTCCTTTCTCATTCCATACACATACAACCATATCATCCTTAAATTCTTCTATTGACATTACTACCCCACCTGTTTTTAGCATTACTTTATCACCAACTTTAAACTCTATTTGCGTTTCCATTTTCAAAATTTAATAGATTAATATTCCTACAAAGATACCAAATTATTTAGCAATCAATGTTGAATACCTCAATCGCTGTCCCATTATATTACCCAACAAATAACCGAACCTTGAACTTTCACCCATTAATCTTGTGTTATATCTAAATACAAATTCATCTACATAGAATTGTAAGTGTTTTTTAGAAGTGAAATGGTATATACCCATTATACCTCTTTTCAACAAAGACCAAAAGCCCTCTATGGTATTGGTGTAGATACTACCATTTACAAATTCCTTTTCATTATGTTTTACATAAAGATGGTTATATATTCTTTCAACTCCCTTATATCCCAACCATTCGTCAGTGTATAAAGTAGCTGTCTTTTTAATACTTTCTATTAACTCTGGTGTTAAGTGTTTTGAAGAAGTTGCTTCAATTTGTTTAGCTACTAATTTCCCTTTTCTTTCTACCATTCCAACTACAGGTGTTTTATCTTTACAACTTCTACCTTGTGTATTTTCTATCTTTTTAGACTTATGTTTATTTTTAGCTTTTCCACCAATATATGTTTCATCAGCTTCCACTGAATTATCAAGTTTATGGTTATTTTCAATACCATAACATTTTCTAATTCTGTGTAACATAAACCAGGCTGTTTTTTGAGTTACTTTTATATCTCTTCCTAACTGGTGGGAAGAAATACCTTTTTTGTGGGAAGTGATTAACCAAATAGCCATAAACCATTTTAGTAATCCTATTTTAGTATTATCGAATAGTGTATTTGTTTTCACATTAAAATACTTTCCAGTATTTTTACATCTGTATTTACCACCAGTGCATTTATAGACTTTACTGTTTTTATCAAACGGTGATACTACATTACCATTCCACACTAATTTTTCTAAATACTGAATACATTTTTCTTCTGAGTCG
>JAVBNJ010000132.1:0-8056 GCA_031551625.1 Bacteroidales bacterium | reverse complement strand
CCAAGGTCAATAATTTCGCCGACTTTCGAAATACCTTCGCCGAATACAATGTCGAATTCGGCTTTGCGGAACGGCGGTGCCATTTTGTTTTTCACCACTTTTACGCGGGTGCGGTTACCCGTGGCTTCTTCGCCGTCTTTAATCTGTGTCGTGCGGCGCACATCAATACGCACCGACGAGTAAAATTTCAAGGCGTTACCACCTGTAGTGGTTTCAGGATTACCGAACATCACGCCAATTTTGTCGCGCAACTGGTTGATAAAAATGCAACACGTGTTCGTGCGGCTAATATTGGCTGTGAGTTTGCGCAATGCCTGACTCATCAAGCGGGCTTGGAGACCCATTTTCGAATCGCCCATTTCGCCTTCAATTTCGGCTTTCGGGGTCAATGCGGCCACCGAGTCAATCACCACAATATCTACCGCACCGGAGCGAATAAGGTGGTCGGCTATTTCGAGTGCCTGCTCGCCATTATCGGGTTGCGATATTAATAAGGTATCAACATTTACATGCAATTTTTCGGCATACGTGCGGTCGAAAGCATGCTCGGCATCTATAATGGCGGCAATGCCTCCTGCCTTTTGTGCTTCGGCAATGGCATGAATAGCGAGGGTTGTTTTACCGCTTGATTCCGGTCCGTAAATCTCAATCACACGCCCGCGGGGGTATCCGCCAATGCCCAATGCATGGTCCAGCGCAATAGAGCCCGAAGGAATAACAGCTACATCCACTTTCGGCTGGTCTCCCATTTTCATAATGGTACCTTTTCCAAAGTCTTTCTCAATCTTGTCTAACGTGGCTTGCAGCGCTTTTAATTTTTCTTTGCTAACTTCAACTACCGGCTTTTTCTCGTCTTTCGTTTCTTTTTCTTTTGCCATAATTTTATGTGTTAATATGATTCTCGAACCAAAATCTATTTCAAATTTACGAAAATTTTAGGACTTTTGAAAATAAATAGTTTTTAACAATTCTTATTTTTTTGATTATATGATTATTACGATAAAAACAAAAGTTTTCAACGATTCTAAATTAATTTCAATATATTAAAAATCAGCATATTATATAATATACTAAAATTCAATGGATTAAAATATTTTTATCTTCAAATCAGCCCGGCGGTCTTGAAGATAAAGACGCCAAAAGTGAGTGTAAAAATGGAAAAGATAGATGTTAAGAGTACGATGTTGGCAGCGAGGTCGGCATCGTTATCCATTTTGCTGGCCATAATGTAACTTGCCACAGCGGTTGGTACAGCAAAGAGAACGAACAGTACTAATAAATCTTCGCCACTGAAACCGAGTGCACCGCGCAGCAGATAGGCAATGCCTGTCAGCACCAGCGGGCCTGCCACTATTTTCAAAAACGTCGCTACGGCGGCATTGCGCCAACCGGCTTTCAGCTTGTCGCGACTGATGGAGGCGCCAATAGCCAGCAATGCCAATGGGTTGGTAAGGTTAATCAAATGCCCGGCAGTGGTTCCCACAAATTTGAACGACTCGCAGGTAAACACCGGAATGTGAAACAGCGAGAATGGAATGCCTGCCACAATGCCAATGATGAGTGGGTTTTTGACAATGTTGAGCAGCGCATGACGGATGTTGCCGTGTTGCGGATTACGCCCACGGAACGACAGCACCACCACCGACAGCATATTGTAGACAGGAACCACAAAAGCCATGACGAGTGCGCCCTTGCCCGTGTACCCCAAAACATTCAACAGCAGGAATAAGCCGATGATAGCATAGTTGCCACGGAACGCACCTTGCACAAATGCTCCTATTGACGTTTTGTCTTTCACAAACCATTCGGCAAACAGCCAGATGACGACAAACAACAGCACGGTGGCGGCAATAGCGTAAAGAATAAAATAGGGCGCAAACAGTTTGCTGAAATCAGCTGTGGCAATGTCGCGGAAAAGCATTAGCGGCAGCGTAATGTTAAACGCAATGGTATTAAACGCACTTACCACCGGCAGTGTAAGCACTCCCATGCGTTTAAACACAAAGCCCAAAGCGATAATCAAGAAAAGCGGCAAAACGGAATTGAGGCTGAATAAAAAGGCGGGCATACTTTATGGTTGCTAAAAAGTATGCAAAGGTACAATTTATTCCCACAAATCACTCCCGCAAAAGCACAAAGAACACAAATAAAACCGGCGGTATACGTTTTATAATAACTTTTGCCATTCGGGGTGCCGTTCAATGTAGCGGCGGACAAAGGAACACGAGGGAATTACTTTCAGGCCTTCTTCGTCAATTTTTTCTAGGCATTTTTCTACGAGTTGCGATCCGTGGCCTTTGCCTTCGAGTTGCACAGGCACTTCGGTGTGATAAAGTTCAATGTTCCCGTCGCCGGGTTTAGCATAGCAAAGCAGGCAGGTACAATTATCGACATTGAGTTCGAATTGCCGTTTGTCTTTATTGTCGGAAAAAGTAGTTGAGTCCATAGCAGTAGATTATTTATTACAAAGTTGATAGTACAAATATACACATTTGTTAAAAAAAATTCGTATTTTTGTAAAATATTAAACATTTCGGGTGGAAAGATTTGTATGCTTGCAACCACGAAAAAAAATGCTAAAAAATGAAAAATACACTTTTTACTTCTGAGGCTGTGTCCGAAGGGCACCCCGACAAAGTCGCCGACCAAATTTCCGATGCTATCCTTGATGAGTTTCTTCGCCAGGACCCCGATTCGAAAGTCGCGTGCGAAACATTTGTAACAACCGGACTTACCGTAGTGGGTGGCGAAGTACGCACTATTGGTTATGTAGATGTACCTACTGTGGCACGCCGGGTAATTAACCGTATCGGCTATAACCGCGCCGAGTATAAATTTGACGGTGATTCGTGTGGAGTGTTGTCGGCTATCCACGAACAGTCGCCCGACATCAATCAGGGGGTGGTGCGCGCCAAGGCCGACGAGCAGGGTGCCGGTGACCAAGGGATGATGTTTGGCTATGCCACCAACGAAACTGACGATTACATGCAAGTACCGCTCATCCTCTCGCAAATCGCACTACATGAGTTGGCAGTCATTCGTCGCGAAGGTAAAAAAATGAAGTACCTGCGCCCCGACTCCAAGTCGCAGTTCACCGTGGAATACGACGAAAATCGCCGTCCTGTACGTGTACACACCATTGTGATTTCGACCCAGCACGACGAATTCGATACCGAAGCCGCCATGCAAAAACAAATCCGTAAAGATGTGCAGGAAGTGTTGTTGCCGCGCTTGATTAAGCTTTTGCCGAAACGTCTGCACAAATTGTTCGATAGCGAATATATTCTGCACGTGAATCCCACGGGCAAGTTTGTTATTGGCGGGCCGCACGGCGACACCGGCCTCACAGGCCGTAAGATTATAGTAGACACCTACGGCGGCAAGGGCGCTCACGGTGGCGGAGCTTTCTCGGGTAAGGATTCGAGCAAGGTCGATCGATCTGCGGCCTACGCTGCACGACACATTGCAAAAAATTTAGTAGCCGCCGGCGTGGCCGACGAATTGCTGGTGCAAGTAGCCTACGCCATTGGTATTGCAGAGCCGGTAAGTATTTGCGTAAATACTTACGGAACTTCAAAAGTACGTTGGAGCGATGCCGAAATCGGCGAAAAAGTGTACAAGATATTTGACCTGCGCCCCGCCAAAATTGTAGAACGCTTCGGGTTGAAATATCCGATTTTTGAACGCACGGCTGCTTACGGGCACTTTGGCCGCAACTGTGTAAAAGAGAAAGTAACGCTCAACTACGATGGCAAGAAAACAACGAAAGAAGTAGAATTTTTTGCGTGGGAAAAACTGGATTTCTTGCCGCTCATCAAACGAGAATTTAAACTTAAGTAGAACTAAATCATCTACGAATTACACGAATGGCACGAATTTTAAGAACAAACAAAAGAGTCAATAAAAAGATTATACGGATTTATTTGCAAAGCAAACAAGTTTTAGTGAAATTTTATTTAGTGTCTCAATTGCATCTTTATTCGTGAAATTAGTGTAATTCGTGGATAAAAAGAAAACGGTTATGGCTATTATACGACCACTGCGTGGCATAGAACCAACGATAGGAAAAAATTGTTTTATTGCCGAGAATGCTGTCGTAATCGGCGATGTAGTGCTGGGCGACGATTGCAGTATCTGGTACGGGGCCGTGTTGCGCGGCGACGTGAACAGCATCCGCATAGGCGACCGCGTGAATGTGCAGGACGGTGCAGTGCTGCATACCCTCTACGAACGTTCGACGGTGGAAATCGGCAACGATGTGAGCATCGGCCATAACGCTATTATTCACGGCGCCAAGGTGGGCAGCAATGTGCTCATCGGCATGGGTGCTATACTCATGGACAACGCTGTAATCCCCGATAACACTATTATTGCCGCCGGCGCATTGATTCTTAGCAACGCCGTGCTCGAACCCGGCGTGTATGCAGGCGTTCCGGCCAAAAAAGTAAAAGACAGCGACGAGAAAGTGGCCACCATGGCCCGCAACAACGCCGCCGGTTATTTGATGTACAAGGATTGGTACAAAGAGGAATAAAGGCGCGAAAGGTAAAAGAAGACAAATACATTACTTCCTCTGCGGTTGCTAAAACAGAAATAGAATAAATACAATTCCTGCTACAACAGCCAACAATGGCAAATAATTGCGCTCTTTCCAATTTTTCTTAAAGAAATCATCTAACCACAATAAAAAACAGGCATAGGTAATGGCAGTAAAAATCATTATCATCGAATTGTTCTTCGGTTTTGCCAGCCACCATTCTAAACCATCATGTTGTTTTGCAAAGATCCGAATAAATACTAAAAATACTACTACTACCATAAGAACAAGCTGTCCTATGTGATTAATTGTTTTATTCTTTTTCATGGTAATCATACTAAGAAACAAATATACAAAAATAATACAAAATGGGTCGGCTATTAATGTTTATTAAACCCATAGAGATTAAAAAACATGAGGCTGTTCTTTTTGAACAGCTTCATGTTTTGAGTTGAATTTACTTTATTTTCTTGTATTTTTCTTTTTTGACAGAATTATTATTAATGCTAATATAACTAGAGCAATAAACAACAAAGACCCGATTAATAAAAAGATATTTGCCAAAGATGTTTGTTGTAATTTCAATAATGAACCCGTCAAGACTAAGGTGGAAGACGAGATGATTAGAATTAAAAATATTTTTTTCATTTTAAAAAATTTATTTTGCAGGACATATACAAGTGACTGCTATCGCTGTTGCAACAAGATGAGGATTTGTTATTTGAGCTAAACAGCCTGTAAAATCACAGCAGAAATTACTCCAATTACGAGAAAAACAATCACCATAACTCTCACCAGGTCTCCTAGAGCCTAATTCATCACAATCAGCATTTATAGCCAGAGGTACAATTACGGGATTATTACTAACAAGCTGCCGAGATAATTTGTCAAACGAAAAAGTTGTCACATCTTCATTTTCTTTAATAAGAAGCTGTATCTCATTTTCTGTAATTTTGGACCAACATGTAAACCGTTTAACAATATTTTCTCCCTCCATTTGAATTACGAAAATATCTGTTTCTGAATTTTTAAAGATATAAGCAGCCGATACCCCGTTAAAATCTATTTTATAAGCTATTCTTTTTTGTAAAGTACTTGACAATTCATTTTCTAAAACTGTCACTTCCTTACTTGTTAAAGAATAATTTTCTATTATATTAGTAATTCCCACTTTTAAAAAACTTTCTTCCATCTGAAGAAATAAATTATTATTCGGTATATCCTCATTAATCAATTCATTATTGCTACACGATGTAACTAACATAGTTGCAACTAAACATATACACACAATATATTTCATAATTTTTAAATTTTATTTTTGCCTACTCATAAAGCTTTTCGGCACACCGCTTCTTTTCTTCACGCAACCGCCAACTTCATACTAAAAGCCGGTAGACACGCCAAACTTGTCTTGCACGGTGCAAGGCGTTTTGGTTGGTAATTTTTTGCGTACCTTTGCGGTGCCTTCTTATGGTTAGTTAAATTTATGGGTAGCGCTTCCAGCACTTTTAGGTTTTCTTTCGTGAGAAGGTTTTTTTTTAAAATTTCGGATTACACAGATATCTGTGTGAATCTGCCTTAAATCCGTGAAATCTGTGTCTCCTCGTTAGCAGGCGGGCAGGGCCTGCAGCAAAAACTTATTATTGTAAGATGAGTTTTCGTTTAAAAAGATACCCACAAGCATAAAACTTAAGAGTGCTTAAGTTGATGTGTGCCGGAACATAAGAGTAGAGGGAAAAGGAGTTCCGGCTAATTTTTGCAGTTTAGGACGAAGAGCCTGTGGGAATCTTTAAATAAAGCCTTACGGGGCAAGTTATGGGAAATTTTTCATATCAATCAATGGTTATTTTAAAGTTTGAGGCAAAGCTATGCACTCAAATCCAGCCTTGCAATACCCCTTAAATTTTAAAATATATAAAACATTTATTATCAATTAATTGTTTTTTAAACCCTTAAATTTTGACCTGTCGTTTCAGCCAATTTTTCTTCGAAAAAAACTTTAAAGGAACCCCATTCTCCTATTTGCAATTTCCTACGAACTTGGGTTTTATCGGTGGCCACTGTGTGGGGACTTATGTGTAAAAACAAGGCTATTTCTTTATTCGAAAAATCTAATATATCCAAACAAATTATTTTAAATTCGGTAGCGCTCAAATCCGGACATTGTGTTCTGATAGCCGTAAAAAAGCCTCCGTAAAATTCGTCGGCTATCCGGTAATAGACATTCCATAAATCCTTTTCGGCTGTGTGGTCGAACAGGCTATTGACTTGATCCAGCAAAGCAACCACTTCTTTTTTCTTGCTGTCCGGAATATTTTCGCCCAGCAAACCAATCTTCTTAATTAAATCCAACCGTTGTTGCAAAATACTTTTAATAGTCATTTCTTTGTCTTTGACCTGCTGTTCGCGTTCTTTGGCTTCGTTTTCCAATGCGTGAGCCACGCTTTTCAACTCACTTATCCGTTTCTCTACACCGACCAACCGGACTTTGTGCTGTGCATACTTTCGGTAGGTCCATACAGCCATCAATAAAGCAACAACGATAGCGACTAATGCAAAAATGATAATACGCAACTTTTCTATGTGGAGTTGCTGGTTGGCCTGTTGCATCACGGCCAGTTCCAGCTTTTCTTCAATGCCGGCAAACGATTGTTCTTTAGCTGCGGCCTTTATTTTTGCCTCTATCTGTACGTATTTTTTATAATAGCCCAACGCCTGTGCATGTTCTCCCCTGCTGGCTGCAATAGTTGACAATAGATAATACGCCGCCGCATCAATACTGGTGTCCCGTTTCGGCATGGCCAGCACTTTTTGCACATATACTACGGCAGAGTCATACTGTTGTTGCGCCCTGAAAAGGCGAGCGTAACTAAAATATAAAGGTGCCTTATAATCCTTCGGTGATTTCAAAGCCACTGCTTTCTCCAAATATTTTTTTGCTTCTATAAAATTTCCTCGCTGCTGGTAGGTAACACTCATATCGTGCAGGCACGAAGATTGCATGGCAGTATCACCGGCTGTAACAGCAATCGCCAATGCTTTATCGTAGTAATAAAAAGCGCTATCGTTTCTCCCCATCAAAACAAAACAACCGGACAACCCTTGTAGCGAAACAATACGGTATTTATAATTTGCAGTAGTAGCCAGATAGCTAATCGCTTTATAGTAGTGCTGTTTTGATTTTTCATATTCATCTTGCTGATAATATAACCAACCAATATTATTTTGTACCATCCCTTTCCGGATATTATCTTTGGTATGCTCCGCATACTTCTCCGCCCGCAAGTAAGCTTTCAACGCTGCCCGTTTGTCATTGCAACAGTCAAATGCCCGGGCATAACAAAATTCTGCAAGCGCAGCCTGTTCCCAATTTTTCTTTTGCAAATAATAATCGCGCGCTTCGGCAACAATGGTAGTGTCGTCGCAAATATCTTTGTTGCACTTGTCTTTGGCTTGTATTAACAACAAGTGGTAGTGCATGCGCTGCGCCCGTGGTAATGCATCGGGGTCTACAATGGT
>JAVBNJ010000085.1:0-10424 GCA_031551625.1 Bacteroidales bacterium | reverse complement strand
CCCATTTTTAAATCCATTTTTCTTGGTAATGGAACTGTGGCAGTAAAAGCATTTTTTCGATTCATATACTTTGAGTGGCTTTAAATCCAATAAAGATAAGACTTTCCAAGGATTTTAGCCTGAAAAATGACTATTAAGCCTTTATTTTGATACAGGTATTCCAGAACCTCGATAACGATAAACAGAGTTCACGTTTCTTTTTTGGCATATATACCTAAGTATTGATTTCGTAACAAATAAAAAATACTGCTCCGGATAAAAACATCCGGAGCAGTATTTTTTATTATGCGATAATTTTATCGTTTATTTTTTCTTCGATTTTTTGCTACCGCCCATCGCTTTATCTACCAAAATTTGCATTTCGAGCAAGTCTTTATCGGAGATATTGCCTTCGTTAGCATAAAATGCCACCAAATGCGATAACGAGTTATCAAAATATCCTTTCAGCACGTTTTTCATCATCAAGCGAGTGTATTTTTCTTTGCTCACGATCGGAAAATAGACGTGCGTGCGGCCATAGGCTTCGTGACCCACATAGCCCTTTTGTTCGAGAATACGAATAAAAGTCGATACGGTATTGTATGCCGGTTTCGGGTTGGGCATCGCATCAATAATATTGTGGACCATTGCTTCTTCTTTGTCCCAAAGAATTTGCATAATTCTGCTTTCGCGTGCCGTCAGTTCTTTAAATTGTTTTTGCACTTTCATCGGAATAATACGATTTTATTTTTACAAAGGTAATTATTTTTTTGCACTTAACTAAGAATTAAGTTAAATTAACTTATCTCTTAGTTAAAATCATTTCAACCAGTCGTAGCCTTTTTGCTCTACTTCGAGCGCCAGTTCTTTCCCGGCGGTTTTAATAATGCGACCATTGTAGAGCACATGTACAATGTCGGGGACTATGTAGTCGAGCAGGCGTTGGTAGTGGGTAATTACTATGAATGCATTGTCGGGGCGCTTCAGTTTGTTAACACCACCTGCCACAATACGCAATGCGTCGACGTCAAGCCCGCTGTCGGTTTCGTCGAGGATAGCCAGCGTGGGTTCGAGCATGGCCATTTGAAAAATTTCGTTCCGTTTTTTTTCACCGCCCGAGAAACCCACATTCACGCCACGTGTAGAAAAGGTAGGGTCCATTTCGACAATCGCCATTTTTTCGCGCATCAACTTCAAGTACTCGGCAGCCGAAAGCGCTGGCAGATTATGATGCTTGCGGTGTTCGTTGACAGCCGCTTTCATAAAATTGACATTGCTCACTCCCGGTATTTCGACAGGATATTGGAAGCCGAGAAACAGTCCTTCATGCGAGCGTTCTTCCGGCGGCATGGACAATAAGTCCTTGCCGTTGAAAAGCACTTCGCCTTCTGTTACCTGAAAAGTGTCGCGTCCGGCCAACACCGACGATAGTGTACTTTTGCCCGAGCCGTTGGGACCCATAATGGCATGCACTTCGCCGGCATTAATAGATAGGTTGATTCCTTTTAGTATTTCTCTACCATTAATTCCGGCATGTAGATTTTTTATTTCTAACAACATAATTAAATCATTTACATTTGCATGTATTGCAAATAAAATTGGAATTTTTCTTCGACCTTCTTCGCCAAATTTTCCTTTTGGTATTGCTTGCAAAGTTGTGTCAATCGTTGCAAGCAGTATAACGTTACTTGCGATTCTTCTACGCCGCCAACTTTGGCGTTTACATAGAATGCCAGGTTTTCGTCGGCTTCGGTAATGAAGCGTTCCACAATTTGATCGGCTTTTTCGGGTGCGCCGGCCACATAGTATTCTTCGATAACTGAAAGCATTGCAATATCATTCTGCTGCATCGCCACGCTATAGGGGAATATTTCGTTGGGCATAATTGTCATTACCCGGTCAAGGAGATCGATCGCCTTTTTGTGATCGCCGGCCTTGTTGAAGGCGCTTGCCACACGGCTGTGCATGTTGCGTATATTGAGAATAACATCAATCGTAAGGAAATTGTTCCAATCCATCCATACTTTCGGGTCGTTCATGTTGCCCCAGCGGTACACATTCATCAAACGGTCGTACATCACATCCTTGTCGAGCATTCCCTGCGGGTCGCGCGAGGTGTTGCGGAATGGCGTCAGCTTGTAGCAAAAACCGTTGTACTGCAAATAATCGCGGAAGCCTAAGTCACTGTCTCCCCCCAGCGATACAAAATAAATAGGGCGCTTCCAATCGTTGTTGGCTAACAGATCTAGAATCATCAACTCTGTTTTAGTGATTCCGTTTTTCTCTTTTTCGCTATTTGTTTTTTTAGGGATAGAGAATGTTATCTGGTTGGGGATGCTATCTTCAAAAGCTGATGTTACTTGCGCTTGACCGCCCGGCATGGTAATCATTTTCGGCATTTGCAATGTGTCGCTCATTTTTGCAAACATGTTTTTTAGCACATTTTCTTTGTTGACCGGAAGGATGAAATTACGTGTAGGCAAATACGACACTTTTTCACCACTATTCAGCGTAGCTTTGGCACGCGGGTCGGCAATAAAGTTCATCACATCTTTCACTTGTTGCGGTTCGCTCACGCGCTCTACAATTTGGACATAATCATTTGTGCCAATTAAATAACTTTCGCGGGCCAGCTTGAACGGCACCGGCGGAGAGTCGTACATCTGGTACTTCATCTGGTCGATATACCAATCGGTTCCCAAGAGGCTGGTGTTCACAATGCGCACGTCGGTACGCACGCCTTCTACTTCCTGTATGTACCAAAGCGGGAATGTATCGTTATCGCCGATGGTGAAAAGCAGTGCGTCTTTTTCGCAACTCATCAGGTAGTTGTAGGCCATGTCGCGCGCTGTGTAGCGGTTGCTGCGGTCGTGGTCGGCCCAGTTTTCGGCACCCATTTGAATGGGAATAATCAAGCACAGCACACTTGCTATGGCAGCCGACGCAGGCGCTACGAGTTTCACATAGTTGCGGAATACGTCGTATACCAACAACACGCCGAGGCCTATCCAAATGGCGTAGGCGTAGAACGAACCCGCATACGCATAGTCGCGCTCGCGTGGCTGGAAAGGTGTTTGATTCAGGTATACCACAATGGCAATGCCGGTGAGCACAAACAATACGCCGACCACAAAGAAATTTTTCGAATCTTTCGACAGTTGGTATACAAATCCCAGCAAGCCGAGTAGCAGAGGTAACAGAAAATAGTGATTACGCGATTTGTGATGTGCCAGATAAGGCGGCATCTGGTCGATGTTGCCCAAGCGGGCTTCGTCTAGAAATTTAATACCGGATTCCCAGTTGCCGTGGTAGCTGTCGCCATGGCCTTGTATATCGTTTTGGCGGCCTGCAAAGTTCCACATAAAGTAACGCCAATACATCCAGCCGAGTTGGTAGTCGAAGAAGTACGACAGGTTATCGCGGAACGTGGGCATTTGTTCGCCGGAGCCTTCCACCACTCGTCCACGGCCAGACATGTATTGTTTGTAGTGTGCAATGTGGTCGGCTTGGTGGCTATGCATACGCGGAAATGTCATCGTGTAGCGTTTGTCGAATTTATACGACGGCATGCCTTCAACTTTCGCATATTTACCATTCAATTTTACATAATTGTAGCGCGACTCAATGGCTATGGGCGGCGTAGCAAATGTTTCGCCCGAAAGTATCGGAGCGCTTCCGTACTGTTCACGATTCAGGTAGTAGAGCAGCGACCATGCGTTGTCGGGCTGGTTTTCGTTGGTAGGCGTATTGGCTGCCGAGCGGATCACAACCATACCGAATGCCGTGAAACCGATTACAAACACCAGCAAACTTAGTGCAATAGTATTCAACAATATTCTGCGCATGCGATATTGTGTGTAATATACTGCAAACGCCAGTGCAGCCATTAAGATAATCATAAACACCACGGTGCCGGAGTTGAACGGCAAGCCGAGCGAGTTTACAAAGAACAAATCAAGGTAACCGGCCAGACGCGGAATGAGCGGGATGAGTACCATTGAGAAGCCTAACATCACCACCGACAGCACCAATGTACCGACAATTCCCCAGAATGTAGCTTTGTATTTTTTGAAATAATAGACCAGCGCAATCGCAGGAATAGCCAGTAAGTTCAACAAGTGTACACCCACCGAAAGACCCATCAGGAAAAAGATGAGGACAATCCAGCGGTTGGCATATTTCTGGTCGGCTTCTTCTTCCCATTTGAGAATAGCCCAAAATACCAAAGCTGTAAACAGCGATGACATAGCATATACTTCGGCTTCGACAGCCGAGAACCAGAACGTATCGGAAAATGTATATACCAATGATCCCACTACCCCTGCTCCTATGATAGCTACAATAGTCCCCATCGAAAGCTGTTCTTTTCCCCGTTCCATCACACGGCGTGCCAGGTGGGTAATCGTCCAAAACAAAAACAAAATAGTAAACGCACTACATAAAGCGCTCATGGCATTAATCATCATAGCAGCATGTTCTTTGTCGGCCACCAGCGTAAAGATGCGTCCCAGCATTTGGAACACGGGGTTTCCAGGAGGATGTCCCACTTCCAGTTTGTACGACGAAGCTATAAATTCGCCGCAATCCCAAAAACTGGTTGTTGGCTCAATAGTTAAAAGGTAGGTAATGACTGCTACGGCAAACACCACCCATCCCGTCAAATTGTTGATACGTTTAAAATTATTCATGCAATGTTGATTTTCTTTACAAGCGTTAAAAGGGACAAATTTACAGAAAAATTTTGAGATGAAAGCAGAAAAGTAAAAAAACTTTTTCTGGAGAAATTACCTTGTTTATAATTTAAAAATTGTTACCTTTGTATGTTTGTTTTTTTGAAAATCGAAAGAAAAAAATTAAAAATACTTATAAATTGTAGTCAAAATGCCACATAAAATTATTGACTTAAAAGATGTAGTAATCCGTTTCAGCGGCGACAGCGGCGACGGGATGCAATTGACAGGTTCGCTGTTCACTGATGCAGCGGCGTTGTTGGGTAACGATTTTTCGACATTCCCCGACTTTCCGGCCGAAATCCGCGCCCCGCAAGATACGGTAGCCGGCGTATCGGGTTTCCAAGTGCACATTGGTAGTGGCGATGTACGTACGCCAGGCGATTTGTGCGACGTGCTGGTTGCTATGAATCCCGCAGCTTTGCGCGCTAATGCCAAGTGGGCTAAACCCACGGCAACAGTAATTTTGGATGCCGATTCGTTCGAAGAAAAATCGATTGAGCGCGCCGGTTTCAAAACCAAAGACCCTGTTAAGGAACTGAAAATTGAAGACCGCAACATTGTATTTGCCCCGATTACTTCGCTTACCAAGGAAAGCTTGAAGGATAGCGGCCTTGATGCGAAAGCGATTGTACGTAGTAAAAATATGTTTGCACTGGGCATTTGTTTCTACTTGTTCAACCGCCCGCTGGAAACCACAAGCGCTTACTTTGAAAAGAAATTTGCGAAGAAGCCGGAGTTGATTGCTTCGAACAACAAAGTGTTGCAAGATGGCTTTAACTATGCCGGAAATATTCATGCAATACAAAATACCTATACGATCAAACAGGCCAAACAGGCGAAAGGTATTTATCGCAACATTAACGGAAACCAGGCCGCAGCCTGGGGTTTTATCGCCGCTTCCGAAAAATCGGGACGTCCGTTGTTCTGCGGTTCTTACCCTATTACGCCGGCGACAAGCATTCTCGAAGAGTTAGCTGTCCGTAAAGATTTAGGTGTTAAAACGCTGCAATGCGAAGACGAAATTGCTGGTATTTGCACCACTATCGGTGCTGCATTTGCCGGTAATTTGGCGGTAACAACTACGTCGGGTCCCGGCCTTTCGCTCAAAAGCGAAGCTATGGGCTTGGCCGTGATGACCGAGCTGCCGATGGTTATTGTAGACGTGCAACGTAGCGGCCCGTCGACCGGTATACCGACCAAGACGGAGCAGACCGACTTGTTCCAGGCGTTATATGGCCGCAATGGCGAATGTCCGATGGTAGTAATAGCATCGCACTCTCCTTCGCATTGTTTCGATATGGCATTCTATGCGGCAAAAATAGCCATTGAACACATGACACCGGTGTTGTTCCTCTCGGAAGGCTTTCTGGGCAACGGATCCGAACCATGGAAAGTACCTTCGATGAAAGATTATCCGGTTATCGAAGCGCCGATTGTTCCCGAAGGCACGAAAGATTACTGGCCATTCCGCCGCGATGCAAAACGCCTGGCCCGCCAATGGGCATTGCCCGGCACACCCGGCCTTGAACATCGTGTGGGTGGGTTGGAGAAAGACAATAACGGAAGCGTATCAAGCGATCCGCTGGTACACGAAAAAATGGTGGGCGAACGTGCGGCAAAAGTAGCCCGCGTAGCCGACTTTATTCCCGCGCTCGAAGTAGTGGGCAAACCTGAGGGCGATGTGCTGATGGTAAGCTGGGGGGGGACTTTCGGACATACCTATACGGCAGTAAAAGAATTACAAGGCGCCGGAAAGAGCGTAAGCCTTGCTCATTTCGACTACATCAATCCGCTGCCTAAAAATACGGCAGAGGTATTCAAGAAGTTCAAGAAGATTATTGTATGCGAATTGAACAGCGGGCAGTTTGCCGCTTATTTGCGCGACCGCTTGCCACAGTTCCAATACCAACAATGCAATAAGGTGCAGGGATTACCGTTTATGGTAACCGAACTGGTAGATGCCGTAAACAAACTATTTTAATTGACAAAAATAAAATTGTAAATTAGTAAATCTGTAAATTATGCAATATACTCCTCAAGATTTTAAAAGCAATCAGGAAGTAAAATGGTGCCCGGGTTGTGGCGATTATTCGATCCTCGCGGCCGTGCAACGTGCCCTTCCCACCGTTTGTGAAGAGCTTCACTATACGAAAGAACGCTTTGTGTTTGTATCGGGTATCGGCTGTGCATCGCGCTTCCCCTATTACATGAACACCTATGGTTTTCATAGCATTCACGGCCGTGCGGCAGCCATTGCTACCGGCATGAAAGTTGCCAATCCGCACTTGACCATTTGGCAAATCAGCGGCGACGGCGACGCACTGGCTATTGGCGGGAATCACTTCATCCATGCTATCCGCCGCAATATCGACATCAATATTTTGTTGCACAACAACCAGATTTACGGGTTGACAAAAGGCCAATATTCACCGACTTCGAAAATAGGCAAGGTTACTAAAACATCGCCTTTCGGATCGGTGGAGCATCCGTTCAATCCGGGTGAGTTGGTACTTGGTGCACGTGGTACATTCTTTGCCCGCTCGCTTGATGTCGATGTGAAGTTGACCGAAGAAATTATGGTGGCTTCGGCTAAGCATGATGGTACTTCAGTTACGGAGATCCTGCAAAATTGTGTTATTTTCAACGATAAAACACACATTGAAATTACCGACAAAGCGGTGCGTGAAGACCGCACTATTGTGTTGCGCCACGGTGAACCGATGGTGTTCGGCATCAACCGTGACAAGGGTTTGATTCTCGAAGGCATGGAGTTAAAAGTAGTGCGTATCGGCCACAAAGGAATTACCGAAAAAGACTTGCTGGTACATGATGCCAAGACCATCAATCCAGGTGTCCACATGATGCTGGTAAACATGCAGGGGCCTGAAATGCCCGTAGCGTTAGGCGTTATCCGCGCGGTACCCGAACGTACTTACAACGACCGCGTACGCGACCAGGTAGCCGAGGTGCAAACCACCGCTAAAATCAAATGCGTAGATGATTTATTGCACAGCGGTACAACTTGGGAAGTAAAATAATTTAATGTATAAGCATTAATGAAAAAAATCGCAACGCTTTTACTTATAGTTATTGCTACATCCATTGCATTATCTTCGTATGCACAATCGCATCCTAAGTTGGAAGAGTACAAGCAAGCCTTAATCGGTAAGTTTAATAATGGCAATGATACTTACACATTCACCGGTGGAAAAATTATTCGCGAAAGAACGACTGATTCAACTTATACTAGGGATGAAGGGAGCTATACGGTTAAACAAAAACCGAGAAGCACGGCATTTACTATTAATATGAATTGGAAAAAGGGTTATAAAATAGAAAATTCCGTAAAGACAAAGTATAAAAAAGATGACATGTATAACACATGGTCTTTTATGGGAGGATATTTTAGGAATGATAACACTGATGTACTTGTAGTAATTTACCCCTATACAAGTGGAGATAAATATGTTGACTATAATAGAATAAAAGAATAAAAACAGCATCTTATTATAAAAGTTTAAATAAATTTAACAACTTAAAAATTTAAAAAAAATTATGAAAACATCCGAATTGATGGCTACTTTGGAGAAAAAGTACGGCCACGAAAAAGAGTTCTTGCAAGCAGTTCACGAAGTGTTGGAGTCAATTGAAGAAGTGTACAACCAACATCCTGAATTTGAAAAAGCTAAAATTGCTGAGCGTATGGTGGAACCCGATCGTATCTTTACGTTCCGTGTAACCTGGCAAGACGACAAAGGCAATGTACAAATCAACACCGGCTACCGTGTGCAATTCAACAACGCTATCGGCCCCTACAAAGGCGGGATCCGTTTCCATCCGGCAGTAACATTGTCGACCTTGAAATTCTTGGGCTTCGAACAAACGTTCAAAAATGCGTTGACTACATTGCCGATGGGCGGTGGTAAAGGTGGTTCGGATTTCAACCCGCAAGGTAAATCGGACGCTGAAATCATGCGTTTCTGCCAAGCGTTTATCGCTGAATTGTGGCAACACCTCGGCCCGGATACCGACGTTCCTGCAGGTGACATCGGAGTGGCTGGCCGCGAAGTTGGCTTCATGTACGGTTACTACAAAAAATTGTCTCGCGAAAATACCGGTACTTACACCGGTAAAGGTATGACCTGGGGTGGTTCGTTGATTCGTCCGGAAGCTACCGGTTTCGGCGCTATCTACTTTGTAGACCACATGTTGAAAATGAAAAATATCGACATCAAAGGTAAAACCGTAGCGGTTTCAGGTTTCGGTAACGTGGCTTGGGGTGCTGCCTTGAAAGCTACTGAACTTGGCGCGAAAGTGATTGCTATTTCGGGTCCCGATGGATACATCTTGGACGAAGCCGGTTTGAACCAAGAAAAGATCGACTACATGGTGGAATTGCGTACCAGCAATAACAACGTAGTTGCTCCGTACGAGAAAAAATTCCCCGGTTCGAAATTCTTCGCAGGTAAAAAGCCCTGGGAAGTGAAAGTAGACATCGCTTGCCCTTGCGCCATCCAAAACGAATTGAACGGCGACGATGCAAAAATGTTGATTAAAAACGGCGTTACTTGCGTAGGCGAAGTATCGAACATGGGTTGTACTCCCGAAGCTATCGCTGAATTTATCAAAGCGAAAATTATGTTCGGCCCCGGTAAAGCGGTGAACGCCGGTGGTGTGGCTACTTCGGGTCTCGAAATGACTCAAAATGCCATGCACATCAACTGGACCAGCGAAGAAGTAGATGCTAAATTGAAACAAATCATGGAAAGCATCCACAATGCCTGTGTGAAATATGGAACAAAAGACGGCTATACCAACTACGTGAACGGCGCTAACATCGCCGGCTTCATGAAAGTGGCTCAAGCTATGTTGGAACAAGGTTTGATTTAATCAACCATATCTTAATAATTAAAAAACTGCTGCGTTTTGCGCAGCAGTTTTTTGTTTTAATCATCGACACCCATTGCACCAACATCCTGTAGACCCACAATTACAATTATTCAATGTATTTGCATAAGCTCCTGCATATGTGGTAAAATTCATACTTACATTCGACCAATTCCAATATGTGTGTACACACCCCACGCTCTCGCAATCAAAACAAATACAAGATGGACTTATCCACCTATAATAAGGTTTTCCAATGCTTAAACAATATTGCGCGCAAGTTTGGCAAGTATTAGACCTACATGGTTGTGCACTTCCAGGGCGCCCTGTTGCATCAGTAATGGCAGTAAGGCAATCGGTAAAGGTTTTGCTTATTGTCGTTACAGTTGTTCCACTGATTGTGACAAGTGTAAACGGCGGTGTTCCTTTCAAAGTGTAGCTACTACTACCGTATATCGCCTGTGGCGGATAGTCCGTTGCAATAGCGCACCAGTTGAATTTACCGGAAGCATTGCCCAATTTTACGGTTACTGTAGCCGATTGTCCGTTGGTGCCGGTTACCTCAAAGCCGGTAGCATTACCGGCAGCGTAGGTACCATTGGTAACCAATGGCGTTCCGCTAATAGTAGCACGTTGCCAGGCACCTTTGTTGCCAGCGGCGTCCACCGGTTGAAAATCGACAATGCACCAAGCTTTATTCAAATGAGTGGTACCATTGCAGCCTATCCAGGTCAGTTTGAATGTAACCTGCTGTGTTTTGTAGTTAGCTTTCACTTGTGTGGTCGTTACACAATTGGCTGCATGGCCGGGAATGCTATACAGCAT
>JAVBNJ010000154.1:0-9621 GCA_031551625.1 Bacteroidales bacterium | reverse complement strand
CACATTCGAAGGCAGAGATTGTCTTTATAAAAGGATAAGAGAGGCATTAAACCATTGTAATCCTATCGTTCACGACGGTTTTTGGCACATGATACAGGATTTGGATGGTCGCAATTTGGCTAAAGACCGGATTAAAAAATTTGACCTACTATTTAATGGCAACGATTTGCCCTGTGCTAACTGTAAATTTGATATCGAACTAAATGCTAAATCTCCAAAAGAACTAAAATATATTGAATACAAAAGTTATCAAAATGCAAGTAAAATACCTAAACCACAATTCTTAAATTATATTACTAATATAGAATCCATAGAGCAACTTCAATATGTATTTTCCAGTAAAAAGTTATCCATTACTCAAGCTAAATTAGGAATGCAAGAATTTTTCACCACTAACATTGATGATATTTTTGAAACTATTTGGAAAAATAAAGAACTACGTACCAGCATATTTGGAGAACTTTCCGAAAGTCAGATGAACTTGGTGAAAAACTCAAAGAAAACAGCATTTAAAGAACTGATTGAGATAGAAAATAGTATTTTGTATACCTTTGTTAAATAATTAATAGCAGATATGTTTCAATTAATAACACAAATATCCGAAGTCGATTTTTTCCAAACGAAAGAAAAATCATTATTATATGCTAAAAAAGATGGGAAATTTTATTTCAACACTAAGGAGATTGTTATACACAAGCCGATAACAGGTGGAAGCTTACTATCCGAGGATTATATAATTGTGAATACAGAAAACGAACAAATTATTTTAGATAGTTTATTCACCCTGATCAAGCAAATTGATAACAAAACTCTTATTACAGATATCTTTTATAATGTACCAAGTAATAAAGTAATCTCTTTCAATACAGAGTTTTTAAAAAATGGTGATATAAACTGTCATTGGGGTGCATTAAACATTTTGGCTGATAATATTATTGATGATTTTAATATAACGACACCTTATTGTAATCCATTGGTAATTAAAAAAAATAGAATTTATTTTCATTTTCATAATAAAAAAATAGTGTGTTATGAAATTAGAACTGGACAAACGCTATGGAGTTTTGAATTAGATACAAAATATAATTGGTTTGCTGTAAATACTGACGAAGAACGAGAGAACGATATTCTAAAATTTGTGAGCACATATGATAATAATATATGGATGTGTTTAGGTAGTGGAAAACTTTTGGCTATTTCGTCGGAAACAGGAAAAGCTAAGTATTATTTAACCAGCCCGACCAAATTTATTAATAAGCAATTTGATTTTCCCGACGAAGAAGTAGGAGTTTTTGGTTATGGTACTCAATTTGACATTTCTCAATCCATTATTTTTGGAAGTATTAGTACCTATTATGGAGAGGTTGATCTTAAATCACCATTAGACGAGTATTTTATGTATGATATTTCAACTAGTTGCAAACAGCATAAAATCCAGATGGATCGCATGGTTGGTTTTGAAGGAGATGAAATCTATTTTTATGAAGGAGGAAGTAATAACCGCTTTGGCGTTTTCAGCCGCAGTAAAAAAGAAATAATTTGGAGTAGCGAAATTCCTGAGGCAAAAGACCAATTTCCGGCCATAAAAAAAATGGAATATTCCAATAGTAAGCTGTACATTTTAGATTATTTTGACACATTACACATTTTTGAGAAAGAATAATATCTTTATATAGTAGCTGCAGTGGGCGCACGTTGCCGCACTTGTGCCAGCCAAGGAACAAATAAAGGAATTAAATATGTAGATGAAATTATAGGAGATTTGGATTATGCGATTACTCACTATGCCGACAAGCAAGGATTTGACAAATTAGTAACGGAGATGGCCGCCCAAGCCACCAAGGCAGATGGTGGTGCATTCTTACTCCAAGTATTAAAAAGTAAAGGCGATGATTTTATACACAAAGTACAATTTCGAACTGGAACTCCCGTATGGCACTAACCTCATAACAATTGAATAAACCACACTCCGCCATGAAACACTTTTTAGATATGGACAATTGGAACCGGCGGGAAATTTTTGACTGGTTCAACCGGTTCGACGAGCCGCTATTCGGCGCCTGTGTGCAGATAGATTGCACCAAAGCCTATGCCGCCTGCAAAAAAGAAAACGCCTCGTTCTTCCTCTATTACCTCCACAAAGTACTGGTTGCCTGCAACCGCATCAAGAATTTCCGCTACCGCAGAGAAGGCAATAAAGTAGTGGTGTACGATGAAGTGCATGCCGGCCCCACCATTGCCCGTGCCGATGGTTCCATGGGCTTTGCATTCATTCAACACAATGAAAACTTCGATCGCTTTTGCACTGAAGCCCGGAAAGAAGTTGAGCGGGTCAAAAACTGCACGACCCTTTTTGCACCCCATGCCTCCGAAAACCTCATTCACTTTTCGTCGCTACCATGGATTGATTTCACTTCCCTGTCGCATGCACGCTGGCTATCGCAAAAAGACTGTTCGCCCAAAATATCGGTCGGCAAGCTCGTCGAAGAAAATGGCAAGCACCGTATGCCGCTGTCTATCCATGTTCACCACGCCCTCATGGACGGGCGGCATGTAGGCGAATGGATTGAATTATTCCAACAATTAATGGACGGTAAAAAATAAATTTCAACGTATCACAATTTTTTTCTACCTTTGCAAAAGAGTAAGTGCATCCCCAATATAGCGCTTACTCCCTACCAAATAAAAACAGATAATACATCCCTCGGTTGTTAATGATGCTACACAAGGAATAGCATGGCGTTGTTAGTTGTTTTATTTGGTAATGAAAAAAATATTTCTTCTAATAGGTTTACTTTTTTACTGCTGCTTTCCAGCCTTTGCTGAAGGCGGTGTAAAACTGTTGTGCCGTCCCGGCCGCGATTCCATCCAGTTGCGCTGGGCGCCCACCGACAAAGAAACATGGAAACTTGGCAACAAGTATGGCTATATTGTCGATCGGCAAACGGTATTACGTAATGGTAAATTGGTAGACAGCACCGAACGGGTATTCCTCTCCACTACCCCTATGAAACCCGCTCCCCTTAACGAGTGGGAGCCTTTCGTAGACGACCGGTATGTAGCAACAGCGGCTCAATGTATTTTTGAAGACAACAACGGAGCGCCGGCAGCAAACCTGTATCTTGTAGCAAAGCGCTACCAAGAGGAGCAAAACAGGTTTGCAATGGCGCTCTTCGCCGCTGACCAATCGTTGACTACTGCCCGCCTCTCGGGGCTTTACCTGGCCGACCGCCGTGTGGCACCCAACGAAAAATACCTGTATGTCGTCTACATACCCGTTGCCGACACGTTGCAGCGCGCCGATACCGCCTTTGCATTTACAGGGATAAGCGAATTTCAACCACTACCAAAACCGCTACAGCTAACCGCCCAGTGGGACAATCAAAGTGTATTGCTATCGTGGAATATTCTTTACCTGAGTCATATTTACAACAGCTACGTAGTCGAAAAATCGACGGATGGCAGACATTACACGCCCATCAGCGACAATGCCATGGTACAAATGGCCGATGTCGATGTATCGCCGGTGTATGCCTATCGCACAGATTCGTTGCCCGACAACCTGTCCACGTGGTACTACCGCGTGCGTGGCATCAATGCTTTTGGAGAGATGGGCCCGCCAAGCGATTCGGTAACAGGTCACGGGCGACTTCCGCTTAGCAATGCACCCATTATTACTAACCACACGGTAGTCGAAAATAAGGCCGTACAGCTCGAATGGAACTATCCCGCCGAGATGAACGAATACATAACCGGCTTCCGCCTCTACGCATCGGACAAACCCACCGGCCCAAAGAAAAAAATATATGAAAGCGCATCGGCCACCGAGCGGAGCTTTACTCACAGCACACCCGCGCTCACTAACTATTATACGATATCGGTATTTGCCGGTTTCGACGAAAAATTTTCGCAGTTACTTACCTATGCCGAATTGATCGACAGCCTTCCGCCCGCTCCACCAGCGGGTTTCACGGGATTCATAGATAGCACGGGACACGTGTTCCTGAACTGGCAGGCCAACACCGACAATGATATTGACGGTTACCGCGTGTATCGCAGCAACCGTCCCGATTTTGAATACCTGTTGGCACATCCATCTGTGGTACGCGATACTTTTTTTGTAGATTCGGTCAACCTGAATACGCTTACTTCGCAAATATATTACCGCCTGCGCGCCATCGACCTGCGGCAAAACCAATCGGCGTTCGGCGCTATCCTCGAACTCCGCAAGCCTGATACCATACCTCCCGTGTCGCCTGTCATCAAAAGCATCGACGTGCAAAAAGGCGCGCTACTCATTGCATGGATCAACAGCAGCAGCGCCGACGTGGTGCGCCACCACATTTACCGCAAGGTAAAAACCGATACCGCATTCCAACGAATTGCCAGCATAGACCTGAAGAGAGACAAAGCATCTGCCTACACTGACAAAGCACTGCAAGGTGGCAAATCATACGTCTACTATATCACCGCCGAAGACCAGAGCGGATTGGAGTCGTCCCCGTCGAACCTGTTGCAACAAAAGGCTCCCGGAGGCATCGTCGAAAGTATAACGCTTAAACAGCATACCCATGCCGGCAAGGTTGTACTCACGTGGAATATCGCATCCGACAAGCAAATTGAGCGAATACTGATATACCGCGCCAGTGGAGAGTTAGGCTTAACACTGCTTGATAACAGCACCGGCAATACCTACGAAGACTTGCATGCACCATCGGGTACTACCATCCGCTATTGTATCAAAGCTGTGTACAGCGATGGCACCTCGTCGACACTGAGCAACGAAGTAAGTACAAAATTATAGCATCTGCTCCACATGCCCGTCCGCCCATATTTCTTAAAAATCCTTATCCGCCAATCCTTTCAACGGAGCTTGGTGATATTGCTTTTGTGGGGGGCAGGTAGTAGCGTAACGGCGCAAGATATTGAAGCAGTAACCAAAGCGCCTATCCTTACGGCAAGCGGGGGCATCACACTAAATCAAATAGTCAACTTCCGCCCCGGCGACACCACTGCACCCAACCCCTACTCGCTTTACCTGGCAGGAAATTTAAACTTCAATGCCTTCGGCGTAGTCAGCATTCCGCTGTCGTTTGCCTACACCAATGCGCAATTCAGCAAAAGCGTGTCGCTGCCGTTCAACCGCTTTGCTATTGCGCCATCATACAAATGGATTAAAGTGTATGCAGGTTATGCATCCATGCAGTTTTCGCCTTACTCGCTGGCGGGGCATGAAATTTTCGGCGGTGGCGTGGAACTCACGCCCAACAACGGTTGGCGGATAAGCGCTATTGCCGGGCGCATGAAACGCGCAGCCGACTCTATCGGCGGACAGGCGCCATCGTTCAAGCGCATGGGCGGCGGCTTCAAGGTGGGTTACCATGGTTCCGGTTTCGAAATTGATGCCAATATTTTTAAAGCTACCGACGTGCGCTCTTCATTGCCCGGTACCGACAGCCTCTCCATTGCCCCGCAGGACAACCTTTTCGGAAGCGTCAGCGGAGCAGTAGACCTGTTCAAAAATATACGGCTGGCCGCCGAATACGGCATCAGTGCACTCAACCGCAATATCGAGTACAACGACGGTTTCCGCCTGCTGCAAACAACGGGCGACCTGGCGGTGTATCACGCTATCAAAACCAGCCTGTCGTACAAACTGCCGCTGGGAACTATTGGCGCCACCTACGAGCGGGTAGCCCCCAACTACACCACATTAGGCGCCTACCAAACCACCAACGACTACGAACACATTACCGCCAACATTTCGGCACAGGTAAAAATGTTGAACGCTTCGCTCGACGTGGGCTACCAGCACGACAACCTGCAATCTCAAAAAACAAATACTACCTCGCAGTTGTTGTTAGCCGGCAATATATCGGCCAGCATTGCCGAAAAATGGAACCTGGCAGCCAATTTTTCGAACGTACAATCATACGTGTACATCAACGACATCTACAACCAGGTAACGCAAACCAACGAATTCCAGAACCTCGACACGCTCAATGTCACGCAACTTAATTTTTCGGCAGGGCTCAACGCTTCGTATTTACTGGCAAGTACAGAGAATGCCCGGCAAAACGTAAACATTAGTTTTATGTATCAGAACACTGCCGAGCGACAAGAGTTTTCATCGTATTCCGGCAACAATATTTACAATACCTCCATTGCCTACCAGCATTCGCTGATACCCGCCAAACTCAATGTTTCGGCAGCCTTCAACTACAACTATAATCAACTGGCCGACGGCAACCGCATGCAATCACTAACCTTCAACGCATCGGTACAAAAAACTTTTTGGGAAGCCCTGCGCACCGGACTGATAGCCACTTACAGCAATATGCGCAACACGAGTAGCAAAACGTCGAACGTACTCAACCTCCGCCTCACGGCAGGATACACCTTCCTGCGCATGCACAACATCAACCTGAGCTTCGCAAGCATTTACCAGCACGGGCAACAGCGCACACCATGGCAATACTCCGCCAATCTCGCCTACAGCTACACGTTCGGCGCCAGCCTATCGCACAAAGACGGGCGGTTGAAACTGGAAGCTAATTTTTAAACAATATTAATTGAGCCCTACAAAGAAAGTATGATAGATGCTACTAACTGCCCGGGCTCCATTATATGCCTATACGGAATGGGCTAAACGTCTATCCATCTATGAATAGGAAAAAGTGTGCGGGAAAAACCTTGCGTTGCGTAAAAGATTAGAATCTACTTCCCCGTCTCGTACTTTTTCAACTGCTGCGCCATTTTCGACGCAAACACGAATTGATTGAGTTCGGGAACGTCAGCGTGTATGATTTCCTGATTGGTGCCTTCCCACAGTTTGCGGCCTTCGTAGATAAACACTATCTTCTCGCCGATTTCCATCACCGAGTTCATGTCGTGCGTATTTACAATGGTTGTAATGCCATACTCTTGCGTAATTTCGTGAATCAGATTGTCAATTACAATTGATGTACGCGGGTCGAGGCCGGAGTTGGGCTCATCGCAAAACAGATAGCGCGGATTGAGTGCAATGGCGCGGGCAATGCCTACACGCTTTTGCATACCACCACTCAATTCCGACGGGTACAATTTATTGGCATTGTTCAATCGCACACGGCACAAGCAGAAGTTAGCGCGTTCGAGTTTTTCCTCGTGGCTCCATTCGGTAAACATATCCATTGGGAACATAACGTTTTCCTCGACCGTTGCAAAGTCAAACAGGGCGCTGCCTTGAAAGAGCATGCCTATCTTCTGGCGCATCGCCTTTTTCTGGTCGAACGAAAGCGCATTGTATTGCACATCGTCGAAGAAAATTTCTCCACGGTCGGCCTCATGAAGCCCCACAAGGGTTTTCAGCAGCACTGTTTTACCCGACCCGCTAGCGCCGATAATCAGGTTGGTTTTCCCATCTTCGAAATCGACCGATACGTCGTCTAACACCAACTTATCGCCAAACGATTTGTATAGATTGTGTCCTTTGATCATAACAAGTTATAACAAGATGTGAGTAAGAATAAGATTAAATATCAAAATACAAAGGCTGCAACTCACAATACCGTTGGTGGCCGCCCGCCCCACATCACGTGATCCGCCATGGGCATTATAGCCGTAGAACGCCGATACCGATGTTATAATGAAATTAAACACCGCCATCTTAATCAATCCGTAAGTTACATAATAGGGGTTAAACTCCATACGGATACCGTCTATAAACTGTTCGGACGTAACGATCCCGGTTGTTACTACAATCATCCAGCCGCCCAGCAAGCCCACCACAAAGCTCAACAACATGAGCAACGGGTTGAAAATCGTAGCCGCCGTAACTTTTGGCAATATAAGGTAATTTGCCGAATTCACACCCATTATTTCCAGCGCATCTATTTGTTCGGTAATACGCATCGTACCTATCTCCGAAGCAATACTGGAACCGACCTTTCCGGCCAATACCAACGCCACCATGGTGGAACTGAACTCAAGCAGCATAGTTTCGCGGGTCATATATCCTACATAGGTTTTCGGGATAAAAGGCGTGGTAAGGTTATAGGCCGTCTGTAATGTGATTACCGCTCCGATAAAAACCGATATGATGGCCACCAGCGGTACCGATTGGAGGCCTAACTTTTCCATTTCCTGTACAAACTGTTTCCAAAAAATGTTCATCCGCTGCGGACGGGTAAACACCTTTTTCATTAATATGAAATATTCTCCTATCAGTATAAGTATCTTGCGCATGATTTGTTGTGTTGCGAATTAACAAAGGTACAAATAAAATTTGTATTTTTGTAAAATATAGCTATTCTATGAATTATAAAACAATTGCTTTTTGCACGCTGGGTTGCAAACTAAATTTTTCGGAAACTTCTACCCTGGCGCGTGGCTTTACCGAAGCCGGTTTCGAGCGGGTACCATCGTCGCAAAAGGCCGATATATATGTGATAAATACCTGCTCGGTAACCGAACAGGCCGATAAGAAATGCCGCCAAACTATTCGCAAATTGGCGCAGCAGAATCCCGATGCGCTGATTGCAGTAACGGGTTGCTATGCCCAACTAAAACCCGAAGAGATCGCCCGGATCGAAGGCGTAGACCTGGTGTTGGGCGCCGATGCCAAAGGGCAACTGTTTGAGTATGTAAACAACATACGCGAGAAAGGCAAGGCGAACATTGTGTCGTGCGAGATTCAGGCGGTCGAAAGTTTTTTCCCGGCCTTCTCGTCGGGCGACCGTACCCGTTCGTTCCTTAAAGTACAGGACGGGTGCGACTACCACTGTGCATACTGCACCATACCGCTGGCGCGTGGAAACAGCCGGAATATAGCCATTAACGATCTTGTTAAGGAAGCGGAAACCATTGCGGTTAGCGGAATTCGAGAGGTCGTACTTACCGGTGTAAATATCGGCGACTTCGGCAAAACAACCGGCGAAACATTTTTCGAATTACTGCAAGCGCTCGAAAAAGTGAATGGAATAGAGCGGTACCGCATTTCGTCGATAGAACCGAATTTATTGACCTGCGAAATGATAGACTGGATTGCGGCTTCGCCGAAAGTATTGCCGCACTTCCATATCCCGTTACAGTCGGGCTCTAACAAAATACTGGGGCTCATGCGCCGCCGCTACCGCCGCGAAGTGTTTGCCGAGCGCGTGCAATATATTAAAACAGCGATGCCGCATGCATTCATCGGAGTAGATGTGATTGTGGGGTTTCCCGGCGAAACCGCCGAAGATTTTGCCGACACCTATGCTTTTCTTGAAAACCTGGCGCCGGCTTATTTACATCTATTCCCCTATTCGGAACGCCCCGGCACGCCGGCCGTTGAAATGCCCGGTAGCGTGCCGAAACACGAACGCGCCGAACGAGTGAAACAACTGGAAGCCTTGTCGGACAAGCTGCATCGTGCGTTCTACGAACAAAGCATGGGACACCAGACAACCGTGCTATGGGAAAGCACGCGCAAAGGGGGGCAAATGTTCGGCTTTACCGAGAACTATTTAAAAGTCGAAGCGCCCTACCGAAAAGAATGGGTAGGCCAGCTCATGCCCGGAGCCATTACAGGCGTTGCCGAAAGCGGGAATGCGATTATTGATTGTACTTTATCTAATTAAAATATACTTTTCTTATGAACAC
>JAVBNJ010000034.1:0-4222 GCA_031551625.1 Bacteroidales bacterium | reverse complement strand
AGACCATCATCTAAAACCTGCGGACGACGAATTTGCGTTGTGCTTCTCCAAAGTTGATGCCTGTTCGTCGGCCGAAGTATTTTTCCATTTGGCTAAAGCGCTTGGCTGGTTGCAATATTTCACCCCAGAAGTGGCCGAAGCGGTGTACACCGGATTGATGACCGACACCAATGGTTTCCAGAACAACTGTTCGAATGCCAGTACATTCCGTACCATTGCCGAGCTACTGGAGCTGGGTGTCGATAAAAACAAAGTATTCGACTCGGTATACTGCAACTACACCGAATCGCGCCTGCGGTTGTTAGGCTACACGCTCAACCAAAAAATGGTGGTACTGCCCGAATACCATGCGGCTTACATCGCTCTTTCACGCGAAGAATTGAACAGTTTTCATTTTCAAGCAGGCGACACCGAAGGTTTTGTCAACTATCCGTTGAGCATCAAAGGTATCCAGTTTTCGGCATTTATGTCCGAAAGCGCCGAACACATACGCTTGTCGTTTCGTTCGCGCGGCAATTTCTCAGTCAACGATTTTGCGCGTAACCATTTTGACGGAGGCGGGCATCTCAATGCTTCGGGAGGCACAGCCAAATTGACATTGGAGGAAACAATTGAGAAATTTTTGAATACATTGGAAAGATATAAAAATGAATTATCGTCGCTATAGCATAGTGTTACTTTGCGCTGTATTGCTGGCAGGCTGCCACCATACGTCGCCTACGGCGTTACAGCCGGTGGGTGCGACATCGCAGGCTACGCGCGACGCAATGGAGGCAATGAACCGCATGCTGACTGAGCAGGACGAAGAGACTATACGTACCTACACCAACCGGCACAATTTGTCCATGCAGCGCTACGACGAAGGTTATTATGGCATGATTGTGCAGGCAGGCACAGGTCCGTTTGCTGTTGACGGGACCACACTTTCGCTACGTGCTACCATCCGCTTGCTTGATGGCGAAGTATGCTACAGCGATAAGGAAATAACTTTCAAACCCGGCAAAACATCTGAAATTCCGGGACTACACCGTGTAGCCGCATCGTTGCAGAAAGGAACAAAAGCGCGCTACGTCTTCCCACCGTTTTTAGCATACGGCATAGACGGCGATGGCAATAAAATTCCGCCCCGCAGCATTTTGGAATACGAAATTGAAGTGTTGGATGTATATTAAGCAATAAGTAGGAGATATGAAGTCAGGAAGCAGAAAGAGAACTTACAGATTTACGGATTTATTGGTACGCTTCGCACCAATTATCAATTATCGATCATCAATCGCCATTGCACTATGCGCATTGCTTTTCGCCGCTTGCCAAACCGAGGCCGAGCGAACGGCTCTTGATACGCAAGAGGTCGCTATCGACAATTATATTACTGCACAAATAGCTGCCGACACCACGCGCACGTTGGTAGTAAACGATGGCTCGTACCGCCTGGTGCTCCAAGCGGGTAATGGTGCAGCGGCTGCAGTAGGTGATTCTGTTTATTTTTGGTATGTCGCCTATGTTTTTTCAAATGGAAAAGGCATGGCTTTTGATACCAATTTACCGGACGAGAGTCTGCATCCGTCAGAGAACAACGGGAAAGGAGTGTTGGGTGTAAAGCATTTTATTCCCGGTCTCGACAAAGGTTTACAAGGCATGCAACTAGGCGAACATGCGGAAATTATTTTTCCCGCTACGCAAGGCTATGGCAGCGATATAGTAGGGCTGGTGCCGAAACTTTCGGCACTACTTTTTGAAGTAGAAATCATAAAAATCGTAAAACAATAACAATGAATAGTACTGTGCAAAAAACTAATTGGATACTGTTGTTGCCTTTGCTGGCAATACTTTCAGGATGTGCCCGCCTGGTCGAAGAATCGGCAGACGATGTGGAATCAACACTGCTCGATGCTTACGTAACGGTTAATTATAACCAACAAGGAAAGCCCATTTCGCATACCTTGTCGGGGCTGTATATCGAAACGATAAAGGAAGGAACAGGCGACACACCTGCCGACAGTAATTTTGTATACGTCAACTATACAGCTTACCAAATGACCGGAAGCAGCATTGTAAACGATACCGTTATAGGAAATATAATGAGTACGGGATCGGCGTATACTACAAACGATTCGCTAAAGGCAAAACAGTTAGGAGCGTTCTCTTACAGTACATATTATGGCCCTGTTCTTTGGGGTATCGGCCGCTCCACCCTGTACGCAGGATTGGAAGAAGCACTGAAAGGTATGCGGCAAGGCGGCAAGGCACGTGTACTTATGCCCTCGTGGTGCTCTACTGTTGGTGGTTCGCGCGCGCTTTCATCTACTACTGTTTTTGATATTGAACTATTGCACGTAGTTCCCAATATAGCAAAATTCCAAACCGATACGTTGCGTGCATTCAGCAACCGCTATTACAATGGTATTGATTCTACGAAATACGACTTCTACTACGATGGGCCGGTACCTGCATCGGGCGATACGCTTGCATACGGCGACACGGTGACGGTTCGGTATATCGGCTACCTGCTCGACGGATTTGTTTTCGATACTAACATTGCCGACAGCGCCAGCTATCACAAAATTTACAACTCCTCAAAAAACTATAGCGTCCTATCGCTGGTGTGGGCTGAGAGCATGAGCATTGTAGACGGATTCAAATACGCCGTGGCCAATATGCGCACGGGCGACGAAGCAGTCACATTCTTTTCGTCGGACTATGGCTACAAATCGACTGGTTCCGGGCAAATCCCAGCCTATGCGCCGCTGCGCTTCTACCTGAAAGTAGAGCGAGTGGGGCGCAAAGAGTAATAACCTGCCATACCGGCATTTCGGAAGAAATGCTTTCAAGCCACGTGCCTGAAGCTTGTTACATCCATCGATGTAAACGAACTTATGCATACGCTGGATTAGGTGAAAATTACAAAAAAAACGTGGCATTTCGTTTAGGTCCCCAGGCTCTGATAAAACCCGGTACAACAGTACACGATAGCTACGCTACCCATGTTGTACTTTGGTTTTGTTTAAAATTCACCAGATTTAGGGAACCAAATTTTCGTTATTTCAAAGGCGTCTGCTTTGAGCAGCAGACTCACCTAATCACTGCAAACATAAAACAGATTTATTTTTCAAGAGGCAAATACGGCGTCTCCAGCCCCTTTGGGGTTTGGGGAGCTCTACCGGTATATCTGGCATTTATTCAGCGCCACACGATAGCGGTCGGCATTCTGGTTATGCTGCGCCAGTGTTTTCGCAAAGGTGTGGTAACCGCTAAAATCTTCCTTGGCGCAGAAATACAGGTAATCGTGATGTTCGTAGTTCAACACCGCATCCACCGCAGCAATTGAAGGCACACAAATGGGACCAGGCGGCAATCCTGTATATTTATAAGTATTGTAGGGCGAATCTATCAGCTTATGTTTATCAAGCACACGTTTGATCGTAAAATCGCTTGCCGAATATTTCAATGTAGGATCGGCTTGCAACGGCATTCCTTTGTTCAGGCGGTTGATATACACACCTGCAATACGCGCCATCTCGCCCGTTTTATTTGTTTCTTCGTTTACGATAGACGCCAGGGCTATCACTTGATTGCGTTCCAGACCAACGGCTTTGAGCTGATCTATGCGTGCATCGTTCCAAAACAAATTATACTCTTTATACAAACGCTGCAACAACTTTTCAGGCGCCACCGTCCAATACACTTCATACGTATTCGGAATAATCATACCTATAACTGTAGCGGGCGTATAGCCAAAACGATCTACCAGCGTATCGTTCTCCAACAAGCTGTATACGCTTGCCGAGTCGGCCTCTATAGTACGCGCAAGCACTGCCGCCAGTTTTGCATTCGTGCGGATATTGCCGGCTATCACCAGATTCACGGGGTCTTGCCGTCCGGCTTTCAGTTTACGCACCAGCTCGCGGGTAGTCATGCCTGCTTTCAGTTTATAACGCCCCGGGCGGACATTATTTTTATAATCCTCGTCGGCTGCGGCTTGCAAGAACAATTCTTCATTGGCCAATACCTGCAATGCGCACAAACTATCAAGCACCATTTCAAAATCTGCGCCGGTAGGCACATACAGCACTTTGTCGGCTACCACATTATTTTTGTAGAAAATACGGTATATCGAACAACCCTTGTAGGCCACAACAGCTGTAACCACCAATAATACACCCCCAACAATCAACAACGTTCGTTTTACTTTTTTCGTCATACATCTAAAAATTTGCGAATC
>JAVBNJ010000011.1:0-16539 GCA_031551625.1 Bacteroidales bacterium | reverse complement strand
TGATAAAATTAAAAATACAATCGATAAATTTGAAGCAGGGTATGTTTTCACCGCAGATGATTTTTCAACAACGGTGAACGAAGCTAAAAATGCCAGCAAAATACTCAATCATTTTGTTGCTACGGGTTATCTTCGCAAATTATCGAAAGGGAAATTTTATAAACCTAAAATGAGTAAGTTTGGGGAATTGCAACCCGATACTTATCAAATTGTAAAAGATTTAATCCAAAAAGACGGTAAATTAATCGGCTACATTACGGGGTATTCTGCCTTTAATGATTTTGCGCTAACCACACAAGTCCCTGCCATTTTGGAAATAGGAATGCGAAAAGAGAAAAAAGCAATTGTTCGCGGTCTTTATCGTATTCGTTTCGTGCTACAGGAAAATACGATTACAAAAGAGAATATTCCTCTTTTGCGCTTGCTCGATTGTTTGCGGTTTTTCAAAAACATTCCCGACACAACGCCTGATGATGCTTGCCGCCGTTTGATTTATTTGATAGGCAAACTTAACGAACAGGAAATAGCCAAAATTAAAAAATTGGCTCTGAAATACACCCCACAAGCCATTGCTTTTTTAGGCGCAATCCTTGAAACGATTAATCCACAGGAAGACACAAGTACGTTGTCCAAAAAGTTGAATCCAATTACAAGTTACAAACTCGGTATTTCGGACAATATTTTACTAGCACAAAAAAAGTGGAACATTCAATGAAACTACATACAAGCATACAGGATTTTACTGAACTGATTCGACTGACAGCCACGCATTTTGCGATTCTTCCCGAGTTTGTCGAAAAAGATTATTGGATTACGCTTATTCTCTATCGGTTATCGCAATCGTCGCATATTGACAGTGTAGTTTTCAAGGGTGGAACTTCTCTTACGAAAGGTTACCGCTTAATCAATCGCTTCTCGGAAGACATTGATGTTGCTTTGCTTGACGAGAGAATGACAGGTAATGCGCTGAAAACTAAAATCCGAAAAATAGAAAAAGTAATTACCACCGATTTGACAGAAATTGAAGAGCCGGGCATTACTCGCAAAGGTTCGGTATATCGAAAAACACTGTTTCAGTATCCAAGTAATGTAAACAGCAGGCTTGGAAATAATGTTCAAAAACGTGTCATTTTAGAAATTAATTCTTTTGCAAACCCATACCCTTTTGTGCAACAGAAAATCACTTCGTTTATTGCAGAGTTTCTATCCGCAACAAATCAAACAGAAGCAATACAGGAATTTGGTTTGCAAGATTTTTCGTTAAATATTTTGGATAAACGCCGTACAATGCTCGAAAAATTTGTTTCATTACTGCGTTTTTCATTTGCCGAAAATCCTAAAACCGAATTAGCAAAAAAGATTCGTCATTTCTACGATTTGTATTATTTGGCAAATGACGAGAATTGCGCAAAATACCTACAATTACCTGAATTTCGAAACGATTTAACAGAATTATTAATCCACGACCAGCAAGAATTTGACTAACCACAAGGTTGGCAAACAAAGGCGATAAATGAGTCCCCATTGATTACCGATTTCCCAACTTTGTGGGAAAGTTTACGCTCAACTTATCAAAATGAATTGACACCATTAGCTTTCACCGAAATTCCCAATGAGAAACTGATTGAAAAAATTTTTATTGAAATAATCAAAAAGACAATGACAGTATGAGAATAACGCCCCCTAACTCACGGTCTGCCGCTATTGCCTTGTGATATTTTGAAAGTTCGGCGCTCGTCCGAACTTTTGTTGTATAAGAAAGGTTTGTCCCTCGTAGAAACAACGGCAACAGCAGCAACCGTGGGAACGCTAGGGAGGTATTAAAGACGCAACCATCAAAATAACAATTTAAAAATAAATAATATGAAACAGACAATTAAACTTCTATTTTTATTCTCGTTTATTATATTTTGTTCCTGTAGTAATCGACAAAATACAAAGATGGAGTCAGTAGCAACAGGAGAATTAATTACCTTGAATGAACTTCAGGACAATAACATTTCAACAGAAAATACAGTTATTCAACGAAAAGTTATCAAAGAAGGAGTAATCCGTTTCGAAACATGTAATCTTGCAAAAACAAGAGAACTTATTATTTCCAACATAAATGGTATTCATGGCTATATTTCAGAAGATAAGATCTTTAATGTAGATGGCAATGTAGAATATACAATGGTTGTTCGGGTTCCGGCAAAGGATTTTGATTCTTTTCTTGAGAATATTTCCAAAAATGTGCAAAAATTTGACAATAAAACCATCAAAGCTATTGATGTGACAGAAGAGTTTATAGACATTGAAGCACGAATTAAAACCAAAAAAGAACTCGAAATCCGATATATGGATTTATTGAAAAAGGCAAGTAAGATAGATGAAGTTTTATCCATTGAAAAAGAAATTGGAACTTTACGTGCAGATATTGAATCTATAGAAGGACGACTAAAATATTTAAATAACAACATAGCATTTAGTACATTAACAATTACATTTTACGAAAACACAACCAACGGCTTTGGATTTAGTTCAAAATTCAAACATGGCTTTCAAAATGGATGGACCAATGTTCTTTGGTTTTTTATTGGTCTGATTAATTTGTGGCCATTTTTATTAATTGGAGTAACAATCATCATTGTCCTAAAAAAAGTGGCTCGAAAAAACAAGAAGAAAAAAAAGTAAAGCGCCCCCTGATTTGCATCCTGCTTGCAGGCGGGCTGAAATCGACAATTGAGCTTTTATCGCCCGCTTTGGCTTCTGTTTTGTGGGATAGTAAAGCCCGCTCGCAAGCAGCCGCAGGAACGTTAGGGGCAATTTAGTTAGAAAAATAGAAATTAAAATTTTAAATTATTAATATTTATGGGTTTAGACATAATCACACAAAGAGAATGTGAGGTCAAAACAAAGACATCTCAACAAGAGCTTCTTAATCTGATAAAAAACAGAAATAGAGGTATGTCCATTTATAGCATGTTGCTTAATAATGGAAAAACAAAAGAAGAAGCTTTGGATACGGAGTTTACATTTAGCTTTCAAACTTTGGATGGAGTAAAAGATGAACAAGTCAAAGTTTCAAAACTTCTTTCTGACACACTGCCAATTCTTGACAAATTAGGTATGTTATGTGAAAACTGCCCTGTTTCACAGAGAAAAGAATTTGGTTGTATTGGTTATATTTCATATCCAATATCCTCAAAATGTGAAAACTGGTTAGCTTCATTAGCAGAAGAGGCTAATAAAAAAGGAATGCCTTATTCGACAGCAATTATTTTCATAAAAGACCAAAATATTGCTGGAAATAGGATTAAACAAATGCGCATGCATGGACAGACATTTCTAGAGATTAATAAACCTAAGGAAATTGTATTAAGGAAATCTTTTTTTAAAAAGGACACTATTGATACCGACCAACTTCTTGAAGTTACCTTTTTACAAGGATTAATGCAACATACTCATATGAATTATTTATTAATGCTTTATGGAGGTATCGTTTCTGACAATAACAAACCAACTGACAAAGCATACAAATATGATAGTTCGAATAATAAATATGTTTACCTTGACTTACAACTTCCTAACGATGCAGACAAGAGCATGGTGGAATTTTATCATTATTTTCAACATTTATTCATTGCATTAATGAATGGTCATGATGTTTATATGGATTAATACAACTGCCCCTAACTTGCGTCCTCCTGCAAGCGAGCTGAAGTGGTTAATTGAACTTTTGTCACCCGCTTTGGCTTTTGTGTCGGCAGACAGCGAAGTCGCCCGAAAAGCAGCCACTGGAACGTTGGCCGCCATTCGCAGCTGTAAACAAAATAAACAAACTAAAAAATAAACAAAATGAAATTTTTAAGCAAATTATTCAAAAAAAAGGAAGAAACATCCAAAATGAGTATGGAAACTTCTATTGAAAACTACAAAAAAGAAAGAGACGGTGGTGTTAGTATTGGACAGAGCATTTATCCTATCTTTAAGAGAAAAGATGACCCTAAAATAAACCTACTGAAAGGGAGTCAAGAAGTTATAAAAATAGATTTTTTGGATGATTTATATCTCTGCTTTAATTTGGATATGGGTGCTCATTATGAAATGGTACAATATGAGCTATTAGAAAAAACCAATTTAACTATAGAGGATTTGAAAGCTACTGCATTACGAAATTTGACAAATAAAGTTAACTTTTCATGCAAGGTCGGAGTTGAAGACTTTTCTGAAGGAATTCCACAAGCCAAACCATTTTATAGCGTTCAATTTGACAATGATTTGAACGCTTCAATCTTTTTATTAGATAACTTTTGGGATACTCAAGCTCAAGAAATAGCAAAATCTGATAGAATTGCAGTAACGCTGCCTGCAAAAAATTTAATTTATTTTTCAGACATGCGTTTAATGGAAAGTTTCAGAACTATGCGACCTGTAGGAATACATATGTTTAATGCATCAAAAGAAGAAAAAATACACTTGACAGATAAAACATACATAAGAAAAAATGGGAAATGGATTTTGTTTTTAGACACAGAAGAACAATTGGAAGAATTGTGGTAATGAAAACGGCAGCCAACTTATGTCCTGCCTGCAAGCGGGCTGAAGTGATTAATTGAACTTTTGTCGCCCGCTTCGGCTTTTGTCTCGTGGGATAGTGAAGCCGCCCGCAAGCAGCAGCCGAACCGTTGAGGGCAAGCCGCCAAAAGTGACAATACGCAGAACTGAGAGTTGAAAAGAATAAGTTTAAAATATTATTAATGTGCGGAAAATTTGACAAAAATGACTAACACCGAAATAGATATTGATGAAAGAGTAACAAATCTTTTCATAAAGGAAAAACGAAGTGCATCCGAAGTAAAAAATATTCTTTTAGAGGAAGGCATAGATCGCGAAACAGCCCAAGCCGTTATTGATGAAATCAGCAATCGCATCAAAACTTTGGAATTGGAACGTGCAAGAAATGCAATACGAAGAGGTATCGTGTTCTTGGTTTTAGGCCTTGTTTTTATGGAATACGAGTAAACTCAATATGTAAGGGCGAAATAAGTGATTACGGTGGAGGTATAGATTATATCGGCTTGATTGCAATTATATATGGAATATATAAAATCATTAAAGGCTATCGTAAAAAATCACATTTTAAACGAAATGATTCTTAGAAAACATAATAAAGGTTGATAGAAATGCCTGTACCAACTACCTGCTTCCAAGTGGGCTGCAATCGGTAATTTCAACTTTTATAGCTCTTAAAAAACGAATAACAAAAAAAACCTCCCCGCTATGGAAAATCAATACAATTATGTAACAAAACTGGACATATTGTTCAAGCACCTGGAACAGATAGACATTCCGAAAATGGTGGCCGAATGTACCGACAAATGGTTTAATCAAACACTCACCAAGGTCAACGATAGCGTGGTGCGGCTCGGCATTGTCGAAGGCGAGTATCACTGGCACAAGCACGACAATGACGATGAATTCTTTTTTGTGCTCGAAGGGCAATTGCTGATCGACCTTGAAGACCGGACGATGGAATTAAATCCGTTCCAGGGAACAACCATCACAAAAGGCGTTATGCACCGTCCATGCGCCCCGAAGAAAACCGTGATGTTAATGGTCGAAACCTGCGCTATTCAACCCACAGGAAATTAGGCCTCGCATCATAGGAAACAAAAACATATAGTGGGTAGACACTTCCGCATCTACCCCCATTTATATACGGCAACACACTGAGATAATAAAGTCTACCCTGCATTCGCCCCGTTACACTAGCATTCTTCGGATATTATGATCTTCATTTTACCATCAAGGTCTTTCGCTTTAGCGAACACAGCGATATGGAAATGCAGAGTCTGTTCCCCACAGCGCAAGTTGCCCCGCATAGCGCGTGCACGGACCACATGCAGCAGAGTACAAGTATAATACAATTGCACCGCTACTGCTATAATAACTCCGGTCACAATAGCAGCAATAATAGCAAGACGCATTATGTCCGCTCCGTTCCTGGCCCCATATACCTATTGCAGAGCCTAAATTGAATGCAGAACGATTGCTCCATATACAGTTTAATTGAGCATTAGTAGGCAATTGCCAACCTTTAGCAGCATCACACAATCCAAGTGACCAAACGGCAGCCGGATTATCAACCGCCTGCACTTCTATGTTACACCCTGTAAATGAAGACGCGCCGTCTGCACTCAAATTGCGACAATAGCCATTTACTAAAGTAAGTCCCGAACGGCACACCCCACTGGTTGTCGGCACATCTCGCTCAATCCATCCGGAACAACCTGTTGCATCGGTTATCGAATTTACCACTCCATCCGAATATTTTTTACTATTGATAGGTGTAGTGGAACCATTGATATAAAATGGCATTGTTCCCTGAAGTGTATACGTTCCATTATTATAAGCCGCCGCATTGGGCGGATAGTCTGTTGCAAAAGCACACCACTTATATTGTGTTGGTATTTTACTTTTATCCAATCGTAATGTAACCGTGGCTTTAGTTCCATTGTTTCCCGTAATCCACAGGCCTCGTGAATTACCTGTTACCATTTGCGAACTTACGGTTACGGGCATTAACGAGTAGACGTCTGTAATAACAGCTGGTTTCCAATCGCCAAAAGGATTGCCGTTTTTTACTTCCTGATAGTCGATAAATACCCACACTTGGTTGCGGTGTATGTTGTTGTCACACGCAGTCCAAATCAATTCAAAGGTTACTAGTCCATTTTTGTAATCGACGCTCACCGAACGGGTCGAAACACAATTACTGGCAAAAATGGAGTAAGTAAGCGTCGTACACATAATAAGTAAAAATATTTTTCTCATACTAAATTTGTTTTGGTTATTTATATTTTTAACTAAATTTTTAGTTTATCTATTTGTAGTTTCGGAAATCGGCTTTGGCAAACACAAGAATAGTCTCCACAAACAAACATAAACCGATTTCCTCTACTACATTTTAATTCCTGATTACAATAACCCCTTGCTACGATTTACTACCCGCTGCCCATTATTGCAAGGGATGAAGCAATTTTCTCCATTTTTTGCTGTATCCACACTATCTATGCACTAAATAAAAACGTGGATTTCATTTATTGCATCTTGAGGTCGACGAAAACCGTACATAGAAATAAACTAAAATCCACGCTCCACGTGAATGTTTTCTTCTATGTAATTGAAATTTCGTCGTTTCAAGATACAGAATGGAAATTTTTCATATTTCCTTTTAGCAAGCTATTAAAGAACGTATTCCTGTTACAAAGGAAATGATTTATTTTTTAATATGCAAATAAATTTTTGCCACAATCAAAGAATCATTAAGGTCACAAATTGTGACCTTAATGACTCGTTTCAATTAGTTGAGACAGGAAATCATCCGGAAATTGCTCTAAATTGCGCTTAACAGCTTGGTTTAGTATGCGCGGTTCTGCATTATACATTTCCGCCAAGTATTCGTCCAACATTACTTGTTTGCCGCGAATCGTATAAATGCGATTGATGATTTCTTTCGCATTATAAGCTTATAATTCATGGGACATAGTTTTTTGTGGTTGTTTATTTTTCATTATCCCACACTCGCCCCATTGCACAAACGCTCTTCAGGCGCCACTATTTTCATTTTTCCGCCGGGTTCCTTCGCCATCAGAATCATGCCTTGCGACTCGATGCCTTTTATTTTGCGCGGTTCCAAATTAGCCAAAATACAAATCTGCTTGCCCACCATGTCCTCGGGCGAGTAGTATTCGGCAATGCCCGACACAATAGTGCGCGTATCAATGCCTGTATCGATTTTTAATTTCAGCAGCTTGTCGGTTTTAGGCACACGCTCGGCTTCCAGCACAGTGGCGGTACGGATATCCATTTTCATAAAATCATCGAACGTGCAATTCGGTTTCTGCGGTTCGCACGAAGGCTTGACAGCCGCGGCATTGGCCGTTTTGGTGGCTTGCAGTTTGGCTATTTGTTTTTCAATATCGGCGTCTTCCACCTTGTCGAACAGTAATTGTGCTTCGTTGAGCGCATGCCCCACAGGCAATATCGCAGCGTTGCCCAGCTCCTCCCACTTTGCGTTGTCAGTCATGCCCAGCATATAGCGCAGCTTTTGCGCCGAGAACGGCAGGAACGGTTCGAATGCAATAGCGCAATTCGCACAAATCTGCAACGATACATTCAGAATTGTAGCCACGCGGCTCATATCGGTTTTAGCCAGCTTCCACGGTTCGGTGTCGGCCAGGTATTTGTTGCCTAACCGCGCCAAGTTCATCGCTTCCTTCAAAGCTTCACGGAAGTGGTAGGTTTCGATATTCTCTTCAATCGATTTTTTGAGCACCGGCAGTTCTTTCAACGTGGCTTCATCGTATTCTGTGAGGCCGTTTACGGCAGGCACTTTGCCATCGAAATATTTTTGTGTGAGCACCACCGCACGGTTCACAAAATTGCCGAACACGGCTACCAACTCGCTGTTGTTGCGGGTTTGGAAATCGCGCCATGTAAAATCATTGTCCTTTGTTTCGGGTGCGTTGGCGCACAACACATAGCGCAATACATCTTCCTTGCCGGGGAACTCGTCTAAATACTCGTGCAACCATACCGCCCAGTTGCGCGAAGTCGAAATTTTATCGCTTTCGAGATTCAAAAATTCATTGGCCGGCACATTTTCGGGCAAGATATAATCGCCGTGCGCTTTCAACATGGCGGGAAACACGATGCAGTGGAACACAATATTGTCTTTCCCTATGAAGTGCACCATTTTAGTTTCTTCATCCTTCCACCATTTTTCCCACTCGTTGGGCAGCAGTTCAATGGTGTTCGAAATGTAGCCAATCGGCGCATCGAACCACACGTATAGCACTTTTCCAGCGGCATTAGCCAGCGGCACTTTCACACCCCAGTCAAGATCGCGCGTAACGGCGCGCGGTTGCAACCCACCGTCGAGCCACGACTTGCATTGTCCATATACGTTCGTTTTCCACTCCTTGTGGTCTTCCAGAATCCACTTGCGGAGCCACTCTTCGTGCTGGTCGAGCGGCAAGTACCAGTGCGATGTTTCGCGCATCACCGGTTTGTTTCCGCTAATCATCGAACGTGGATTAAGAAGTTCCGTAGGGCTTAGCGTGCTGCCGCACTTTTCACATTGATCGCCATAGGCATTCTCGTTGCCGCACTTGGGGCAAGTACCTACAATGTAGCGGTCGGCCAGGAATTGCTTGGCTTCTTCGTCGTAGTATTGCTCCGACTTTTGCTCAATGAACTTTCCGTCATTGTACAATTTCGTAAAAAAGTCGGCAGCCGTTTTGTGGTGCGTTTTTGACGAAGTACGCGAATAAATATCGAACGAAATGCCGAAGCGCTCGAACGAATCTTTAATAATGAGGTGATATTTATCAACTACATCTTGCGGCGTAATACCCAGCTGGCGCGCCTTGATAGTAATGGGCACCCCGTGCTCGTCGGATCCGCAAATAAATTTCACATCGCGGCCACGCAGGCGCAGGTAGCGTACATAAATATCGGCAGGCACATATACGCCCGCTAAGTGTCCGATATGTACAGGGCCATTGGCATACGGCAACGCTGCCGTAACAAGATGTCGTTTGTAGTTCTTCATAGCATTCAAAGCAAATTAAGTTGCAAAGATACAAAAAAACACAGGAGCATATTGCATACACCTCCATTTCTAAAACAAAATGAAACTATCTTACTTATACAAATCTTATGGATTAAGGTTTAATGGGATCAACCTCATCTTCGACTGTTGTTACTGAATGTAGACATACCCCACCATGCGTGGAGGAACACTTACACCCTTTAATTTTTCCGTTTTTATCTCTGTCAAACTCACACAGATGACAATAATCTGAAGTAGAAGAGGCACAAGTGTGTGTGTCAGCAGATCCTAACATACTTTTCGATGAAGTTATCGGATAAGCTATTTTATAACTTACCCTCGCGGAGTCCTTATCTATGGAAACGCCATCCCTTATCCTATCTATTCTAACACCAGTCAGTACCAAATAAGCAAAATCAGGATCTTTTGTTTCCATTATTTCAGAACGCTCTATGACGATTTGCTTTCCGTTCCATTCTAACTCTTTCTTATTTTGAAACTCTTGTGTCGGAGTCACCGTCTCACCTGTACGTATTGCCGCTACGGTTTTCGTTCCTTGCAAATAAAAGTTGGATTCCATTGTTCGTCGTTCAATTGAGCACGACATACATAAGGCCAAGAAGCCAACGCTAAAAAAAATGAAAGATTTTCTCATAAGCATAATTTTTAGTTAATAAAAAGATTAAGAGTAGATAACATTACAAAAATAAGAATTTATTTTTAATTACCAAATAAATTCTTGCTATATTTGTAGTTGGAAATTAAGAGCGAATGCCGAATCTTTATGTTATAGCAGGATGCAACGGAGCCGGAAAAACAACGGCTTCGTATACGGTGTTGCCCGAAATGCTGGGCTGTAAAGAGTTTGTGAACGCCGACGAAATTGCACGCGGTCTCTCGCCGTTCAATGCCGAAGGCGTGGCTATCGAAGCAGGGCGACTCATGCTCCTGCGCATAAAAGAACTGATGGGCGAAGGTGTAGATTTTGCTTTTGAGACAACACTTGCAACACGTTCGTATGTGGGATTTATTAAGGAAGCGCAGCAAAAAGGATATATTACACAAGTGGTGTATTTTTGGTTAAACACACCTGATTTAGCAGTAAAACGGGTTGCAAAGCGTGTAGCTAATGGTGGGCACAATATTGAAGAAGACATTATCAGAAGAAGGTACACAAAAGGTATTCACAATTTTTTCGATTTATACATAAGTATCGCGGACAACTGGTGGTTGGTCGATAACTCCGACACACCGTTCGAACTTATTGCCGATGGCGCCAAGAACGAAGATGAACGCATTTATAATCTTTTAACGTACCAAAAAATTAAAGACTATGAGCGATAAAGAACGAAACGATTTTCGGGAGAAAATAATCAAGGGGCTTACCCTTGCTTTTCAACGATTAGTCGAGCAAACGAAGAAAGACGATGGAGAACTTGTGTTCTCGAAAAACGGGAAAATAGTTACCGTCAAAGCCCGCGATTTGAAATAAGATGAAAAAAGATTTACACTATACACCCGAACAGAACGACAGTTTTCGCTGCAATGTACCGATTAACGCATCAAAGCAATTGGTGCTAACCAATGGTGTGTGCCGCAATTTACAAGACGTGGCACACAACGGTTGCCGTATTGCCGCGGGCGAAGGCGGCAAAGGAATTTCACTCACTGTAACAACAGGCGAAGTGGTGGAATTGCCGGTGCAAATTATCAATGTGCGCAACAGCGAAAACACGCAGAAACTGGCGTATACCAATACATTTACCGTAGAAAAAAATGCACAGGCTAAACTGGTTATCTGCAACCACACACTAACGCCCGATTCGTTCGAAACAGAGAGTGTAACTAACATTATAGTTCATGAAGGGGCACACCTCGAAATAGTATGGATGCAAAGCGAGCACAACCAGTCGCACCACTGTTCTACCATTACGGTTACGCAAGCTGCCAACAGCCATTTTGCAGGCGATGTGATTACATTGCACGGTGCGCAAATTGAGAACACAATTGATATAAAGTTACAAGGAGAACAAGCCGGGTGTATGGCCAACGGGCTTTTCCTGATTGACGGCAAGCAGCATTACTCAACCGATATTACTATTACGCACGAAGTGGGTCACTGCCACAGCCAGCAGTTGTTCAAAGGGATTGTGGACAACGAAGCTATCGGCCGCTTCCATGGGCGTGTGGTAGTTGCCAAAGACGCGCAGAAAACCGAAGCCTACCAGGCCAACAACAATTTGTTGCTGACCAAGCAGGCAAAAATGTTCACTCAACCACAACTCGAAATTTATGCCGACGATGTGAAATGTTCGCACGGCGCTACTATCGGGCAACTCGACGAACAAGCGCTGTTCTATATGCGTTCGCGCGGCATATCGTTCAAAGAAGCAAGATTGCTGCAACAAATTGGTTTTGTGCAGGATGTATTGGATAAAATTAGTATTATCCCGTTGCGCGAACGCATTGCCGGTTTAGTAACCAAACGCCTGAACGGGGAATTTTCGCGATGCGCTGATTGTGAGCTGCATTGCTGCTAAAATTTTCTTTTACACAATTTGACTTTTTGTCTGTTGAAAAATCGGTAACGCTTATTGATACTTGGATTACGTCCACTTGTTAATTTCTCGTTAATAAGTGGATTCTTTTTTTACCTAATTTCGTACTCCCGTTTTAAACCTACGGAAAAATTTTCGTTTCATAATTAAAATATAGACAAAGATGAATCTTTCAATACAGCCACAGCCGCTGCAGGGAACATTGTCAATGTTCGTACCTTTTAATTTGCCGGAAGCGAAAAGAGAAGAAAAAAAGCAACCACCACAAGTATCCATTAAAAATACGGAGCAAAAAATGAGTCCGACCAGAGAACCCAAAACCGAGAAACCTACTACGAAAAACAGCGAGCAAAAAATATACTCGTACAACGAAGCCACTGAAGCGACTAGAGATTATTTCAAAGGCGACACATTAGCCGCGAACGTGTGGGTAAACAAGTATGCGATGAAAGATTCGTTCGGTAATATTTTCGAACAGACACCCGACGACATGCATTGGCGATTGGCCAACGAATTTGCCCGCATTGAGCAAAAGTATGAAAACCCGATGAGCGCCGAAGAAATTTTTGAACTTCTGCGTAACTTCAAATATATTGTGCCGCAAGGTGGCCCGATGACGGGTATCGGTAACGATTTTCAAATTGCATCACTGTCGAACTGTTTTGTAATTGGCCACAAAAATCCGGCCGACTCGTACGGCGGCATCATGCGTATTGATGAAGAGCAAGTACAATTGATGAAACGCCGTGGAGGTGTGGGGCACGACCTCTCACACATCCGCCCGGGCGGTAGCCCTGTATTAAATAGTGCGCTTACTTCCACAGGGGTTGTGCCGTTCATGGAACGTTATTCGAACTCGACACGCGAAGTGGCGCAGGATGGCCGCCGCGGTGCGTTGATGTTAAGTATTTCCATCAAGCATCCCGATGCCGAACATTTCATCGATGCTAAAATGGAGCAGGGCAAAGTTACGGGCGCCAACGTATCGGTGAAGATCGACGACGAATTTATGCGCGCTGCATTGCACGGAAAAAAATATACGGCACAATATCCGATTGATGCCAAAGATCCGAAATATAAAAAGGAAATTGATGCAGCTGCATTATGGAAAAAAATTATTCATAATGCGTGGAAATCGGCCGAGCCCGGCGTACTTTTCTGGGATACGATTATCCGCGAATCGGTAGCCGATTGCTATGCCGACCTTGGTTACCGCACCGTAAGTACCAACCCGTGCGGAGAGATTCCCTTATGCCCTTACGACAGTTGCCGTTTGATTGCCATCAACCTGTACAGCTATGTCGAAAATCCATTTACAAAAAAGGCGACGTTCAACAAGGAACTGTTCAAAAAACATGTAGACCATGGCATGCGCATGATGGACGACTTGATTGACCTTGAACTGGAAAAGATTGAACAAATCATTGCTAAAATTGATGCCGATCCCGAAGATGCCGATGTACGCCGCGTAGAACGCGAATTGTGGATCAAGATTCGGGAGAAAGCCATCAGCGGCCGCCGGACCGGTTTAGGTATGACTGCCGAAGGTGATATGCTTGCCGCATTAGGTTTGCGTTATGGTTCGGACGAAGCAATCGATTTTTCGGTAGATATTCAGAAAACATTGGCCATCGAGGCTTACCGGGCTTCGGTAACCATGGCGAAGGAACGTGGAGCATTCCCCATTTACGATTCGAAACGCGAGGCGGCTAACCCTATGATTGGCCGCATCCGCAAGGAAGATGAAGGGTTATACGACGACATGGTTCGTTTCGGCCGCCGCAATATTTCGATGCTGACGATTGCGCCTACCGGCACTACCAGCATGATGACCCAAACGACATCGGGTATCGAGCCCGTGTTCTCACCCATGTACAAGCGCCGCCGCAAGGTGAATCCCAACGATAAGAATGTTAAAATTGCGTATGTGGATGAAGTGGGCGATGCATGGGAAGAATACAATGTGTGTCACTACAAATTCCTGACGTGGTGCGAAGCCAATGGCTACGACATTACCGAAGTAGAACATTACAATGACGAACAGCAAAAAGAATTGATCAAAAAATCGCCGTACTACAAAGCAACCGCCAATGATGTGGACTGGGTAGCCAAAGTGAAGATGCAGGGACGCATGCAAAAATGGGTTGACCATTCGATCAGCGTAACGGTGAATTTGCCCGAAAACATTACCGAGGAGATGGTAGCCGAGGTATACAAAACAGCGTGGGAAAGCGGTTGCAAAGGTGTTACCGTGTACCGCGAAGGTTCGCGCGGAGGGGTGCTTATCAGCAATAAAGAATCGAAGAAAGAAGACGCCAAGAAAGAGGAAGCCGCTTTTGATGGTATGCCCAAGAAGCGTCCCGAGAAGTTGGCCGCCGAAGTAATCCGCTTTAAAAACGGCAATGAACAATGGATTGCGCTGGTGGGTATGTACAACGGACAACCATACGAAATTTTTACCGGTTTGGTAGACGAAGACGTGCGCCCGATTCCACGTTCGGTAACCATGGGGGAAATTGTAAAAGTAAAAGATAAAAAAGGAAGTTCACGCTACGATTTTCATTACATGGACCGCTACGGCTATCCACAAACCATCGGCGGTATTTCGCACATGTTCAACAAAGAGTATTGGAACTATGCCAAACTGATTTCGGGCGTGCTGCGCAACAACATGCCGATTGTCGACGTGGTGAACCTCGTGCATGGTTTGATTCTCGACAGCGATACGATCAACACCTGGAAGAATGGTGTGGAACGTGCATTGAAACGCTATATCCCCGACGGTACAAAAGAGGATAAGCAGACATGCGGACAGTGCGGCTCGGATTCGCTGGTATACCAGGAAGGCTGCCTGACCTGCAAGAGCTGCGGGTACTCAAAATGCGGTTAATCCACAAAACAGTTTTATCCACGAACCGTAAGCCCAGCGAAGCTAATTACACTAAATTATACAAAAAATGCATATTAGGACACTTAAAAAATTTCACGAATTATGTTTTGCAAAGCAAAATAGTTTAGTGTAATTATGTTTTAATAATTGTTTTGGATTAAAAAATTCATGATACGTGATATTCGTGTAATTCGTGGATAAAAAATATGATTCAATTTCCTTATGCAAAAATTAACATTGGGCTGCACGTTACGGCGAAGCGGCCCGATGGTTTTCATACGATAGACACGCTGTTTTACCCCATAGGATTACACGATGCCTTGGAGGTTGTCCCTGCCGATACATTTTCCATGACCCTCTACGGCATGCCGGTAGATGGGAAAAGCGATGATAACCTGTGCGTAAAAGCTTATAAACTATTGCAAGCCGACTTTAACCTGCCGCCGGTGGCCATTTATCTCTACAAAGCGATTCCTTCGGGTGCAGGCCTGGGTGGCGGCTCGTCGGATGCCACACACACGTTGCTACTGCTCGACAAGTTGTTTGAACTAAGACTTTCGTTGAAACAATTGGAAACATACGCCGCCCGTTTGGGTAGCGACTGTGCGTTTTTTGTGCATCAACAGCCCATGCTGGCCGGTGGCCGCGGCGAAGTGCTGAGCACCGCTCCTGTCCTTGCGCTGCAAAGCTATTATATTGTGCTGGCAAAACCGCCCGTGCATGTGAGTACGGCAGAGGCCTATGCAGGCATTGTCCCCAAGCAACCGGCACAACCGCTGGTGCAATTGCTCACATTGCCCGTAAACACGTGGCGCCACAACATTGTCAACGATTTTGAACTATCGGTTTTTGTGAAGCATCCCATACTTGCACAATTGAAACAACAGTTTTACCATTTCGGCGCTACCTATGCCGCCATGAGCGGCAGCGGATCCACCATCTACGGGCTTTTTGCCGGCGAAACCGTTGCACAACATGCCGCACAACAGCTACCGCATGTGGTTTATTGCGGAAAAATGCTATAAGATTTTTACCGCACACATATATTTAATGTCCAGTCTCTACGATAATTGGAAGATCCATAAAAGGGACATTGCACTCCATTGATCGAATCAGACCAATATATTACTCCTTGTGGAATAGTCCATGTTGTCGACACAGTGGTGTACCCATTTAACCACCATATTGCTATCTCATTCAACCCGGTGACATATTTAAAGCCCACTTGTGTCGAAATACCGCAACAAGCTATACCTTGTGCTTGAGTTGGGTGTGTCCAACCACTTGGGCAAGTTGCAACCAATGTACGACTGACTTCAATATTCGAAGCTGTGCAATGATAAGCATCATCGGCTACCAAGTTCCGGCAATAACCGCCAACCAATGTAAGCCCTGATGTACAACAGCCTGATGAGCTAACATACTCATCACGACTACCGCAACATGCCGGCACTATTCCCGGACAATTTGTAGCATCGGTTATTGCCGTAATA
>JAVBNJ010000056.1:0-12577 GCA_031551625.1 Bacteroidales bacterium | reverse complement strand
AATGCCCACTGCTGCACAAATAGCTGCCGCTATTGAAGAAATAGCCCCGTTGCATTACCAGGAATCGTATGATAATGCAGGGTTTTGTGTGGGTAACCCGCAAACGGTTGCCACAGCAGTAATGCTATGTGTCGACATAACCGAAGCGGTGATTGACGAAGCAATAGCTGCAGGTGCAAATATGATAATCTCGCACCACCCCGTTATTTTCAAAGGCTTGAAACGATTGACGGGCAAGACCTATACGGAACGCATCGTAGAAAAAGCAATAAAAAACAATATTGTGCTCTACGCAGCCCATACCAATATCGACAGTGTGCGCGGCGGCATAAGCGAAGCCATGGCCGACAAGCTGGGGCTGACAAACCGCCGTATCCTTGCAACACGCCCGAACGAGTGGGTAAAAATGGTGACGTTTGTTCCGCACGCCCAGGCAGTGGCTGTACGCAACGCATTGTTCGACACGGGTGCAGGCGGCATCGGCAACTACAGTCATTGCAGTTGGAACACAGCAGGCGAAGGAACATTTGTACCGCACGAAGGAGCCGAACCGTTTGCGGGCACCGTGGGAACATTGCACACCGAGGCGGAAACACGTATCGAAACAATTGTTCCACGGGCGCTTTTGGCCAAAGCAATCAATGGATTGCTTGCCGCACATCCCTACGAAGAACCGGCCTACGATATTATCCCGCTCGAAAACACATTCGCCGATGCAGGCCTTGGCATGGTGGGCGATTTACCCAAACCGTTGCCGGTACACGATTTCCTGTTACTGGTAAAAGAAAATTTCGGAACCCCTACCCTGCGCTATTCGCAACCGGCAAACGATATGATTACCCGGGTAGCGGTATGCGGCGGTAGTGGCGCATCGTTGCTGCCCAATGCGGCAGCCGCAGGTGCAACGGCCTATGTTACGGCCGACTGCAAATACCACGACTTCTTTGATGCCGACGGACGTTTACTGCTTGTTGATGCGGGACATTACGAAACAGAAGAAGGCGCGTTACGCATTTTTTATGATTGCCTTACAAAAAAAATACCTACCTTTGCCGTCCATTTTACAAAAAATAATACAAACTCTATAAAATATTTTAATTAGAAACATATATGGCAAAAAAAGTTGAAAAGAAAGAAACAAAAGCAACTGCCGCTGCAGCAAAACCTGTAGCACCAAAGCGCACTACGCAGGTTGATCCCGATTCGCCCGAAGCGAAATTGCGTATCCTTTATCAAATGCAGGCAACCGACTCGCAAATCGACAGGTTGAAAGCATTGCGCGGAGAACTACCGCTTGAGGTACGCGACCTCGAAGACGATATTGCCGGATTGAAAACACGCATCTCGAACCTGCAAGGCGACGTGAAAGATATGGAATCGAGTATTGCCAAGAAAAAATTGGATATCGATAATGCGCAAGGCCTCGTGAAAAAATATACCGAGCAACAAAAGAACGTAAAAAACAATCGCGAGTACGATTCGTTGACAAAAGAAATTGAGTACCAGAACCTCGAAATTGAGCTGGCCGAAAAGCGTGTAAAAGAATATACCGCTGCCATGAAAGACCGTAAAGCAATGCTCGACGAGGCAAAGAAGTTGATGGCCGAACGGACCGAAGATCTCGAAATCAAGAAAAAAGAATTGAATGAAATTGTAGCCGAAACAGCTAAAGAAGAAAAAGAACTGGAGAAAAAATCGGAAGAGTTGCAAGCAGGGCTCGACGAACGCATGATTAGCGCCTATAAAAAAGTGCGCAAGAATGCCCGCAACGGGTTAGCGGTAGTAACCGTAGAACGCGATGCCTGCGGCGGCTGTTTCAACAAAATTCCGCCCCAACGCCAGTTGGATATTGCATTGAGCAAAAAAATTATTGTATGTGAATACTGCGGCCGCATTTTGGTGGATACCAGTTTTGGAATGGAATAATTCCATTGATTAATTATTGTTAGAAGACACCGGCAGCAACCTTGTCGGTGTTTTTTTGTGGCTGCCTGCAAAAAAATTCGTATCTTTACAAAATAGTAAATTCTTTAACTAAAAAATAAAATTATGAGTATCGCAAACTTAGAACCCGCACGTGTTTGGAAGAACTTCCACGCACTCTGCCAAATTCCGCATCCCTCGAAACACGAAGAAAAAATCCGCGATTTTGTAGTTGCCTTCGGTAAAAACCTCGGGCTGGAAACCATTGTCGACGAAACGGGCAATGTAATTATCCGCAAGCCTGCCACCAAAGGCATGGAAGGCCGCAAAGGCATTATCCTGCAAGCACACTTGGACATGGTGCCGCAAAAAAACAGCGACACGAAACACGATTTCGAAAAAGACCCGATTGATGCTTACGTAGACGGCGAATGGGTAAAGGCCCGCGGCACTACGCTTGGCGCCGACAACGGCGTGGGCTGCGCTGTGGCAATGGCAGTACTCGAAGCCACCGATTTGGTGCACGGCCCTATTGAAGCGCTGTTCACGATTGACGAAGAAACCGGCATGACCGGCGCCTTCGGCCTCAAAGCCGGCGTGCTGAAAGGCGAAACACTGATTAACCTCGACTCGGAAGACGAAGGCGAACTGTATGTAGGTTGCGCCGGTGGCCTCGACGGCAGCTTTAAATTCGACGGCAAAGAAGAAGCTGCTCCTGCGGGTTACGACACGTTCCGCCTGGTAGTAAAAGGCCTCAAAGGCGGCCACTCGGGCATGGACATCATCCTTGGCCGCGGCAACGCCAACAAAATTCTGTTCCGCATTCTGCACCTGTTGCAAAAAGAAAGCGGCCTGCGCATTGCCGGTATCGACGGCGGCAGCCTGCGCAATGCCATTCCGCGCGAAGCATTCGCTACAATTTTAGTTCCTACGGCAAAAGTAGATACCACTAAAAAATTAGTTACCGACTTGTTCAAGACCATCGCTGCCGAGCTGTCGGCTACCGACGAAGGCCTGCAAGTGGCGCTGGAAGCCACCGACAAAGCAGCGAATGTAGTAGACGAGAAGACACAAAACGCCTTGATTCTTGCCGTATACGGTTGTCCGAACGGCGTAATGCGCATGAGCGACGCCATGCCCGGCCTGGTAGAAACATCGAACAACCTGGCTATTGTGAAACTCGAAAAGGGCAAAGCACAAGTGTCGTGCCTGATGCGCAGTTCGGTGGACTCGGCCAAAGACGACCTTGCCAACATGATGGGTGCAGTGTTTACACTGGCCGGCGCACAATGTGAGTTCACGGGCGGCTACCCGGGCTGGAAACCCAACCCTGCATCGCCGATTCTAAAATCGATGCAAGACATTTACAAAAAAATGTATGGCAACGAACCTGCTGTAAAAGCCATTCACGCCGGCTTGGAATGCGGCTTGCTGGGCGGCACCTATCCGAAATGGGATATGATTTCGTGCGGGCCGACTATCCGCTACCCTCACTCGCCCGACGAGAAACTGAAAATCGACACGGTCGACAAGTGGTGGAAATTCTTGGTTGAAGTACTGAAAAGCGCATAAACAAAGCGGGCGGCCAATTGGCCGCCCGCTTTGTTTTAGATAAATACCAACAAAAAATTATTCTAATGTAATAGAATAATCTATTTAAAATTTAATTTTGTTCTAATATATTAGAAGTATTTATTTAAAACAATAGTTATTTCTGGTATATTTAGAATTATTTTATTTATAAACATAACAGGTTTTTGTTTTTTCCTGTATAGGTTTTTATTTTTTCGTATCTTTGCAGCGACTTATACGAGAAAAACATTTTATGTTTTTACATTTACTATGCCTGTTCCACAACATGGCAGTAGCGGTGCTACATCTGTATACGTGGAACGGGTAAATGTGAAAACATTGTCTTTCTTGTGTAAGTCAAACGGGTGATAGCACCGTTTTTTATTTGCTGTCGCTACAACCTACAACCCGTATGGCACGCAAGAAAAAAGAAAATCCAATCCGTAAAAAATGGATGGAAGAACTGCATCTGCAAAGTTTGTTCAATTCGTTTATCGTACGCAACAGCGAAGTAATCAACGATGACCCTGAAAAAGGGCTTCAAGCCTTTCTCCAAGATTACGAAGAGCAGCACAATCTTTACCGCTCCCTGCATGTATTCAACCAGTCGTGGCTTGGGAAAACCATAGATATGGCCGACCTTGATACGTTACCCAACCTGAAAGATATTACCAACAACGAAGCCGTTTCTTTAGGCCGGCTATTAATAGCTATCAACCGGTCAAAAGCGTTGATTGCCGCCAAATTCAAAGAATACGAAGAACTATGCATATTCATTAATTCGGACAGTAACTAATTAGTTAGTTTATTGCAATTAGCTTCGCTGAGCGTCGGTTCCTCATTCTTAATTTACAAGATGTTTCCTGCCAGTTCGGCCAACGCGCTGCGTTCGCCTTTAATGAGGTTGATGTGCGCAAACAATTCCTGCCCCGTCATCTTGTCGCTCAGGTACGTGAGGCCGTTGGAACTCATGTCCAAGTAAGGCGAATCGATTTGCTGGATGTCTCCGGTGAACACGAGTTTGGTACCTTCGCCTGCACGGGTAATAATGGTTTTTACTTCGTGTGGCGTAAGGTTCTGCGCTTCGTCGACAATGAAAAATGTGTTCGACAAACTGCGCCCGCGGATGTAGGCCAGCGGCGAAATTTTCAGTTTTTCGGTTTTCTGCAATTCCTCGATGCGCACATATTCTTTGGCGCCCGGGCGGAAGCGGCTTTTGATGAACCCCAGATTATCAAACAACGGCAACATGTACGGGCCAATCTTTTCGTCTATATCGCCGGGCAGGAAACCGATTTCCTGATTTTGCAAAGGAATTACAGGGCGCGCCAACAATATTTGTTCGTAGCCGGCTTCCTGTGCCAGCGCAGCGGCCAACGCCAGCAACGTTTTACCCGTGCCGGCAATTCCCGTAAGCGCCACCAATTGGATTTCGGGACGCATCAATGCATCAAAAGCAAACACTTGCTCGGAGTTGCGCGGGTCAATGCCGTACACACGTTGCTTGTCCACATGCTCAATACTGTCCGACGATTTGATATACACACCCAACGCCGTAGAGGCCGCACCTTTCAGATTGAAATATTGGTTGGCATAGGCCGTTATTTTCGCGCCTTTCATCGGAATGCTCTGGCTGCCCTGGTATAATTGGGCTATCACATCGTCGCTGAATTCGTCAATGGTCTGCACTTCGCGGTTGAGCACATCAAGGTTCTGTACTTTATCAGTCAGGTAGTCTTGCGCAGGAATGCCCAGCGATTTTGCTTTCAATCGCAGGTTCACATCTTTCGACACAAGCGCCACTACACGGTCGGGCATTTCTTCGCGCACATGCTGTGCAATAGCCAGAATACGATGGTCGGGGGTGTCTTCGTAGAACGACTCGGCCATAGCATCGGAAAATTTTTGCCCCAACACCACGCGCAGCTTGCCAAGCCCCTTGCCGAGCGATACGCCGCCGTTGAACAGTTTATTGTCCGTCAGTTTATCGAGTTCGCGCACAAATTCGCGGGCATGGAAGTTGATATCGTCGTTGCCGCGCTTGAATTTATCGAGTTCTTCGAGCACGGTAATCGGCAATACTATATCGTTTTCCTGAAAGTTGTATATGCTTTTGTAATCGTGCAACAACACGTTAGTATCCAGTACAAAAAATTTGGGTTGTTTGATTTCTTTTGCCATAATAGTTCTATTTTTGATTTCTAATTTCTGATTTTTAATTTAAAAGATCAGGGCGCAATTGTTGGGTGCGTTGCAGCGCCTGTTCTTCCTGCCATTCGGCAATTTTTTTGTGATTTCCCGAAAGTAAAATTTCGGGCACACGCCAACCGTTAAATTCTTCGGGGCGCGTATATACCGGCGGCGCCAGCAGCCCATCCTGGAACGAATCGGTAAGCGCCGATGTTTCGTCGGAAATCACGCCCGGCACAATGCGCACGATAGCATCCACAAGCACGGCCGCCGCCAGTTCGCCGCCGCTAAGAACATAATCGCCAATCGAAATTTCGCGCGTAATCAGGTGTTCGCGGATGCGGTGGTCAATGCCTTTGTAGTGACCGCACAGAATCAGTATATTTCCTTTTGTCGACAAGTGGTTCACCACGCCTTGCGAAAGCCGTTCGCCATCGGGTGTCAAATAAATAATTTCGTCGTACGTGCGTTCGCTTTGCAATTTCTGCATCAATTCGTAAATCGGTTCAATCATCAACACCATGCCCGCATCGCCGCCGAATGCGTAATCGTCGACTTGCCGGTAACTGCCTTTGCCGTATTCGCGGATGTTGTGTATGTGTATCGCCACGTGCCCTTTGTCCTGCGCCCGCTTCGGAATGGAATTACCCAACGGGCTTTCCAATAGCTCCGGCACCACTGTCAATATATCGATTCGTATCATGATACAAATTTACTAAAAATATTGTATCTTTGTTATATACTTAAAAATTGAAGTTATGAAACAATCCACACTATTCGCATTTTTAGGTGGCGCTGCAATAGGTGCAGTAGCAGCATTACTATTGGCTCCCGACAAGGGAAGCGAGACCCGCCGAAAACTGAAAGAAACATTCGACGAAGAAATTAACCATCTTCGCGATAAAATAAACAACTTCGTGCCGGACATGGACGAAGAAACTGCCTAACGCCATGGATTCAAACACTCCTCAACTGGAAAGCATCGCCAAAGACGTGACGCAGTACATCAACCTGCGCATCGACGGGCTGAAGCTGAGTTTAGCGAAGGGCCTGTCGGTGGGCGGCGGTTTCGCCCTCACGGTATTTATCGCTATCCTGCTGGCAAATTTCGCGCTGCTGTTTTTCCTCGGCGCCGTTACTTACTGGGTAGGCGAAGCGCTGGGGTCAATGGCGCTGGCCATGCTCATAGCGGGCGGCTTCTACGTGCTGCTGCTGGCACTGGTACTCGTGTTCCGCAAGCGGCTTATCACCAACCGGCTGGTAGCCTTGTTCTGCAAGCTATTCTTCGATAACGACAAGAAAGAACATCATCACCACAAGGAGCATGGCTATGAGTAAACACTATGCACACATCCGCACGATTGAGCAATTGCAACGTGAGCAAGACAGGCTGCATGAACGTATCCGCTTGTCCGAAAAATTATTGCGCAAGGATTACGAAAAAGTGAAACGGGCGTTCTCGTTGCCACAGATTGTAACCAACCTGACGAATCGCCTTATCGGACTATCGGGGCACGGTGGTACGGTGGGGGTGGTGACCTCGCTCCTATCGCTATTACTAAAGAAAAAGAAAGAAAAAAAACAGCGTGACTAAATACAACCCATGAAATATCTTTTTACAGCAGCGGCATTGATGCTATTGTTGTTTGCATCGTGCTCGAAGGACAGCGACCCCGTTGTAACTAATTATTTAGTAGAAGCCAAGCAAAAGCCGGATGCAACTAAATCCGTTCTGCAATCGGCGCTCACCGTGTTCGGGTATGGCCAATATGCAAGCTTGCCGCAAACCGATGTGACACCGTATGCCGTAACCTACCGTACGCAATACCCACAAAACAAAGCGATGCAGGCCTCCGGCGTATTTTTTGTTCCTAAAAACCTGAACAAATCTTTTCCGGTAGTAGTATATGCACACGGCACCATTGGCAAGGACGAAACACCTTCGCAGCAGGTGGAATCAGTGCTAAACTATTCGCTTGATCTGTTTTTTGCCGCTGTTATTTCGTCCGGCTACAATTGCGTGGTGCTGGTTCCCGACTATGTGGGCTACGGGCAAAGCACGTCGGTAACGCATCCGTATATCCATCAGCAATCGCTGGGGCAAGCGGGTGTCGACATGGTAGAGGCTTTCCGGGAATATACCGCCGGGGTGGGCTTGCCGTTCAACCCACGTACCATTATCACCGGTTATTCCGAAGGTGGTTATACTGCAGTGGCCGTACAGAAAGCGATACAAGAACTGTATGGCTCCGACTTGTCGGTCGATAAAACCATTGCCGGCTCGGGCCCCTACGATAATGTGGCATTTGCCAAAGAATTCATGCGCAAAAGTACCGACCTCGACAAGTACGAAGTGAGCAGTTACTTGTGGGCATTGGGCATGTTCAAAACCGACTATGGTTACAGCAAAAGCTACTCCGCTATTTTTTCCGACAGCGATAATGCCAAGCTGCAAGCAGCGGGCTACCAATTGGGTTATTTCGAACCGGCCAAGTTAGATATCCATACCAACCCGCAACAACTTTTCAAACCGGAATTTATCAGTAGCGTATTGAACGGCACCGATACAGAATTCCTGAATGTACTAACGCAAAATTCGCTGGTTGATTTCGCGCCTGCCGACAGTTTGGTTTTCGTGTACGGAAACGCCGATACGTGGGTCTATCCGGTGAACACCATCAATGCCTACAACACTATGAAAAATAAAGGTTGTAAAGTAAAGAAATATGAAAGCCCCAACGGTACACACAGCACTACCATTTACTTGTTTCTTGATGTATTGTTGGGTAGTTTGAACGAAGTAAAAATGCGTACCTAATTAATTAGTTTTAACCGGTTAGTAAGTCGACAGAATGTCACGGGCGAAGAAAGTAAATTGGAAATCTATTTTCAAACGGCAGCGGGCGCCAAAAGCGATCCCCGTAAATACCAGGTGTCGGAACTGCGATACCGAAACGGTGGGATGCTATTGCCACCAATGCGGGCAAAGCATTACGGCTGGCGCAGGGCAACCCATCATAAAACTATCGGGGCAGTTGCTCGAGAATGCTTTTGCAGTTGATGCTAAAACACCGCTCACACTGGGCTACCTGCTAACCCGCCCCGGATTCCTTTCGGCAGAATACCGCGCGGGACACATCAACCGCTATGTGCATCCGGTTAAACTGTTCTGGATGTCGGTGCTGTTGTTTGTCTTTGTTGCTATCAGCGACATTGACTGGAGCAACGACGAAGAGAAAGGCGCTGTAAAAGCACCACATACCACCGAGCAGGTAGTGGCCGTCTCACAAACAGACAAGACTGTAGAACCGGCGACGGAAGCGTCCGGTAGTAAAACCAGGGAAAAACGAAAAGAAGAATTAAAACAAGCGTTTACTCCCGAAAAGATGCGGGGTTATGTTTCGACCTATGCGTCATACGTGATGTTCCTGTTTATCCCTGTGTTTGCGCTGTTGCTAAAATTGTTCTTTTGGCGCAACCGTTTTTACTACATGTTCCATTTGGTGTTCACCACGCATTTCTATACGTTCCTGCTATTGTACTACAGCCTGCTGTTTGGCATCGACAGCCTGTGGCCAGATTGGGAATGGGCAGACTGGCTGTCGCTCACATTTCTCATTCTCGTGCCTGCCGTCTATTTTATGCTGGCGCTCTACCGTTTTTACCGCCCCCGCCACAAGCACACGGTAGTTTGGAAAGCCGTCTTCATCACCCTCCTCTACTCTTTGCTGGTATTGACAGTAGTGGTATTGCTGGCCATAGCCATTGCAGCAATGTACGGGCTGGCGGATTAGTAAAATTTGATTGCAAACTTTGAGGAAGTGAGATATTGAACATATACCCCTATTTTTCAAACTATAAAACAACTTTACAAAGCTACCTTCAATTAAAAAAATGATTAACCGTTTCCCTTCAGAATTTGATTTAAAATGAGATTGACAATGAGCAAGTACCTTTTTATGATGTTTATTACCGTTTTGACAGGAGTATTAAGTATGGAAAATCAATCCGCAGCTATTGATGTTAATAAATTGAACGCCAACCCGGAACGCTTGAGTAATTCAACATATAGGAATGAGGTTATAAAAGGGCTGGATATACGCAACGCTACCATACGAAATATGAAATTTGACACAGTTAATGCCGAGGGGGCAAAATTTACCAATGTAACATTTGAAAACTGCACATTCATAAATTGCAGAATGAGATTTTGCCATTTTGAAAATATAGCTTTCAAGAATTGCACATTTGAAGGGAGGGGAGACCCACAATTTTTAGAGAATATTACGAATTTTCAATATTCTACCATGATAGATATTTTATTTGAAAACACGCGCATCCATAGTGCCTGGTTTGAAGACATAAGGTCCGAAGGGGGTTATGTTTGCTTTCGCAACATGCACGATTTTTCTCCAAGAGGCGCATCTACGGATTCCCCCGGAAAACGTATCGGCTTTGGTGGCGGCTCTCTCTTTTCAGCCCGTAAAGCTCACATCCGTGTAGTTGATTCAAATCTTAATGATGCTGTTTTATATGGCGGCAGCGTCTGGGTGCGCAACAGCACATTTAAAAATTCCACGCTTGATGGAAATTATGCATACGTAGAAAATGTCTCAATGGATGAAGGCATGATGCTTGGGAAAATTCTTCGTGTGGAAAAATGCAATCTAACGCGGGTAATACTGTCTCCTCTAAAAGTTTCTTATCTCCTTTATAATAACTATTTACCCAAAAAAGGCAACACTGCCGCAGGTGAACGGCAATACCTTAACTCCCGTTTGGGTGGTGCTGAACAATCTACAGCCATATTATTACACAATGATATGAATGAAGCGTATTTAGATATTGGCAATGGCAGCCAGCAACTTAACAACATTAAATTGGTTTCCCCCCGTAGTCTTGGGCTTATGGGCACCCAAACCATTTCTCGCAATCTTGATATGCGCAATGTTACAATTATTGGAGAATGGGATATAGATTTTTACCGTATTCTTAAGGGGCGCTGGGAAAATGTGAATATTGAAGGGGTAATTAGACTGGATGAAGGCAATCTTGAAAATATTGAAGCCTACAATCTGCGTTATTTACAAGACAAAACACAATTCAAAGACGCCACGTCATCAATAAAAATAACCCAAAGCCCAAAGCCGTTTCAGTGGGAAACCCCAAAAATTCCCACCCCACAAGAAATTGGGCATAAATTCTGGCCGGATGTTGACCCCGGCTACCACCCATAAACAAGCTCACGATAGTGTAAACAGCCATCCTCATCCTCTACTCTTTGTTAATGCCGACAATAGTGGTACTACTAGCCATAGCCATTACAACAATGTACGGACAGTCGGATTAGTAAAATGGTATTGCGAACTTTGAAATATTGAGGTAACTTTGAATTACAAGGTACATAATCGTTTTGAATCGTGGTTATAGTTTGATTGTATTCTTTGAAAAATTTAAAGCATATTCAAGTATTTTTTGTATATTTGCATTCGTAATCACCTGATGTGTAAAGTATAATCCACTATAACTATGAAGCAACCTATTCCATTCAAATTACACAAAAACGATGTACTAAAAATAGAAGTCTCGTTTAAAGAAAAATCTCTCTTTACAACTACCCGCAAAGGCTTTCGCACTATACACGGAGTACTCAAATTCATCTACGAACAATTACCAGAATACAAAAAGAAAACGGTTTTGATTAAGATTAAAAATATGAGTACGGAGAAATTCGCAATAGCTGAACATCGAATCAAAGAGAATAGAGTTCCGAACAGTTTATAATTTAGTAAATCAAAATGCTATTTATTTATACAATTTAAAACCTACTGCAATGGATTTCAAAGATCAAATTAAGCAATTATCCGATAGGGTAGAAAAACTAAAAGACAATATCGAAACAGAAGAAGCGACAAAGAATGCTTTTATTATGCCTTTTATTCAGATACTGGGCTATGATGTATTTAATCCCTTGGAAGTAGTTCCAGAATATACATGTGATATCGGAACTAAAAAAGGTGAAAAAATAGATTATGCCATAATGAAAGAAGGAGTACCGACGATATTAATTGAATGTAAACATTGGGGACAAGACTTAACATTACACGACAATCAACTATTACGATATTATCATGTTTCGCCAGCTAAATTTGGATTACTAACAAACGGTATCGTATATCGTTTCTACACAGATTTGGAAACGCCTAATAAAATGGACGAAAAACCATTTTTAGAATTAAATATATTAGATCTAAAAGATAACCATATTGAAGAATTAAAAAAGTTCCATAAATCATATTTTGATATTGGAAATATTTTAAGTTCTGCCAATGAGCTAAAATACACAAGTGAGCTAAAATCCGTTATAAAAAACGAATTTGAAACTCCTTCGACTGAGTTTGTAAAGTTATTTACACGTCAAGTTTATGATGGAATAATTACTGCAAAAGTACTAGAACAGTTTACGACTCTCACCAAAAAATCTATTAGTAATTACATAAACGAGTTGATATCAGATCGTTTAAAATTAGCCTTGAAAGCTAATGAAGAAGTGAATAAACCTGCTATTCAGGAATCTCAACTAGAAGTAGAAGAAAATGGCGAAAAAATAATCACTACAGTAGAAGAAGTAGAAGGTTGCATAATTATAAAATCAATTTTAAGAAATAAAATAAACGTTGCGCGAGTTTCATATAAAGATACCCTTAGTTACTTTAACATTCTATTAGACGATAGCGTTAGAAAAACATTCTGTCGCCTTTATTTTAACGGAAAGAAAAAATATATTGCCTTTTTCAATGAAGAGAAGAAAGATTTTATAAAATACCCTATTGAAAATTTAGATGACATCTTCAACTTCTCTGATCAAATATTGTTAGCTGTTGAAACAATA
>JAVBNJ010000029.1:0-4246 GCA_031551625.1 Bacteroidales bacterium | reverse complement strand
GCGGCACCGAAGAACGTGGAAAGTTGGAAGACGAGCAACTGTCGCGCGAAGTAACGGGCATTGATGTAATCATCAGCGGGCATTCGCACACCGTGCTGCCTGAGCCGCTAATCGTACACAAAACCGTAATTGCTTCGTCGGGCGCTTATGCCAATTATTTAGGAGAACTTACAATTGATGCCGATAGCAAAGAATTGCTCAGTTATCGCTTGATAGCCATTGATAGCACATTTGTTCCCAACAAAATGGTGGCAGCCGCCATTGATTCGTTCGGGCGCGAGTTGAACGCTACCTATTTTCACAATCTACACAAAGCGATTAACGATACGGTAGTGTTCAGCAATTACTATCTTCCGTGCGCTGCCGACACCACCGGTGAATCGTTGCTGGGAAACCTCGTGGCCGATGCGTTTGCATTTTCCGCCGAATGTGCATTGCATATTGAACGGCCCATTGCCATTGTTCCCAGAGGTACGCTACGCAACGATTTGTACAAAGGCTACAGCACAGAAGAAGATATTTTCAGCATCCTTTCATTGGGTGTGGGCGATGATGGCCATGCGGGTTACCCGCTGGTGTGCGTGTACCTTAATGGCAGCGAGCTTTCCAACGTATGTGAAATCGATGCATCAATAACATCCATTATGCCCGAAGCGCAATTATTTTTTGCAGGATTGCGCTACAGCTACGATCCGCACCGGCTGTTCTTTACAAAGATAACACAAGTGTGGGTCGAAGACAGGGAAGGCAATTACCAATTGCCTGATAAAAATAAATTATATCCGGTGGTAGCTAGTTTATATGCCGCACAAATGTTGGGTGTGGTAGGTGCAAAAACACATGGCCTGTTATCACTGAAACCAAAAGATGCCAATGGAAATCCGGTAACGGACTTTACGCAACAGATCATTCGCCTGCCGAAAAATGCAGAACTGAAAGAGTGGATTGCATTGAGCAATTATTTACATTCGCTTTCTCAAAACGGACGGATCGCAATACTTCCCAAACATTATGCCCAACCCGAAGGACAGAAAATTATCAAACCACAACCGAACGTGCTGGCAATGATTGCTACATGTGTACTGTTTTTTGTATTGCTGGCTTTGGCTGTGTCGTTAGTAAATCGCCATAGAAAAAAGAATAAAAACATAGAACTGAATCTTCCCCATACCCCCTCCAAAGGGGAAAAGCTTACGTCGCAAATTAGCGACAGCTTGTCCCTCGATGACAGGGGTGCAGGGGGTGGAAAATAATTTAGTAACTATAATGAATAATAGATTACATATCGGAATCTTCGGGCGGCGTAATGTCGGCAAAAGCTCGGTAACAAATGCGCTCACGGGGCAGCAAGTAGCCATTGTATCGGACATGCCCGGCACCACCACCGACCCTGTAAAAAAAATAATTGAACTCACCGGCATTGGCCCGGTAGTGCTGGTTGATACGGCAGGCATTGATGATGAAGGTGCATTGGGAGCGCAGCGCGTGGAGAAAAGCAAGCAGGTAATTGAGCAAATTGATATCGCAATTTTAGTTATTGCACATAACACATTCGGTGAGTTCGAACAAAATTTACTAGCCGCTTTCCGCAAAGCCGATGTGCCATTCATGGTGTTGCACAACAAAGCCGACCTCGAGCTTGCTACACCGGAAACGATTGAGCAAATCAACAAGGAATACCACACTACAGTTGTTGATTACATTGCAACTACAGATTTGGCAAATTCTAAAAATTTGTCAAATCTAAAGAATGACGAAGTAATACGTTTGCTAAAAAACATTGCACCGACAACCATTCACCACCAACCGGCATTGCTCGAAGGATTGGTAAAACCAAATGATATTGTACTACTCGTAGCACCCATCGACAGCGAAGCGCCCGAAGGCCGGTTGATCTTGCCACAAGTGCAAACCATTCGCGCATTGCTCGACAACCATTGTGTGGCAATAGTTTTGAAAGAAACAGAAATTGAATCGTTTCTTTTAGTCACTAAACTAAAACCTTCATTGGTAATTACCGACAGCCAGCTGTTCGGAAAGATTGATAAATTAATTCCGCGCGAGGTGCCTCTCACTGGCTTCAGTGTGCTGCTTGCCCACCACAAAGGTAATTTTGCCGCCTACCTAAAAGGTACGCCGGCGATCGATAAGCTGAAAGACGGCGATCGTGTACTTATCCTCGAAAGCTGTACCCACCATAGCACTTGCGACGATATTGGCCGCGTAAAAATTCCCCGCTGGTTGCGTGAATACACGAAGAAGAACCTCGAATTCGAAATCGTATCGGGGTTATCACCACTACCTCGCACCATTACCGATTATACACTGGTGCTGCAATGCGGCGCTTGCATGATAACCTCCAAACAACTGCACAACCGCCTGCAATTGTTTATTGAAGCCGGTATACCGGTTACCAACTATGGCATGGCTATCGCCTACCTGCAAGGTATTTACAAACGGGCGGTAGAAATTTTTGAAAAATAATTAAACCTTTTGCAAAAAACTACATCTTAGTTATCGAAAATAGTTTTTTCATAGGTTTAGGTTAGGCGAAACGAGGCGATGTAGATACATCGCCTGTTTTGTTTTTTATCCTCTTTCGTCAAAGGCTGCTTTTTACTCTTTATATTCTTAGGATGTTCACTATTATGATGAATCTTCTGTATTCCCTGATAGCCTGTATCCACTAAACACTTTGATTCCTTTTTTAGATAAACTTTGCTGTCTTTGCAGAATAGTGCATTCGATAGTTGAACCTATCTTGCCATAAAAAAATGTTGATAACCTGTTTGTAATTCAAATGTTTTTACTATCTTTGCAATCCTGTTTTTTAGCCGAAACAGGATTAAATAATTATAAATTAATAAATTAAATCAATCACATGCCTGGATTATTGGGTAAAAAAGTCGGAATGACTTCCGTATTCGGTGCCGATGGGAAAAACATCCCCTGCACCGTGATTGAGGCTGGACCGTGTGTTGTTACGCAGGTTAAAACGGTAGAAAAAGATGGTTATGCCGCCGTTCAACTTGCCTATGACGAAAAGAAAGAAAAGCACACCAGCGGAGGCTTAATAGGCCATTTCAAAAAGGCAAGCACCACCCCGAAGCGCAAGATTGCGGAGTTTGTTAACGACTTCAGCAAAGAATTGGCATTGGGAGACACTGTTAATGTATCGGATGTGTTCAACCCCGAAAATCAAGAGGATTGGGCCGACGTTACAGGTACTTCTAAAGGTAAAGGATTCCAAGGCGTTGTGAAACGTCACGGTTTCGCAGGTGTGGGTGGTCAAACCCACGGTCAGCACAACCGTTTGCGTGCTCCCGGTTCAATGGGTGCATCATCATATCCGTCGCGCGTATTCCCCGGAAAACGCTTAGCTGGACGCATGGGTGGCGATCAAGTGAAAGTTTTGAACTTGAAAGTGATCAAGGTAATCCCCGAAAATAATTTATTGTTGGTAAAAGGGTCTATCCCCGGAGCCAAAGGGTCGTACTTATTAATAGAAGCTTAATCGACTATGGAACTATCAGTATACAAAATCGATGGAAAAGAGTCGGGAAAAAAGATTACGCTCGACGACTCGGTGTTCGCAATCGAACCCAATGATCATGCTATCTACCTCGACGTAAAACAATACTTAGCCAACCAACGCCAAGGTACACACAAGACCAAAGAGCGCAACGAAGTGGCGTACAGTACTAAGAAAATCGTTCGCCAAAAGGGATCGGGTGGTGCACGTCACGGTAGTATCAAAGCTCCTATTTATGTAGGTGGTGGCCGCATTTTCGGCCCCAAACCGCATGAATACGGTTTCAAACTCAACAAGAAGATTAAACAATTGGCACGCCGCAGCGCCTTGGCTTATAAAGCAAAAGGCGAAGCAATCACTGTGCTCGAATCGTTTACCTTCGAAGCTCCGAAAACAAAAGAAATTATTGCTATTTTCAAAAACTTGAATGTAGCCGGTAATGCTAAAGTGTTGATGGTGCTTCCCGAGAACAATAACAATATTTACTTATCGTCACGCAACTTGCAACGCACAAAAGTAGTACCCGTAACGGAACTCACTACTTACGACATTATGAACGCCACTAAACTCGTGTTGGTTGGCGACACTGCCGAAGCGTTGAACAAGCAACTGGGTCGTGCATAATTATTACGCAACGGACATGGAAATTCTAATAAAGCCATTAGTAACCGAAAAAATGACGATTCAGGGCGAAAAGTTGAATCGTTACGGTTT
>JAVBNJ010000147.1:0-10376 GCA_031551625.1 Bacteroidales bacterium | reverse complement strand
TGATGAATATACTAACGAACAAATCAAACAAATACAATATAAAATTAACCGAAGACCAAGAAAAAAATTAAATTTTAAATCCCCTAAAGAAGATTTTTTTGCATCTTTGCAGAAAGTTGCATTCGATAGTTGAACCTATCTTTGTTCCCGAACGATATTATAATTTGCCTTTAGCGTGCCGGCAGCACGGTATATTTCCGAATCCGTACCGGTTCCGTTTCCATATATAATATTTCCATTCAAATTTAATATTCCTGCGCTATTCCAGTAAATAGCGTTAGAGTTGCTAGTAGAAGTAGTGCTATTACCGTTTAATGTGCAATAATAAACAGCCGCTGTACCGCTATTGATGTAAATAGCACCACCGTTGGTATTCGCACTGTTTTTGAAAAAAGTACAGTTGGCAATTTCTTGTAATACATTTGTTGAAGCAGAATAAACAGCTCCTCCGGTGCTTCCCGATATATTACCGTTAAACATACTTTTAAGAATACTCATTGATTTTGCTCCTGCCATATAGATCGCTCCACCCGAACCGGTAGCGCTATTCCCCGATACAGCGGCTTTGTTAAGGGCAAAGATCCCTCCATTCACAAAAATGGCTCCTCCCGTTTGTCCGGCGCTATTGTTGGAAATGTTCAGGCTTGACTGGTCGTTTGTATAGGTAAAGTACAAGTCGGCCGTAGTATATATGGCTCCTCCCGAACCTCCGGCGCTGTTGTCCGTAATAACGGCGCGGGTTTCCATACCTTCTTCCTGTTTTGTAAATAACAGTTCAAACGTACTGTAGAATCCGCCTCCATGGCCATTTATTGCCAGGTTTCCGGTAAGGGTAAGAACCTTAACTTCGGCCACATCAAATCCTGCAGCAGTAGAAGGTTTTTTATAGATACCGCCTCCATTGCCCGTGGCTGTGTTGTTTGTGATGGTCAACGAGTCGTTGAAGGCAAGAGGCCCATTCGCATAAATTCCTCCGCCGTCATAAAGACTGGAAGAATACGTGTTACTTGTAAAATCCCATCCTGCTATATTATCCGATAGAGTAAGATTATACCCCCTGATATAGTTAGTTTGAGTATTGGTTACAGAGTAAATACCACCCCCTTGCTGTCCGGCTTTATTGCCAAACATAGTTGAACTATAAAATGTTAACCCTTGTGTACTACTATAAATACCGCCCCCTTGCTGTCCGGCATTATTGCCGGTTATTCTCACATTGGTTGCATTTATGGTATTGGATGTATAAATACCGCCACCGATTCCTGTTTCGGCTGTATTGCCTGAAATAACAGCGTTTTTCAAATCCAATGTTCCTGTTGTATAAATACCCCCGCCGGAAACTTTGGCCGTGTTATTGCTTATGTTGGTAAATGCATTTGAGAAATCCAAAGGACTAGCTGAAGCTAAATAGATACCACCACCCAAACCGATAGTGGACGTATGCAATCCTTTTGCCTCGTTTCCATCAACAGTAAAAGATGTCAGATCGGTTGTAGTAATAGATGTATTTGTATTACTTTTGAAAATACCTCCTCCGGTATTCCCTGCAGTGTTATTGCTTACAGTTACACTACCGGCTAAAACAAGGCTATTGTTGGCATAAACGCCCCCTCCTAAATTGTTGCCCGCGACATAATCAATGCCATCATACCCGGCTTTATTACCCGATATGGTTATATTTTTCAGCCCTAACAAAACGTTGGCATAAATACCACCTCCATTTGTTCTGGCTTCATTGTTATTGATTTCGGCCGAAACTAAATTAGTAGCAGTAGTAAAGTCAAGATTTGTTACGGTATATATTCCGCCTCCGGTAGCATTTTTTGCTGCATTATTATTCACTTTCAAAGAAGTAAGCCCGCTTACGTCAAAAGCAGCTGCAGCCGCACTTTTATAAATACCGCCTCCCGTATTGCTTGTGTTGTTGTTGCTGATATCTATAGCGCCTTGCAACGTTAAATTGTTGTTGGCATAGACGCCCCCCCCATGAAACGTGCCGGTATAGGTACTTCCGTTCCAACCGGCTCTGTTGCCTGATACGGTTACATTATTCAAAGTTAATGTTCCGCCTGCATAAACTCCGCCGCCATGCTGTACTGCCGTATTACCAGAGATATTTGATTTTGTAAGCGTCAAAGCGACTGTAGCATTAATACCGCCGCCGGTTGTACCGGCAGCATTGTCTTTGATTTCTATGGTATCTAAACTAACAGCAGTAGAAAAATCAATTGCAGTTGTTGTATATATACCTCCTCCGGAAGAATTTGACGACGAGTTACTGTTGATGCTTAAAGAAGTAAGCCCGCTTACATCAAAAGGCGCTGTAACTGTACCTTTATAGATACCACCTCCAAAAGCAGCTGTGCGGTTGTTATTGATAGCTACCGCACCTTGCAAAGTTAAAGTAGCATTCGCATAAACACCGCCGCCATAATTGTTGCCGGTATATGTACTTCCGTTCCAGCCGGCTCTATTGTCCGATATGGTTGTACTATTTAGAGTCAATGCCCCGATTGCATAAATACCGCCACCGTTAGCTGTTGCAATATTATTAGAAATAGTTGAATTATTTATTCTTAACGTCCCGCTACAGTAAATACCTCCCCCTGCACTGGTTGAGGAACAATGGATTATTTCCGTATTGGTTAGTGTTACTGCTTGTGAGGCAACAGTAAAACTAATAGCTCCTCCAGCGCCGGTTACCCGGCAGCCTGTTATTTTGCAATTAGTAAGTGTAAGAGTATTATTAGCGGTCGATGATGCTATCCCACCACCGATAGTTATTTCGTTTGAAGTCGCATTCGGTCCTTGAAACAGCAGATTTTCAAAGGTTACCGAAGTATTTGTCCCACTAATAGTAAAATGACGAACGGTCTTTAGTTCATCATAATGAAGTACAATATCGCCTGTTGCAGATGGCGATTTCCGGATGATCAAACTTTTTGAAATGGTAATATTGCTACAGATTTGGTCTTCTAATAATTCCAATGTGGACCCTGCCGGCACGCTTGTTGCTGTGGCAGCCGCCAGCAGTGTAGGATAGTCAGCACCGGGGGTTGACCCAACGGTAAAGGTACCTTGCGCATTTGCTGTACACACAGTGCAAAACAAAAAAAACAAAGAAGAATATAGTATTTTCATGAACTTATGTTTACTATTTGCAATCCCATTATAAAACAGTGATACAAAACGTTAACTACTTTTTTCAATTAGCAAGTTATATTTAACAACAGCCCTAAATAAACAGCAAAAGGAACTTGTCCCAATGGTCATCATAAAATCAATAATACTGGATTCTATGTGTAATATTGCGTTTTCGTTTTTGAAAGCTGCTTGTATAAACATAGCTGTACATTTTATATATACAAAGATAATACCTTATTCCCAGATTTTTATACAGATCCTCACGTAATTAACACTTTTTAACACTATTTTTCATATATTAACATTTTTAGTATACATTTTTAGGTATTAGGAGGCAAAACTCCGCCTGTTGATTGCTGCCAACTGTTGTTATATGAAAATAACAAGTACAAGTAAACTCCTGCCTCAGAAAAGCCGAAACATGTTACTCCTGTCATAAATTGAACATTTTCTGATAATTCAAAGAAATTATTTACCTTTGGCTTTTCTTTCGCTATGAAACAAATTTTTTCTCTTCTTATCGTTACCCTCTTGTTTTCCAACTGTAGTGGCCAACAACGAAAATATATAGTTTTGGATGGGTTTACGATGGGTACTTCGTACCATATTATTCATGACAACGTCGCCGATTCTGCATTTATAACAAATGGCATCGCGACCCAATTAAAAAACGTCGATCAATCACTGTCGATCTATAATCCGCAGTCCATTATTTCAAAAATCAACCGGAACGAAAATGTAAAAGTAGATAGTTTATTTACGGCCACTTTTTTACGCAGCTACGAAATTTACTTGATTACCGGAGGCGCTTTTGATATTTCGGCATCTCCGTTATTCAATGTATGGGGCTTCGGGTTCAAGAACCGGGAGAAAGTGACGCAACACATGATTGACAGCCTGAAGTTATTCTGCGGAATGGAACATGTAAAACTGGAACATTCGCAAATTATAAAAAATGACCCGCGCGTAACACTCAACGCAAACGCCATAGCAAAGGGCTACGGGGTTGATGTGGTGGCTCATTTCCTGGAACAGTCGGGTGTACGCAATTATATTGTAGAAATCGGAGGCGAAATTCGCTGCAAAGGGATAAATAGCAAGGGAAGATTATGGGCGGTAGGCATTGATAAACCTATTGATGGAAATAATTTTCCCGGTAAAAATCTGCAAACGATCCTTCAGTTCAGTGATAGATCATTGGCTACATCGGGCAACTACCGGAAATTTTATGAAGAAAACGGTAAAAAATATGCGCATACGATCAATCCGGCAACAGGCTATCCGGTATTGCACAATTTATTAAGTGTCACTGTTATTGCATCCGATTGCATGACGGCAGACGCTTATGCAACCGCATTCATGGTTATGGGAGTAGAGGAAACCAAACAATTTCTAATTGACCACCCGGAATTAGGCGTGTATTTAATATTCGAGCAAAATGGTAAATTAGGAACATTCAGTACCCCTGATGTTCAAGCCATGATAAGGTAGTTTCCCCTCAACCGGACAGGTAGTATAATTTTTCTTGAATTTTTATTATTTCAACATCTTCAGCACCGATTCGAAAATTTTCAAGCCGTCGGTGTTGCCAAGGTTAAGGTCGGTGGCGCGCTCGGGGTGCGGCATCATCCCATACACATTTTTCTTCGCATTGCATACACCGGCAATGTTGTTGAGCGAACCATTGGGGTTCATGGATTCCGACACATTGCCGCTTTCGTCGCAATAACGGAACAGCACTTGATCGTTTGCTTGCAACGAGGCCAGTGTGGCAGCATCGGCATAGTAGCGACCATCGGCATGGGCAATGGGAATTTTGAGCGGTTGCGATTTATCAAGGTAACAGGTTGCATACGACGTTTTACTGTCGGGCAACAGGTAAATATTTTTACAAATAAACTTCTGGGTGTTGTTAGGCAATAGTACACCGGGCAATAATCCGCTCTCGCAAAGGATTTGGAAACCATTGCATACGCCCATTACAAAACCGCCTTTGTCGGCAAATTCCATCACTTCTTTCATAATAGGCGAAAATTTGGCCAATGCACCGCAGCGCAAGTAGTCGCCATAGGAAAAACCACCGGGCAACAATACACCATCCACTCCTTTCAAATCATGGTCTTTGTGCCATAACTCCACCACTTCTTGTTTAAGGATGTCGCGAAAAGTATAAATCATGTCGTGGTCGCAATTGGAACCGGGGAAAATCACTACGCCGAATTTCATTACAAAATAATTTAAAGATTCAAAGTTTAAAAAAACAAATTTACAAAATTTATGCCAGTTGTAAATAAATAATTGCTAACAACAATATTAACCAACAGAAAATTTTCATCTTCCGTCCCTTTGGCTGTGCAAAGTAATTGGCGGCAATTACCGCTATAGGAAAGGCTAACAGGGGCATCAGTTGAAAATTATAGGCAGGGTAAAAAATAAAACCGCTTACTAAAAATAACATCATCCACAGAAAAACAGCACGTATATGGAACGTCTTTACCTTACTGCCTTGTTGCCTCGAAAAACCACCCACAATAGCTATCAAAACAATCAACACAATAGCAACCAGGAATGTTACCAAAGAAGTATTGCCAACCGAAATGCTTTGTGGAAGCGACGGCAACAGCACATTAAAAGCCGTCAGTGACAGCTGTGCATCGTGTGTTGTCAGCCAAAAATAAAGGTAGCAATAGGCAAATGGCAAAGCAGCGGCTATGAGTAACACCAGCCAATCGCGCCAGGCGAACGAGCGTAGCGTGAGCACTCCCATGGGCATTAATAAAAGTAACAGTAACACCGGAGGGAAACACAATGCCGCCACCGAAAAACAAAATACGGCGGTAAACAATTCGGCCAGCCCCGGCGTGCGGTGGTGCGAGAAGAATAAAAAATTCAGCCCGGTTGCAATGAATACCAGCGCCACCTGTGCCCCCGAAAACCATTGTGTGGAAGGAATAGCCGACGCTATCAACACATAAAGCAATGGCAACAAAAATTCATTGGAGCTATGAAACATGTGGCGGTTATTGAGAAATAACAGAAACCACGCACCGATAAACGTAAGCAAGAATGCCACAAGCGTAAACCATCCATTATTTGATAAGAGCCCCAACCATAGCGATTGCGCTACTATTTGCGGATGCAGCATATTTGCATCAACTGCAAAACCCGCTACCAATCGCGGCGCCCACAGCAGCAGCAGCAACACAAAGCAAAAGCCGAGTGCGAAAAAATTGTTGCGTCGTAGTAAGTTCAAAAACATATAAACTCTTTCTTTTTGTCCACGAATTACACTAATTTTAAGACACTAGAAACACTGTCACACTAATTTGTTGCTTTGCAAATAAGAAACAATTTGTGTAATTTCTATTTAGCATCTCAATGTGCATCTTTCCTTCGTGTAGTTAGTGTAATTCGTGGATAAAACTTATCGTATTATTTTAAGTCGTTTCCGATATCGCGGCGGAAATACAGGCCTTCGAATTTTATTCCGGCGATTGTTGCATAGCTTGCCTGCCGTGCAGCTTCAATATTATTGCTAAGCGAAGTAACCGCCAACACGCGCCCACCTGCTGTTACAAGTGTATTATTTTTCACGGCTGTTCCGGCATGAAAAACTAATGATTTAGTTATTGCATCGCAACCCGTTATCGTCAACTCTTTTTGGTAGGCTTCGGGGTAGCCGCCCGATACGCATACCACGGTCACCGCTGTTTGCGGAACAATGTCGAATTTTTTTTCGTGCAACGTCCCGTGCGCCACACCATCAAACAAATCAAGCAGGTCGGCATCGAGGCGCGGCATCACCGCTTCGGTTTCGGGATCACCCATGCGCACGTTGTATTCAATCACATACGGGTTGCCGTTCACATTCATCAGTCCGATAAAAATAAAACCTTTGTAGGTAATGCCCTCCTGCTGCAAGCCTTTCACGGTAGGTTTTACAATGCGCTCTTCGACACGCTGCATAAACTCCGGCGTAGCAAACGGCACAGGCGATACGGCTCCCATACCACCGGTGTTCAACCCGGTGTCGCCTTCTCCAATGCGTTTATAGTCCTTAGCTTCTGGCAATATTTTATAACTCTTCCCGTCGGTCAGTACAAACACCGAAAGTTCTATGCCTTTCAAAAATTCTTCGATTACGACTTTGCTGCTGGCCGCGCCAAACATACCTTGCAGCATGGCTCGCAATTGTTGCTTGGCTTCATCGCGCGAGTCAATGATGAGTACACCCTTGCCGGCTGCCAGCCCATCGGCCTTGAGCACGTATGGCGCTTGCAAGGTATCGAGAAATGCTTCGCCCTCAACGATATTTTCTGCTGTAATAGTTTTGTAGCGCGCCGTAGGAATTGCATACTTTTGCATAAACTGCTTTGAGAAGTCTTTGCTGCCTTCCAATTGTGCACCGCGCTTGCACGGGCCGATAACCGGAACGGCTTTCAACGCCTCATCGGCGGCAAAGAAATCGGCAATGCCGTTTACCAATGGGTCTTCGGGGCCAACGACTACCATCGTAATTTTCTTGTCGACCACTGCTTTTTTCAAGGCTTCGAAATCGGTAGCTGCCACCGGCACATTCTCGCCAAGGGTTGCCGTACCGGGATTTCCGGGGGCAATAAATAATTTACCCAACTGTTTGCTTTGAGCCAACTTCCATGCCAATGCATGTTCGCGACCACCTGAACCTATTACCAAGACATTCTCCATTCTCAATTCTTCATTTTCAATTTATAGTGATATTGCTTTGCATTTCCAGCCTTTGGTTTGTATAAATTTTAATACGATGGGCAGTGCATACCACAAGTTTTTGGCCGACTTGCGCGAGTCGTGGAACACCACAATATCGCCCGGCCGCAAATATTTTACTACACCTCGTGCACATGCTTTGCCCGAGAGGCTGCGATTGTAGTCGCGGCTCAGCACGTTCCACATAATAATCTTGTAACGCTCGCTCAGCATACGCGCCTGATTGGGACCAATGCGCGCATAAGGCGGGCGGAACAAATTGCCGCCAATGAACCCTTCGGCAAGGTCGGCGTCGCGCAGGTAAGTGCCGGTGTCCATTCCCCATCCTTTGATGTGGCTGTAGGAGTGATTGCCCACCGCATGGCCGCGCCGTTTGATTTCCTCGAATAGTTCGGGATACTGTTCCACATTTTTGCCTAAACAAAAAAAAGTGGCTTTGGCATTGAATTTATCGAGCTGGTCGAGCACCCATGGCGTCACCTCGGGGCTGGGGCCATCGTCGAACGTAAGGTAAATCGCCTCGGTTTCGTCCGGGAAATTCCAGATGAAAGTAGGAAACATACGGCGGATAAACCCTGGCGGACGAATACGCATAGCTCGATTAAACTTTAAAAGATTACAAAGGTACGGAAAAGAATCCATTGCACGAAGATTTATCTTTAAGACAATTGAGCCGGCAGGCGCCACTATCCAAAACATTTTTTACGTATCTTTGTTACGAATTTCAAACATGCCTATGAGAAAATTACTTGGCCTTGTCGCTTTGTTGCTACTTGTTTTCTGTACGAAAGAATATATTACGTACGAATATACTATTTACATGGGTGTTCAAACCATTCACGGGTCGACGGCGGCAACAATTACGTTTTAGGTCGAATGCCGCATGCAAATTTAGTTCTCCCGGATATTCTTAAAATAGCTGAATAGCATACGCAGGCGGCCGTAGCTGTATTGCCCGCCGAGTTCGGTAAACAAATCTTTGAACGACGGGCTTTCGAGTTCAAGTAGTGGTTGCACAAGTGGCAATAACTCTACAATTTCGTTGTTGGTAAAAAATTTGCTCACCGGCACTTCTTTGCCGATGTGCGGCGCCAGGTGCGACTCAATGGTCGATACGGCAAGTGCGCGCAGTGCCGCAATTTCTTCGACAGAGTGCCCTTCATTGAATAGCTTGAGCGTGGCGCGCTGTGTATTGCCTTTTTCTTTTTTCGGCTTTTCGGGTTCTTCAAAAATGTCTTGCTTCTTCGGTAACTCCAGCATCATGTCCTCGGCAAAAGGCACATTGTTGTAGCGCACCTGCTTCATGTTTTCGAGAAAGCAGACAATATCTTTTTCAAGTTCGTCGATATACTTGCGAAAAGTCTTGGCATTCTTCGGCAACTTGGCGTGTTGGCTGAACTCTTGTAACGGTTGCAGGATGGCGCGTCCCACGTTTTCGTAAAAATAATTTACCGCGCTGCGGCAGCGTTCGCGCAATTCGGCGAGGTCGCCTGTCAGGCGTTCTTTCTCCATCAGGTGTTGTAACTGCTGGCAAAAACGTTGCGATACTGTTTCGAATTCCGCCACGCGGTGTTTGAAGTGTAACAACAATTCGCGTGCCGGGTTAAATTCCCCGGACGTTTTATCGTCCAGCACTTTTTGGAAATCCCACAGGAGCCTGTGCATTTTTTTCCAATCGAAATACAGCAGCAAGCGCTCGGCCCAATACTTGCGCCTACCCTCGGAAAGTAGTTGCTGCAACTCGCTTTCGGCTTTCTCGCTCCGGCTGTAGTTGAGTGCATACTCGTCCGTGAGAATACAATCGGGCGACATGCGCGAGCGCAGCACTATGCCGTCAAGCGAGGTGCAGCGGCTCAACGCCACGTAGGCCTGCCCCGCAGCAAACGAGGCCCCGATATCAACAATCGCTTTATCAAACGTCAAGCCCTGGCTTTTGTGGATAGTAACAGCCCACGCGAGCCGCAACGGGAGCTGCTTGTAGGAACCCAATTCATCTTCTTCGACCGCACCGGTTTCCTTATTGAGTTTGTACCGCTTGTTGCTCCATTCTTCTTTGTGTACGGGTATTTCCTTGTTCGTGTCGGACAGGTAGGCATACACGTCGCGCCCCGCTATGCGGCTTATCTCCGCAATTTTTCCGTTGAAATAATTGCCCGCCGGGTCGTTCTTGATAAACATTACCTGGGCGCCTACTTTCAAACGCAACTGGCGGTCGGTCGGCAAGGCGTAGTCCGGAAAGTCGCCCTGCACTTCGCCTTCGAACACCCGTTCCTCTGCCGGCAGTTTAGCCAACTCGTGCTCATTCATGCGGTCGGCCTTGCTGTTGTGCGTGGTAAGCGTAATATATTTTTCGCCGGCAGGAGATTCAAATCCCGGCCGGTAGCGTGCATTCAGGCGTTCCAAATCTGCCGGAGTAAGGCAATTGTTGCGCACGTTGTTCAGCAAATCAATAAATGTTTGCTCGCTTTGGCGGTATACTTTTTTCA
>JAVBNJ010000078.1:0-13184 GCA_031551625.1 Bacteroidales bacterium | reverse complement strand
GCGGCCATCGGCAAGTCGGATGTTTTCCCAACCCGACAGCTCGTCAATAATGGTTACTTTAGTGCCTTCGTGCAGGATGAATAAATCTTTACCAGTAGCATCGGGTGCACTTTTCACGGTTACCACTGCGGGAAATACTATGGCTTCGGTGGTATTAAGCAATTCGTTTTTCTGCACCTGTGCAAAGCTGAATGTAGCTACGACCAACAGTGCACAAAGAATTGCCGTAAAGAAAGATACTTTACGGAAACGCACTGATGATGCAAAAAAGAACAACGCCAAAAACAGCATGGTGGCGGCTACCAGCACAAGCGACATCGCCGCCCACGTATCGGCCGAAGCCCAGTGACGCAAATCGCGCAACCAGGTAGTCAGAAAAAATTCGGGCGCCGCTTCTATTTTATCAAGCGTGCGCTGCTGCGCTATCTGCAAGTTATGTTGCACCGCTGCATCGCTTGGATTCAGGCGTGCAGCACGTTCGTAGTATAAAATAGCATTGGCCAATTCGCTTTGCTTAAAATAGGCATTGCCCATGTTGAAATACAAGTCGGCCGATATGGCGTTTGTTTTTTCAATTTCCTTGTAGGAATTGATCGCATCGGTGTACTGACCGTTGGCATAAAACGTATTAGCTTGCGTCCACAAGGTATCAGAGGGTGCAGCAATGGCAGTAACTGCGATTAGAAAATTAAATGCTATTACGTATACTTTTTTCATATATTAACTTTTATTTATGGATTTACAATTTACAGATTTCGATTGCCTCATTCCTCGCAATGCCGGGTACACTTTGTGCAAATCTGTAAATTGCAAATTTATCAATTACTTTAACAGTTGTTCATATTTGCTAATTGCCGCCATCGCATCATCGTATACTTTCTGCATCTGGCCTTGGCCGCCGCTGGGCGCATAGCGCGCAAACTCACACTCATCCACTGTTTGCAGGAACAACGCAATATCGTCGTCGGACAATTGTTTTCCTTGCAGTATACCGCGAATGTTTTCGCGCGAGAGGTCGGCCACGGCAATCGACAGCTTGTCGCTCAGATAGCCCCACAAGGCCTTGGTCAACTCTTCGTAGAAACCCGACTGGTTGCCCGATTTCAACAAATGGTCGGCCGCTTTGAGGCGACGGCGCGCCATTTTATTGGCTTTTTTATTTCGTATCAGCACCACATTCTGTGATTCCTTGCGGCGCTTGGCTAAGAAAAGATACACCACTACAAAAACAATAATCTCCACAAGCAACAGCAAGTAATAAATCAGCGAGCCAAAAAACACACTGTCCTTCTCTTTCCATTGAGGTAATTCAGTTTTAATGTAGCGCACATCTTCGCCCAACGATTGTACGGCCTGGCGGTTTACCCCCGCAACCGTTACCGCCGAACCCGCATTCGGATCTTTGCCTACCCTGATGGGCATGGCTTTCGACGACATGGTTACGTATTGTTTTTTGTTGATGTCGAAATAGGTAAATTCGATCGGGTCGATCGTAAAGTTACCCGCACTACGCGGAATAAAAGGCAATTCGAATTGCTTGGTACCGCTCACACCTGCCGACGAGGTTTTGCTATTGTCGGTAATTTTCGCATCGTAGGTCTCGAAATCGGGCGGGAAGGCCACTTTCGGCGCTTCCACTAATTTCACATTACCCTCGCCGGTAATTTTAATAGTGAGTGCCATAGCTTCGTTGGCTGTCACCGTGTCGCGAGAGAGCGAAGCGTCCATGCGGAAACCGGTGCCCACCGCTCCGGCAAACGAGGCAGGAGCATTGGCCGGCAGCGCCTGTGCATTAACCACACTCACCGGCGACACTAATTTTTTGCGTACAATTTGCGGCTGCGAGAAGAAGGCATCAAACATATTTTGTGCCGTACTCTGCACCTGCATCACACAGGTAATTTCGAACGGGTCTATTTTCAACGCCCCCGTCTGCTGCGGGAACAGCACGTAGCGACGAATAACAGCCGCATTATATATTTTCCCGTTTACATTCTCGCGCTGGAAGTTCAATTGCTGCGGGGCTTCCACTTCCTGGCTCCAGAATCCGTTGAATGTAGGAAATTTAATATCTTCGAAACCTGCTATGTTCAAATTTTGAGTGTACAATTTCACCGTAGCGGTGAGGTACTCGCCGCGGTAGACATTGGATTTGCTTACCACTACACGTACAAACGCATCACCTGCATTAGCGGTTGCCGCCTGAGCCTGTCCCGTTGCCTGCCCCTGCTGCGTTTGCTGATTCTGTGCAGGCGCCTCGCCTTTCACAATTTCAATAGAAAACGGTTGTGTTTGGTAGGTCTTGTTGTCGGCTACCACCGAGGCTTTGCCAACAGATACATTGCCCTCTTTTGCAGCATACAGTATGTATACAAAACTGGTGGTTTGCGAATGCGACGTTTGGCCATTAATTATCTGAAAACTTTGACTGGTGGACTTCGACGGGCCAGCCAACACTTGAAAGTCGCCGAAATCGGGACCGGTAAACTGGTCGGCGCCCGCATTCACCGAGAATGTTACGCGAAACTGCTCGCCCACATTCACTACACGCGGCGCTGCTACGGTAAATTTCACGTCCTGTGCATACGCAGCAACGATACTACATAAAAGGAAACCTATTAAAACTAAACCTTTCTTCATATATTGTTATCAAATAACTGAATAATTGAGTAACTGAGTAATTGATATTTTCTGCAAAGATACTAACATATACATTAAAATCTACGTAATCTGAAACCTACCAATTTTTTTCTATTTTATGTTGCTGCGCGGCTTTCGCTTTTTCTTTCTTCACTTTTTCCTGCGTGTCTTTCTCGTCAGCTTGCACAGCCTCTAACATGCGTTGTGCATCTTGCGGCGAAATTTTCGGTTGCTGCTGCGGTTGTTGGTTTTGCTGGTCTTGCTTATTATCTTTACTGTCCTGCTTTTGGTCTTGGTTTTGCTGCTGGTCTTTGTTATCTTTCTGGTCCTGCTTGTCGTCTTTGTTATCTTGATTTTCCTGATTATTTTTATTTTTGTCCTGATCCTGCTGATCTTTATCTTTGCTATTACCGCCCTGGTTGGGTTGTTGCTGTTGTTGTTTCTGCAACATTAGCTGTGCGTATGCAAGATTAGCGCGTGTGGCGGTATCTGTGGGGTTCAGCCGCATCGACTGTTTATAGGACTTCACGCTTTCGTCGTATTTTTTTTGTTGCAACTGGGCATTGCCAAGGTTGTGGAACAGCTGCGCTTTCCTGGCATCGGACACTTCTTTGTAATCCTTCAACGAACCGAATAGTTCCTCGGCTTTATCGTATTGCTCCTGCTTGTACAATGCATCGGCCAAGTTGTACCGTGCACCGAACGAGGTAGAATCTTTCTCCAGCCCATGCCGGTAGTCTACTTCCGCTTTCCGATAGTCGCCACTTTTGTAAGCTTTGTTCCCCTTGCGCATATCGTGCCGTTCCGGCGGTAATTGCGCAAAGGCAGTAGTAGCCATACAAAACAAAACAAATAATACACTATATTTTTTCATAACTAAACTTTTTTACTCTCACGGAAATAGCACCTTTACTTCCTTGCGCGCGGGGTTCATTTCCTTTTTCAAAGGACAACCTGTGCTCCGCGCGCCGTGCACCCCAGGCATCCTTACCCACGGGTTTCACCCGCGGGTATTCACATTTACCCCCTTCGGGGAATTACTACAGTTTTCATTCTATCGATGTTTAAAAATATCAAAACTCTTAAACAAGCGGTTCTTCCGTTCCAGCACAAAGGTTTCCAATACAAGGAAAAATAATGCAATGGCAAATAAATACATAAACTGTTCGTTAAAGTCTTCGAACACTACCGATGTCATCTCCTGCTTTTCCATGCTGCGGATATCGTCTACCACACGGTCAAGGCCAAGATCGGCGTTCGTCGCGCGCGTGTAGGCGCCAGCACCGGCGGCGGCAATTTCCTGTAACGTTTTTTCGTCCAATTTTGTCACCACCATATTTCCTTCCCGGTCTTTCAATAGCGAACCGTCGGGCATGGGAATCGGCACACCATTGTCGGAACCAATACCGATTGTGTACACAATGATGCCTTGTTTTTCGGCTTCGGCTGCAGCAGCCACCGCATCGTCTTCATGGTTTTCTCCATCGGTAATAACAATCAACACACGGCTTTTTTCGCTTTGCGGCGTAAAGCAACGGATACCCGTATATATCGCAGAGCCAATAGCAGTTCCCTGTTTCGGCACAATGCCGGGCGAAATAGACGAAAGGAATATTTTGGCCGACACATAATCGGTTGTTACAGGTAGCTGCACATAGGCATCGCCTGCAAATACAATCAAACCGATACGATCATCCTTTAATTTATCGACCAGTTTGGAAATAGCGAGCTTGGCACGCTCCAAGCGGTCGGGCTTAAAATCCTGCGCCAGCATACTGTTCGACACGTCGAGCGCAACCACAATTTCAACACCCTCGCGTTTCATTTCGCGGACTTTAGCTCCCATTTGCGGACGCATCAATCCGAACGTGAAGAAAAAAATAGCGGCACACAGCAACGATAGCTTGAACCACCCGCGTCGCTTAGATACCAAGGGCATCAGTGGTTGCATCAACTGCAAATCGCCAAAGCGCGACAACGCTTTTTTGCGGCTACGCACCAACAACGCATAACCCAGCAACAGCAAGGGAATCAATAACAGTAACCAAATATATTGGGGTTGGGCAATCTGTATCATTAGGGCAACCTCCGTAAAATTATTAATCTAAATAAAAGTTCCAGCAACAAACAAGCCAATGCTGCCAACGCAAAAGGCATAAACTCTTCTTTGTATAACGGGAATGAATCGACCGAAATACGCGCTTTTTCCATCTCATTAATTTCGCTATATATTTCCAGCAATTTCGTATTGTCCGTAGCGCGGAAATACTTGCCGCCGGTGAGCGATGCAATTTGTTTCAACAAACTTTCGTCTATTTCTACTTTCATTTGCTGGATAATGATACCTCGCTCGGTCATCACCGGATAGGGCGCCATGCCATTAGCTCCAACGCCTATCGTATACACACGGATACCATACGTTTTCGCTATTTCGGCAGCCATGAGCGGTGCAATTTCGCCGCGATTGTTAACCCCGTCGGTCAATAAAATGATGACACGGCTTTTAGCATCGCTGTCTTTCAAACGCGCCACCGCTGTGGCTAATCCATTGCCAATGGCTGTGCCGTCTTCAATCAAGCCGGTTTCAATATCTTTCATCAGGTTGATGAGCGTAGCACGATCGGTAGTCAGCGGACACTGCGTAAAACTTTCGCCGGCAAACACCACAATACCCATGCGGTCGTATGGACGTTCGGCAATAAACTGGATAGCGATATCCTTTGCCGCGCCAATGCGGTCGGGCTTGAAATCGCGCGCCAGCATACTGGTCGAGATGTCGAGCGCAAACACGATGTCAATCCCTTCGGTGTCGGTGCGTTCAAAGCTTTCGGACGAGCGCGGGCGCGCCATTGCTACGATAATTAACGCCAACGACACACAGCGGAAAAAGAAAGGAACATGCCGCGCAATTTTCAACCAAATGCTTTGCGCACCTTTCAATCCGCCAAGCGTAGAAATCTGCAACGACGGTGTAGCGCCTTGTATCGCCCGCCACACATAGTATGCAATGACAGGCACTAAAATAATAATTAAAAGAAATAATATTTTCGGATATTCAAAGTACATCATTAACTTTATTTACAGATTTACAATTTACGAATTTACAGATTTAGTTTCTGCATCTTCTGCTTTCTGCTCTTTTGTATCTTGCACAAAACTTTCCACTATATTTACTACGCTTTCGTTTTCCTCCGTTGCGGGAACATATTTCGCAAATTTCACCAAGTCGGACACGCTGAGCATGTCGCGCAGTTGCGGCAAGAATGTTTCGGGTAACGGCAGTTGTGCCAACGCTTGCAAAATTTCGTCGGACGTTTGCTCGGGCGCCTGGATTTGGTAGCGCTGTTCCAGGTAAATACGCAAGACATCGGTAACACGTGTGTAATATTGTTTTACCTTATTATTCTGCCACAATTTTTCGGATTTAATTTTTCCCAGTTCGCGCAAAGCTATTACATGCGGCGGGTCGGCAGGTTTTGGCTTGCCGAATACCGGTTGCTTTTTAGTTACACGAAGAATAATGTATACAATGGCGGCAATCAACAATAGCCCAAGTAATACAATAACACCCCATGGCCACATAATTTCACGAAACGAATACGGATATTTTACCGGCGGCTTGATATCGTGCGGCTTGAACGTTGTAGTGTCAATGGCTACAGTCGCCACTTTCAAGGCGGCAGGTTCAAAATAAAGCGTATCGGCTTTGCTGTTTTTCACCACCAGCACCGGAATTTTCGGAAGCGTATACGATGCTGCATCAAACGAAGTCAGCAGTAATTTCTGCTCCACCGTCAACGTCGTTTTATTATTCTTCAACGTATCGGGGCCGGTTGTTTTCAGCACTTCTATCAAGCCGTTGCCAATACTATCGACCTGCGCAAAATACACTTCAGCAGGCTTTGCCACTGTTACTTTGAATGACCATTCCACCTGCTCGCCAATCAAAATACTGTCGCGGCTAAGCGTGGAACTAAGCTGCGGCGCTTGCGCTGTGGCGGCAATAGCACTTGCTAACAAAAAAGATATAACCAAAATTTTCCTCATATCACTATAAAACATTTTGTCCACGAATTTCACTAATTGAGATACCAATTGAGACACTAAATTAAAATTACCCAAACTATTTTTTGTTTGCAAAGCCAACAATTTCGTGTAATGCCTTTCATTGACTTTATTTGGTTTCACAATTTGTGTCATTCGTGTAATTCGTGGATAAAAAAGTTATCGACTCTCAAACAACCGCACCAACGGTTTCACATAATCCTCGGCAGTGCTTATGCGCACACTGTCCACCCGGCATTTCGACAACACTTGCGTGACACTCTTGTCGGCGGCCCGCCACCATTCGGCGTAGTTGTTGCGCACCTTGCGGCTCGACGTATCGACCCACATTTCGCGGCCACTTTCAGCATCGCGCAATTGCATGATACCAATTTTGGGCAATTCCGTTTCGCGCGGATCGTAGAGGCGGATAGCAGCCAAATCGTGTTTATTAGCCGCAATCTTCAACGCATCGGTAAAGCGTACGCGCCCATCGTCGTCGAGGTCAATCATATCGGACAACAGGAACGCCGTGCAGCGTTTCTTGATTGCATTCGTCAGGTAGCGCAAGGCTTCCGAGAGGTTAGTCTGCTCGCTCGTTGGTTCAAACTCCACCAAATCGCGGATAATGCGCAACAAGTGCGTACGTCCTTTCTTGGGTGGGATGAACCGCTCCACCTTGTCGCTAAAAAATAGCGCGCCCACCTTGTCGTTGTTGAGCGACGCCGAAAACGAGAGTACTGCTCCCACTTCGGCCATCAGGTCGCGTTTCAATTTACGAGTGGTACCAAAGGTTCGCGAACCGCTAACGTCAATTAATAGCATCACCGTCAGTTCGCGCTCTTCTTCAAATATCTTGACATACGGGGCGTTCAAGCGTGCGGTTACGTTCCAGTCCATGTTGCGCACATCGTCGCCATACTGGTATTCGCGCACCTCGCTGAATGCCATACCACGCCCCTTAAACGCGCTGTGGTATTCGCCTGCAAATATTTGCCGCGACAACCCCCGCGTTTTGATTTCTATTTTACGAACCGTTTTTAATAAATCATGAACCATAAAGCCCTCTCCCTCTTATCCCTCTCCAAGGAGAGGGAAGTTTCGCCTGTTGTTCTATTTTATTTAATTGCCATTTTATTTAATTCAAAGTAGCACTCTGTTAAAAAATCGCTGTTGTATCTCCTCCCCTTGTGGAGGGGTGGTTGAGGGCCTATGGCACTTCCACGCTGTTCAGCACTTGGGTAATGATGTCTTCGGGCGTAATATTTTCGGCTTCGGCCTCGTAGGTAAGTCCCAAGCGGTGGCGCAACACTTCGTAGCACACAGCGCGCACGTCTTCGGGAATCACATATCCGCGGCGTTTAAGGAATGCATACGCTTTCGACGCCATAGCCAACGAGATGCTGGCACGCGGCGAAGCGCCGTAAGCCAATAAATTTTTCAACGAATCTAATTTATATTCTTCGGGTGTACGCGTAGCATAGACGATATCGACAATATAACGTTCAATTTTTTCGTCCATGTACACATCGCGCACCACGTTGCGGGCTTTGATAATATCTTCGGGTTTCAACGAGCGCGTAGCCTTCGGAAAATCGCCGGTGATATTCTGGCGGATAATTAATTTTTCTTCTTCTTTCTTCGGGTAAGTAACCACTACTTTCAGACTGAAACGGTCTACCTGCGCTTCGGGCAGCGGATACGTACCTTCCTGCTCAATGGGGTTTTGGGTAGCAAGTACCAAAAACGGCTCCGGCAACTTGAATGTTTGTTCGCCAATGGTTACCTGACGTTCCTGCATCGCTTCGAGCACTGCACTCTGCACTTTGGCCGGCGAGCGGTTGATTTCATCGGCCAAAATAAAGTTGGCAAACACAGGCCCGTGTTTCACTTGGAACTGTTCGCTTTTCTGGCTGTAAATCATGGTACCGATAAGGTCGGCTGGCAACAAGTCGGGTGTAAACTGAATGCGGCTGAATTTGGCATCGACAATACTCGACAGTGTGCTAATGGCAAGTGTTTTTGCCAATCCCGGCACCCCTTCCAGAAGGATGTGTCCGTTGGCCAACAAGCCAATCAGCAAATTATCGATCAATTGTTTTTGCCCCACAATCACCTTGTGCATCTCCATGTTCACAATGTCCACAAAGGCGCTTTCTTGCTGAATGCGGTCGTTCAATTCTTTAATATTTACCGTTTCCATATAAAAAGTGTATTTTTGTTTTTTGAATTTACGATTTTTAAGACGACTAAAAAGTCATTTGGTTTAAAGATTTAAAAAATTAATGGTTTAACCACTAAAGCTTTCAACTTGCGAAAGTACAAAAATCTTTGTAATATTACGTAAAAAAACCTCAAAAACTTACGCTTTTAAGGTTTTTAGTATTTTCGCAAAATCATCTAACGTGTAGCGTATTCAAAACAAGCTGGATATATACATAAGTAATATACTATGCAATATCCTAATGACATAACGACAACAACAACTCTAAGAGTAGGTGTTTTAATCAAACTATAAACATAACCAGTAAAAATTCCCAGTAAAAAAGAAACAAGTTTGACCAAAGCGACTAATTGTTGTGGTAAATGAATAAGACTATACGGCAATAAGAAAATACTGGTTCCTATTAACAGCACTATCAGTATAATTGAAGGCAATAAATTTTCTTTATACTTATTTACCAAGAAACAAGTCAAAATAAAATAGCCAACAAACCCAACTATACCTCGCATAGGGGCAAAAAGTAAGGGTACCGATATAAATTTAAAAGTTAGATCCACTAATAGCCATAATGCTACCGAAAAAAGAAATATTAAAATTATTGATTTTGTTTTCATAGCTATAAAAGATTAATCATAAGCATTTTTACATATTCCATCACAGGAAAATCTCCACAAAGTACCACATCCATCATTTGTCTTCTCGCATGGATGTGAGCGACACGCTGACACCCCATAAAGTTCTCCAGCAATATCACACCAATCACTCTTTTGACTACAACCGCAAGTATTACTACTATCATTATCCCAATAGGCTACTTCTGAAGACTTTATTTCAGCCCCTGATGCCGAAACAGCATAGACAAACTTTTTATCCCATTTTAAACTATCTACTGCATATTGATTCCAATTATAACAAAAAACAGTAAAAGAAACCATTTTACGCTGATCTTTCAATGTGTTTTGATCAAATAAATCCGGTTGCTTTTCTAATAATGAATATAACAAATCAATATGCGCTTTTTCAGCCTCTGTCCATTTTAGATTCTGAAGTTCTTTATATTTTGATTTCCAAAATAGACGCTTTTTCTCGGAGGAAAAAGTTCTGTATACAGGTATTTTCATTTCAGGAGCTAATTTTTTCCATTCTGCTCTATCCAAATTTTTATAAACAGCTATATTAGCGTTTACTATTTTATTAATATCAGGGTCACAACTATATACTACTTCATCATCAAAGATGGAACACCTTGCAAGTAAAAATCCTACAATAATCAGAAAAAGGAAAACTTTTATTTTCATAGTAATTTAATTTTAAGTTAGTAATAGAACAAAAAACACCATTAAAGACTTATAAACTATGTATTAAAAGACCAGCTTTTTTTAATATCATTTTAAAACTTCAATAAAGATTAACAGAATAATATTAAGATTCTTACCAGTAAAAATAAGAATTAATTTATTAGTACACAAATTAAAAATAAATTTAATGTAATTTTGTATCTTAAATTTAGTAAATAGTTTTATGCGCTATTTTATTTATTTAAGTTATAAGGGAACAAACTACCACGGCTGGCAGGTGCAGGCCAATGCCCACACAGTGCAAGGCGAGCTGGACAAGGCCCTGTCGACGCTGTTACACGAGCCAATTGAAACCACCGGTGCGGGCCGCACGGACACGGGCGTACACGCAAAAGATTTTGTAGCGCACTTCGACAGCGAGCGCTATGCCACGGTTTCGGAAGGGTTAGACGTAGTACACAAACTTAATTGCATCCTACCCGACGACATTTGCATTCACGCCATAAAGCAAGTGGATGCCAATGCTCATGCGCGGTTCGACGCCATGCAACGCACATATAAATATTATGTGAGCACACAGAAGAATCCGTTCAACACGGAGTTTGCCGCTTATATCCCCTACCCGCTCGATGTGGAGGCGATGAACGAAGCCGCGGCCGCCCTGTTCGACTACACCGACTTTACGAGCTTTGCCAAGCTGCATGCGCAAACAAAAACGAATAATTGCCGCATCATACACGCCAAGTGGGAAGACACGGACGACGGGTTGGTGTTTACCATTACAGCCGACCGTTTCCTGCGCAACATGGTACGCGCCATCGTGGGTACATTAATAGGCGTAGGTCGCGGAAAAATTTCCATTGACGACCTACGCCGCATTATCGAACAAAAAGACCGTTGCGAAGCCGGCACCAGCGCGCCCGCCAAAGGGTTATTACTAACGGAAATCCAATATTCAAAGATTTAATTTTGCGGCTTGCTCCAACAAGTGATTGCAGTGGCCGGGCAACAAGTAGCCCAAGCCAGCACACACATAGAGTTGCATGCAGCCTTCAGATTGCAACTAATCCCGCAGGCAACGAACAGCCATGCCATATGCACGGATGTAGTAATATCGGTACATATCACCTTTGTCATAAGCAATTCGGTAAGATCTGGCGCGACTTATATCGTAGGCATTCGAGGATACCCAAAAGTAAGCGTAGGTGCCGCGTTGAGAAAGGGAGGCGCCAAAGCGGTCACGATTGCCAGCCGGCAACACACGAAAACCATAAAGATCGCTCGCTTCGGTCATTTTAACATTGTAGCCCCACGATGTATTCTCATCGGTGGCACAATTACCACTAGGGCAATAATCAGTTGATTTTAATTTAGCGCCTACACCGCTACTATTGTCTTCGCCTGCCCACTCTTGGTAGTTCTGTTCGATAAAAGTGTTGCCGCTTCCGGCTGTCTTGTCAAAGAGCACTGCCCATTCGTATTCGGTAGGAACATGCCAGCCATCGGGGCATATACCAGAACCGCCAATAGACGCATTACCACTTTTACGCCCATAGTTAATGCGCATGTTAGCATCCTGCGGGGCAGAGGTCTCAGAAGTATAATTATTGTTGAGCGTTTCGTCCCAGACGCCAAGCCCGTTGTATAGCATAGTTGTTTCCCAACTATAGAGAGCGCCCCAATTATCGCACCCTTTGGCATTAGCAGTAGATGTGTTGCCACTCGCCGGACACCAGAAATTCCCAATGAGAGCGAGATTACTGCCTGTAACGGTACTAGGACTATTGGCAGCCTGGCGGAAAGTCAAGCCTACCCGGTAGTCGAGGTTCTGCGCCAACCACCATCGATCATCTGCCGCTTGGACTATATCATAGTATTTTCGCCCTTGGGAAGCATTCAGGTCGGTAGTTACACGAGGGTCATTGATTTTTGCCCGCCAGTTTAGTGCAGTCTTATCGCCCGCCCGGTAGCAACTTCCGGCAACCAAGTCGGTTCCAGTATAAGGACAGGTAGCCTGATAATAAGTGTAGTTGCTGGCAGTAGCAGAACACCCGGCACCGCCGGAACCCACCTTATACGTGGCAACTACCCGGTAAGCAACAGCCGAAGGTGATTTGGAGCTGGGCACGTAAGTCGCCGCGGCAGCCGTCATGGTAGCCGTAGCGGCATAATCCGCACCGGTGGGCGGGGAAATGAAAGAGGCTTGGTTCCAGGTTAGCGTGCCGCCAGTAGGGAACACCTCCGCGGTAAAGGTCATATTGTATCCGTCAGTAGCATGACTGGCCTTTTTGGAAATCGTAACGCTCGGTGAAAGTACCATAACAGCAATGGTGCGGCAGGTGGTCGTACCGCAGGAACCTTCCGCCCGCACATAATACGTACTGTTGGTCGTGGGCGCTACCGTATAGCTGTCACCAATGTGTACCGGCGTACCGCCACAGGAACCCGTATACCATTTCCATTGGGCATTGGTACCCAAACTGCCGCCCGCTGGTATAAGGGTAACGCTTTGCGTACAACGGACCTGAAGCGTCTCCTGCGCCCGCAAGAAATTCCCTATCCCTAAAAAGGAGATGAATAATAGTGCTGCAAGAATGTTTTTTTTCATAATCGTATTTCTTAGATCGTTTATAGTAATGTTGGTTGTTTAGTTATTTATGTTATACTCTACCTTTAAGGCCGGCGTACTACCCAAGCACATCAACGTAGCGGAACTGCTGGACGTACAGTTTACAATGCCCGGGCAATTCGTTCGGTCAGTAATGGCCGTATAAATTTTATTTTGCACATTGTAAAACGTATAAGGGGCTGCATTGTTAATAGTCGTTACACTGCCGCCGCTATCCGTCAACACAAAAGGCGGTGTGCCGTGCAGCATTACTTTATTGATTTCCGTATTCGACGGAAATTGCAAGTTGGGCGGATAGTCTGAAGCTGTGGCGCACCAGTTAAACATGCCGCCAGCCGGCGGATTGGCA
>JAVBNJ010000084.1:0-5906 GCA_031551625.1 Bacteroidales bacterium | reverse complement strand
CAATTATCAAATTGTTAATTCTTCTTTATTCTCCCACTATTACTTTGGCGTAGCGGATGACTTTGTCGTTAAGCGTATAGCCGTTTTGTACAACCTCTACCACTTTACCTTTTTGGTTGGGAGCGGGCATTTTACCTACGGCTTCGTGGAAATCGGTATCAAGGTCTTTGCCGCGTGCATCAATAAGTTTTAGTCCGCGTCCCTGCAGGTAGGCAAAAAGTTTTTCGTAAATTAGTTTTACGCCTTCTATCAATGATGGTTCGCTAAAAGCAGCTCCCTGCATGGCTTCCAGCGCGCGTTCAAAATCATCGAGAATAGGCAGTAGGCCGGAAAGTACTTCTTCGTTGGCCGTGAGGAGCAAAGTGAGCCGTTCGCGGGCAGTGCGCTTGCGGAAATTGTCGAACTCAGCTACCAGGCGCAGATATTTGTCATTGGCTTCTGTCAATTTTTCTTCTAACGAAGATTCGCAGTTCGCCGTTTTGTCATTTTGCTCCAAAAATTCTTGTTCGCTGGCGTTGTTGCCAAGCGGTTGTTGAGCATCGTCTGTCGTATGTTTCTGTTGTTCTTCCATAGGGCTAACTTTTGTAAGTTTACAATGAAACACAAAAAGCGAGCCAAACCGTAAAACGACGACAGAATGGCAGATTGTGAAGGTTGTGATTTATTTTTAGAGTAAAAAGAGTAGAAAAATTTGTAGAGTCAGGATTATTTCTTACATTTGCAATAATTTTACCTACATTAAAACAGTTTTATGAAAAAACTAACAGCATCTGTTTTGTTTTTATTGCCGATAGTAGCGCTTGCACAGCCTACAATGACCTACAAATCCCATGGATTAAAAGTGGGCGAAAATAATGCCATGCAGCAAGTACAATACTTGTCGCCCGGTGAGCCCGGCGCTATGCAGGTATGGGATTACAGCCATATAACCACCGTTAAGGAACCCCGTTCGGAAGCATTAGCGGGTGGAGAAAAAGGTAAAACCCTTGTGACTTCATCCGATGGCGCGGTGTTTACATATACTTGCAACAACCATGCGAATGTGTTTGAAGGTTACGAAGCCCCGGGGCGCAAGGTCATCTTCCAACAACCAATTACTAAAATCAGCTATCCGTTTACGTATGGTGATGCATTGTCGGGTTCGTTCAACGCCAATGTATTGTATGGTAACGATTATAGCATTAGCGGGAGCATGGCTGGTAACTACTCGTCCGAAGCCGATGCGTATGGCGTATTGCTGTTACCTAACAACGTGAAGCTCTATGATGTACTTCGCGTAAAGACAAAAGAAAGCTATGTGGAACAAATGTGCAACAACACACAAGTTGATATCGTGAAATACCTTTGGTATACGGGCGAATACCGTTATCCGGTAGTGGTTACGTGGATTATTACTTACACGTATGAAAGCGGTGAAACGGCTACAGTAAACGAGTCGTTCTTTACCACAGCAGCGCTTACCAGTACACCCGAACCGCCTGCTGAAATGGTTACGATTTCACAAAGCATTACCGACGAAACGCTGAAAGCTACACAGGCTACGCCCGAAATAGTATACTCTGTGTATCCAAATCCGTACAGTTCGTATTTCCATCTGACCTATTCGCTGGAACAGGAAACGCTGGTTGATATTGCATTGTTCACATCATCGGGACGCTATGTAAAACATTTGGTAAAGAATAGTCGTCAAAATGGTGTACAACATATTACTTACAACCCTCAAACAGCCGATATGTCAGGTTTCTACTTCCTGCGTATGACGTTCAACGAAAAAGTGTATGTGCAACCGCTGGTAAAAGAATAAGAAAAGCCCTTGTCTCGTCCTGAAAAACGTTTACAGGATTGATGATACAAAATTATTAATTTTATTAGAACCGGCAAGCATTTCGTTTGCCGGTTTTGCTTTCGAGTAAGTAGGTCTTATTAATCCTTGTTGTCTATGCATTTGTTCTGGGGTTAGCATATAACAAGATAAGTGCGGCCTATTAGTATTGTAAATAGCCACAGATTCTTTAACAATGGCCTTAAGTGTAAGCATATCGCAGTTGTATTCTTCTAGCAAAAATTCCTGTTTTAAAATTCCATTTACCCGCTCAGCAATAGCATTGGCATAGGTACCATATTTTCTTAACCAGCCTAGAACGGTACTATGAGATTGAATTCCATACTTGCGCAAAGTGCCTCGAATGGATAGTTCTCCTCGTTCTACTTCGGCTACTACTTGTAGCTTAAATGACTGCATGTAGTCTTTTGTGTACGCTTCACATACGTTTGTTTAGCTTCTCGTTCCATGATGTTTACTTTTTTTGTAAACCTATTTTAGGACGAGACACATTATAGAAATAAAAAACGTGAGAATCTCTATTCTCACGTTTTTATATGCATTTTGCAAGTACTATTCTTCTTCGATTTGCATGTGTTGGCGGTAGATAGCGCGTTTCTTCTGGTCGCGGAGTTTTACCGACGGCTTTTCGAACGTCTTACGGGCGCGCAGTTCACGTACCACACCGGTTTTCTCAAATTTGCGTTTGAATTTTTTCAACGCGCGTTCGATGTTTTCGCCTTCTTTAATTTGTACTATAATCATGGAGTCACATACACCTCCTTTTATTTAGGGGTGCAAAGGTATGATTTTTTCGCGAGACTGCAAAATTTTTCCTACCTTTGTACGGTATGATTACCACAGTAACCGTATCTGCCGTATCGTACCTTAACACGGTGCCTTTTCTCCACGGGTTGAAACAATCTGCGGTGGCAAATCATATCCGGTTGCTGTTAGCGCCTCCTGCCCGTTGTGCAGCCTTGCTCGAAGCAGGCGAAGTGGATATATCCCTTACACCGGTGGCGGCTCTTCCTGCATTGCAGCCGGTTCAGTTGATTAGCGATTATTGCTTGGGTGCTGTGGGGCCTGTGCGTACCGTGGTGTTGCTTTCGGATTCGCCGTTGGAAAATATCCATACAGTGTATCTCGACCCACAGTCGCGCACATCGGTGCAATTGGCACGTGTGCTGGCCAAAGAGTTTTGGCACATAACCCCGTCGTTTGAACCGTTGGCCGATACGGTGTTTCCGCTGAAAGCAGGCGAGGGCGTGGTGTTGATCGGCGACAAGGTGTTTTCGCACGAGCGGCAGTTCGCGTATTGCTACGACCTGTCCGATGCATGGATCCGCTTTACCGGCAAGCCGTTTGTATTTGCCGCATGGGCTACGCGGAAAAAAATAGATGCGTCGTTTATTCAATTGTTTAACGAGGCATTAGCCTACGGTGTGGCGCATATTGCAGAAGCCGTGGCTGTGGAAGCTTCTACCTTCGATGCCTCGTTGGCAGTTGATTATTTGACCAACAATATGAATTACCTTTTCGATGAAAGAAAAAGAGAGGGTTTACAAGAGTTTTTAGGCTATGCGAAAGGTATGGTAAATTAGAAATCAGAAATCAGAGATTAGAAATGGTGCGCTGTCATTGCAATCTTAATTCTAATTTCTAATTTCTAAATTCTGCTTTTAAGAATGGTAACGATTTTTTATAAGGCCGATAAGGGAATTCTCAAGTCCAACGACATGAAACTGTTGGAGGATTTGGGCTACAACGATATTTTGTGGATTGACCTGAACAACCCGGATGGGAACGAGAAGCACACGGTTGAAGATTTTTTGCAAACACCGCTACAATCACGGGCACAAGCCGAAGAAATTGAAAGTTCGTCGCGCTACTCCGAGTCGGAGCGGGCTATTTTTGCCAATAGTAACTTTTTGATTGCTACTCCTGAAAGCTATGTAGAAGAAGCCGTTTCGTTTATTCTTGCCGAAGAATTGTTGGTTACCATACATAATTCGCCGTTACGCAGCTTGTCGGATATTGAGCGGCGACTGCTGTTCAGCCACCGCACGTACCCGACCGGTTACCATTTGCTGATTGCGATTCTGGAGAATCGTATCGACATGGATGCCGATATGATTGAGTTGCTGGCCAAAGAGGTGGCGCAGCTTAGCAAACGCATCGGGCTGGGAGGCGATGTGAACGAAGAAATACTTTTAGACATCAACCAGCTACAGGAAAACACGATGGTGATCCGTGAAAATATCATCGACAAACAGCGCGTGATTTCGAGCATTATGAAGAGCGACAAGTTCCCCGGCGATATTTACCCGAAACTGAATGTGCTGATAAAGGATATTGCTTCGCTGATTAACCACACCGATTTCAGTTTCGAGCGGTTGGAGTATATGCAGGACACGGTGCTCGGTTTGATTAACCTGGCGCAGAATAAAATCATCAAAGTGTTCACCGTACTCACAGTGTTCTTTATGCCACCTACGCTGGTGGCCAGTATCTACGGTATGAACATGCATCTCCCGTTTGCCGAACACGGAATGGTTAGTTTTCTCCTAATTATGCTGGTAATGGCGTTGACTGTTATATTTACGATGTTGTATTTTAAACGAAAGAAATTTTTGTAATGAAACTGCGCTATTTGTTTGTAACGTTTTTGACCCTTGGCATTTTGCTGTATGGCATAGTGATGCTGGGGTTACGAGTGTCCGAAGAAATGGAGAGTCCTTTGGCGGAACGTGCGGTTCCGGTTATTGCAAATGAACCGGCAGCTCCTGTTAAAGAAAAAATTATTGTTATTGCCGATACTACTGCAACAATTGAATCGCCTGCTACAGATATGCTTTCCGAAGTAGCATCGCAGGAAGAAACGCCCGTTGGCGATTTGTACAATGTAAAAAAAATACGCGAAGCAGGAAATAAATACACCAAAGTGACGCCGAAAGAATGGGGTGAAGAGGTAACCGGCATGGTTTCGAAAGTCAATGTTCCCAAAGCAAAGGAACGGGTGTTGTTTTTAACACTCAATACTTATACAAAAGATTATCCCGATTTTTTTGCCTATCTGAAAGCAAAAAAAATTAAATCGACCATATTTCTTTCCGGTAACTGGGTACGTCGAAATACCGCGCGGGCAAAGGAAATTGGCGCATCGGGCAATTTGTTTGAAATTGGTAACCATGGCGACCGGAATAAACCGCTATCGGCTAAAGGCGACAGCATTTATGGTTTCGACGGTACGCAATCGTTGGCTGCCGCGCTGGCCGACGTGAGCAATGGCGCCGAAGCCATTAAACAGGCAACCGGCCAAACACCGCGTTACGTGCGACCGTTTGTGAACTACACAGACGAAGTAGTAGTGTCGGCATTGGCCGATGCGGGCGTCAAGACGATAGGCTTTTCGCACACCGGCGATGGAGGTGGGGCATATACCGCCGAAAAAGTAAAGAACGAATTACTGGAAGCCGCACATGGCGACATTATCCTGCTGAGCATTAATCCCGATTATCCACAAATTTTGGAAGGATTGAAAGCTGCTATTGAAACAATTGAAAAACAAAAACTGCTGGTGCGGTTCGAGCGACTGGCAGGTTTCGAGTCTTATTTTGACTACCTGAAATGAAACGAAAACCCCTTCCGCTATTAGAAAATATTGAAATTACGGGTTTGGCTGCCGAAGGCAAGTCAATTGCCCGTGTCGATAATAAAGTATTGTTTGTGGCGCATGCAGTGCCCGGTGATGTAGTAAACGTTCAGGTAACCAACAAACGAAAGGGTTTCCTGGAAGGGCGCATTACGCAACTGGTGTCGCCGTCGAAAGACCGCATTGAGGCTTTCTGTTCGCACTACGGTACCTGTGGCGGTTGCAGCCGCCAAACGTTGCCTTACCCGATGCAATTGGAGTACAAGCAACAGCAAGTAATTGATCAGCTCACACGCATCGGTAAACTGGAGCTTCCGCCGGTGTCGCCGATTATTGGCTCGGAGCAAACGACGTGCTACCGCAATAAATTGGAATTTACTTTTTCGTGCAACCGGTGGGTAACCGCCGAAGAAGTGGCTGCCGGAACCC
>JAVBNJ010000017.1:0-3721 GCA_031551625.1 Bacteroidales bacterium | reverse complement strand
TCTGCGCATAAGCATTGACCATATTAAAGCTTTTGCCTAATTGCTCGGCTAACCATGTCTGCTTTATGCCTTTTTGGTCAAGGACTTCTTTTATTCGATTCATTTGAGTATTCATTATAAATCACGTTTTGCAAATATAGTAAAAATTATGAGATGTACGGACGCCGATTCCACTAACTAAAATCAATAACCAAACATCGACAATTAAAAAAAAGAAAAACCGCAGCGAAACATTGTTCTGCTACGGTCTCCATTATCTGTGATAATCCGTGTAATCTGCGGACTATTTCACTTCCTCGTAGTTTACATCCGTGACGTTACTATCGTTGCTACCTTGTTGGCCGGGGTTGCCGGCGTTAGGATCAGCCCCCGGAGCACCTTGTTGCTGTGCTTGCGTAGCTTTGTAAATTTCTTCCGAAGCAGCATGCCAGGCATCATTGATTTCTTTCATGGCGGCATCAATTGTTGCTATGTCTTGCGATTTATGAGCTTCTTTCAGTTTCGTCAAAGCCGCTTCAATCGGTGCTTTCTTTTCGTCCGGAATCTTGTCGCCGAATTCTTTCAGTTGTTTTTCCGTTTGAAAAATCATACTGTCGGCGCCGTTGATTTTTTCAATACGTTCTTTTTCTTTTTTGTCGGCTTCTTCATTTGCTTTGGCTTCGTCGCGCATACGCTTGATTTCCTCATCGGTCAGGCCGCTCGAAGCTTCGATACGGATTTTCTGTTCCTTACCGGTGCCTTTATCCTTTGCCGATACATTCAGAATACCGTTTGCATCGATATCGAATGTTACTTCGATTTGCGGAACGCCGCGCGGCGCCGGTGCAATGCCATCGAGGTGGAAGCGGCCGAGACTCTTGTTCTGGTTTGCCATCGGACGTTCGCCTTGATAAATGTGAATTTCCACCGAGGGTTGGTTGTCGGCTGCCGTGCTGAATGTTTCGCTTTTCTTTGTCGGGATAGTGGTATTCGCTTCAATCAATTTAGTGAACACGCCACCTAGTGTCTCGATACCCAACGAAAGCGGAGTTACGTCGAGCAACAGCACATCTTTTACATCACCGGCCAATACCCCACCTTGGATAGCCGCACCTACGGCCACTACTTCGTCGGGATTCACGCCTTTGTGAGGCGCTTTGCCGAATGTTTTTTCTACCAATGTTTGGATTGCCGGAATACGTGTCGAACCACCGACTAAAATAATTTCATCGATTTGCGATGCGCTGAGTCCCGCATCGGACATAGCTTTTTGGCAGGGGCCTACGCAGCGTTGAATCAACGAATCGGCCAATTGTTCGAATTTAGCGCGGCTCAACGTTTTTACCAAGTGTTTCGGCATACCGTCTACGGGCATGATGTACGGTAAGTTAATTTCTGTAGAAGTCTGGCTCGACAATTCGATCTTTGCTTTCTCGGCAGCTTCTTTCAAGCGTTGCAAGGCCATCGGGTCTTTGCGCAGGTCGAGGCCGCTGTTTTCATTTTTAAATTCATCGGCCAACCAGTTGATGATAACCTGGTCGAAGTCATCGCCGCCCAAGTGCGTATCGCCATTGGTTGATTTCACTTCGAACACGCCGTCGCCCAATTCAAGGATAGAAATATCAAAAGTACCACCACCCAGGTCGAACACGGCTATTTTGGAATCTTTGTGTTGTTTGTCCAATCCGTAAGCCAATGCTGCAGCCGTTGGTTCGTTGATAATACGACGTACTTTCAATCCGGCAATTTCACCGGCTTCTTTGGTGGCTTGGCGTTGGCTGTCGCTGAAATAGGCTGGTACGGTAATTACCGCTTCGGTTACTTCCTGTCCCAGGAAATCTTCGGCTGTTTTCTTCATTTTCTGCAATACCATGGCCGAAATTTCTTGCGGTGTGTAAGTGCGGTCGTCAATTTTTACGCGCGGCGTATTGTTGTCGCCTTGTACTACAATATAGGGCACGCGGCCTACTTCTTCCTTTACCTTATCAAAAGTTTCGCCCATGAAACGTTTTATCGAATAAATCGTTTTCGTAGGGTTTGTAATCGCTTGGCGCTTGGCAGGGTCGCCGATTTTGCGCTCGCCGTTATCGGCAAATGCCACCACCGAAGGCGTCGTACGTTTCCCTTCGCTGTTGATGATAACCACCGGCTCATTGCCTTCCATTACGGCTACGCACGAGTTGGTAGTACCTAAGTCAATTCCTATAATTTTTCCCATAATTGTTATATAATTTTTTAATTGTTTACTTTTATTTACGCCTTAAAGTAAAACAATGATTATGCCAAAGGGAAAATGCTGACAAATTGACATAAATATGATTTTGGGCACAGGTTTCAAAGAACGATTAATTTCGAACGCATCTTACGCTATTGCCGCGTATGGCACTCATCGAGCCATAGCTTACAGTCCATTGGTTGTATACCCACTGGACTATTGTAACGGGGCTTGCACTACTCGTCCATGCTCTTGCCGTTGTACCCATACCTCCCATGATTCCTTCTGTGGAACGATGCCCACCTGGTATAAGATTAAACCCCCAATGATCTGTACCGACAGCCAAATTATCATAATACCATTGTGCGTTGGATAACGTAGTACATTTTATATCGTCATCCGGACATGTATTCGCTGCTTTTAGCAGGCGCCCGGTATTTCCATGGGCGCCATTAACTACCGGATAGTGAATGCCGGCATTACAATTACCTTCCACACAATCGAGCATCTTTCCCCATTCCGTATCGCTCGGCAAATGCCAATTATTTGGACAAATTCCTTGTACTCCCGACGGGTCTGCGCTGGTAGTTTCAGCAACAGTTCCGGTACCGGCCGATGCTCTGGCTGTATACTGAGGATATAATGGACCATAAGCGTCACAACCGGCTTTAGTCGTAATTGTTGTCCCACTTACTCCCGGACACCAATACGTACCTACATAGCCGGAAGTATAAGAACGTGCATCTTCATGCCAAGTCAGCCCTTTCCTGTAATCTATATTTTTTGCCGTCCACCATTTCCCATCAGCCATTTGCACAATATTGTAGTACTTGCGCCCTTCGTTCGCATTAAGTTCTGTAGTACCCGAAATACGTGCATCGCTGATCTGCGCCCGCCAGTTGCCAGCGCCTGTTCCGTCCTGGTAACAAGTACCTGTAACCAAATCATTACCGGGATAAGGACAGGTAGCAGTATATTGCGTATAATTACTCGTTGTGGAGCTACACCCGCTGCCGGCTGCAATAGTATAAGTGGCTTGTACTAAATAGTAGTTGTTATCTTGATCAACGGTAGTTGTAGCCGCCGATTGTCTCATAGTTACAGTAGCGGCATTACCACCTATAGAAGCGGCGCCGCTCCATTTTATAGTTCCTCCCGCCGGAAAACCCTTGGCGGTATAAGTTATCAAGCATCCTTCGGTAGCTCGCTTTGCCGACAAAACAACAGAAAAAGTGGGCGCTTTGATATCAACCACTACCGAACGGCAAGTCGTGGTGCCACATGAACCTTCGGCGCGTACATAATAAGTAGCAGCAGTTGTTGGCTTTATTGTTAAGCTACTTCCTGCCCCTGCCAGAGTACCGCCACATGAGCCGGTATACCACTTCCATGTGGCATTAGTACCTAAGGTTCCACCATCGGGCATCAATGTGATGCTCTCGCCGCAGTAAATACTATAGGAATCCTGTGCTTGTGCTGCCACTGCAATATAGAGCAAAGTGGCTAAAATAAAAAAATGTTTTTTCA
>JAVBNJ010000163.1:0-15419 GCA_031551625.1 Bacteroidales bacterium | reverse complement strand
TTCAACTGGTGACAATTTGTAACCAGTTCACTCCCTTCTTCGACTAACCTCTTTTTAAGCACTTTCCAGTAATTCCGAGCACCATCCAGTGTCGCTTGCTCGGTTAATACCCCAACCACATCGACAACAGAGAAATACCATTCCTCATCCTCTTCATTCCAGGCAGTGCGAATGTTTTTGCTTTCAAATAATTGAAATTCGGTACTCATTGACAGCACACTATTTTTGCAACCAATTTCTTAAATTCACGTGTTCATCGATAATGCTGCGAAGCTGTGCAATAGCTACACGTTCTTGCTGCATGCTGTCGCGGTGGCGGATGGTAACCATATTGTCTTGCAACGAATCGTGGTCAACAGTAACGCAGAACGGCGTGCCGATGGCATCCTGGCGACGGTAGCGCTTGCCGATACTGTCTTTCTCATCGTACTGGCAGTTGAAATCGAGACGCAGTGCATCCATTATTTCGCGTGCTTTCTCGGGCAAGCCGTCTTTCTTCACAAGCGGCAGTACGGCAAGTTTTACAGGTGCCAATACGGCAGGAATACGCAGCACAACACGTTCTTCGCCGTTGTCCAGTTTTTCTTCGGCATAAGCTGCCGAAAGAATGGCAAGGAATGTGCGGTCGAGGCCAATCGAAGTTTCGACTACGTATGGCACATAATTTTCGTTGGTTTCGGGGTCGAAGTATTGTTGCTTGCGACCCGAAAACTCCTGATGACGGCTCAGGTCAAAATCAGTACGCGAGTGAATACCTTCCAATTCTTTAAAGCCGAATGGGAATTCGAATTCAATATCGGCTGCCGCATTGGCGTAGTGCGCCAGCTTTTCGTGGTTGTGGAAGCGGTATTTCGCTTCGCCCAAGCCCAATGATTTGTGCCAGTTGAGGCGGGTTTGTTTCCAATAATCGTACCATTTCATTTCTTCGCCGGGGCGTACAAAAAATTGCATCTCCATCTGTTCGAACTCGCGCATGCGGAAGATAAATTGGCGCGCTACAATTTCGTTGCGGAAGGCTTTGCCGATTTGTGCAATACCGAACGGCACTTTCATGCGGCCGGTTTTCTGTACGTTGAGGAAGTTTACAAAAATTCCCTGTGCCGTTTCGGGGCGCAGGTAAAGCGTGCTGGCTTCTTCGCTCACGCTTCCCATCTGCGTACTGAACATGAGGTTGAACTGGCGCACATCGGTCCAGTTGCGCGTGCCCGAGATGGGGCATACGATTTCGCAATCGAGAATCAGTTGCCGCACCGCTTCGAGGTCGTTGTTGTTAAGTGCGGTATTCATTTTCTCGGTAATCTCAGCAGCTTTCTGTACATTGCGCAACACATTGGGGTTGGTGGCACGGAACTGCACCTCGTCAAAAGTGTCGCCGAATTTTTTGCGGCCTTTCTCCACTTCTTTCGTTATTTTATCTTCAATTTTGGCAATATGGTCTTCGAGCAACACATCGGCGCGATAGCGTTTCTTGCTATCCTTGTTATCAATGAGCGGGTCGTTGAACGCACCTACGTGTCCCGATGCTTCCCAGATGCGCGGGTGCATGAAGATCGCACTATCGATGCCCACAATATTATCGTGCATGCGCACCATGGCGTTCCACCAATAATTCTTGATGTTGTTTTTCAGCTCCACTCCCATTTGTCCATAGTCGTACACCGCGCTAAGGCCATCGTATATTTCGCTCGAAGGAAACACAAAACCATATTCCTTGGCATGTGCAATGAGGTTTTTGAAAAGGTCTTCCTGTGCCATAAATTTCTAATTTCTAATTTCTAATTTCTAATTTCTAATTTCTGATTTCTGATTTCTGATTTCTGATTTCTGATTTCTGATTTCTAAGTTTCTAAATTGAAGTTGCAAATGTACAAAAAAAACCTAACAAGGCAGCGCCTGTTAGGTTTCAATTAGCAATGGGTAATTACCAATTATTTCAAGTGTTCGTCCAGGAATTTTTCAATTTGATCTTCCGACAATTGACGGGCAAGTATCTTGCCGTCTTGACCAACAAATACATTGGCCGGAATACTGCGGGTAGCATACAACTGACCGGCAGCGTTGTTCCAGAATTGCAGGTCGGATACATGGATCCAGGGCAATTTGTCGTCTTTAATAGCTTTCTCCCATTTTTCTTTTCCATCGGGGCGGTCGAACGAGGTAGCGAAAATTTCAAACCCTTTTTTATGGTATTTTTCATAAATTTTTACTAACGTCGGGTTGAAACGGCGGCATGGGGGACACCACGATGCCCAGAAATCGATCATCGTAATTTTATTTTTGGGATATACTTCCGACAACGAAATGGATTTGCCGTTCGGGGTGTTTTGTGTAAAGTCCGGTGCCGGTTGGCCTACTTGGATTTTGCCAAGGGTAGCTACTGCTTCCTGCAATTCTTTTACCATGCGGTTTCCTGCCAGGCTGGGAGCTGCTACAAATCCATCTACATAGGCCGATAATTTAGTAAAATTCATATCGTAAGCATCGCGTTGAACCAATATTACAGTATAGGGCGAGAGTGGATTGGCTGCCATGAATGCAGAGTCGATTTCGGTTTGGGCTTTTTCATTGGCTTCCATTTCCGGACGTAGCTTGGTAGCCATTTCTTCAATTTCTTTTTTGCGTTCCGGTTTGGTAGCCGGATCTTTGTGTTCTTTATCCAAAGCAGCGAAGTTATATTTTGCTTCGAGTGCGTCAACGAGTTGTCTTTTCTTATTTCTCATGTTCTGGATTTCTTCGCCCAATTGCGAACCGGTCACAGTAGCTTTGTTCAGCGAGTCGATAACGCCGGCTACTTTTATTTCGCTGTTGTCCACAAACAATTGCATGCGTTTTTCACCCATCGAAATAATATAGAATTCGGGAGTTGTAACTTTACCGGTAAATGTAAATTTACCGTCTTTGATTTCTGCGGTGTCGGCAATAGGCTCGGCTTTAGATGTGTTGTGCAAGATGATTTGACCGTCGGCGGCGCCGGTAATCGTACCGGTAATCGTGTAACCGTCGTGTTTGGGATTGCAGGATGCTACTACTGCGAGTAGCGCTGCTGCGAAGAAAATTCTTTTCATTTATGTAATTTTTAGTTAAATTTTTTGAAAACAAGATACAAAGGTACATATTTTGTGGTACTCATACAAGGAATGGAAGAGATTTTTTTCGATAGTTGAGATTTTTTGATTAACTTGCCGGTTCATAGCCTTAAAATAAATAAAAAATAAAACGATGAACAGGTTTTCTAAATTACTGACGAGTCTGCTGTTAATTTTTATTTGCAGCGGCGCCTTTGCGCAAACGTTCGATCTCAAGTCGCCTATTCCACTTGATCCGGCGGTACGCTATGGAAAATTGCCTAACGGCATGACTTACTATATCCGCTACAATGCATTGCCCGAGAAACGGGGCGAGTTCCATATTGTACACAATGCGGGCGCTATCCTCGAAGAAGATAACCAGGATGGTTTGGCTCACTTTCTGGAACACATGGCATTCAATGGCATTGCCCATTTCCCCGGCAACACCATGATGAATTACCTGGAGGCAAACGGAATGAAATTCGGCGCCAATGTCAATGCCGGAACCGGTACGGATAATACGGCTTATATGCTTACCGATGTCCCATTACGCCGCGAAGGCCTTATTGATACCTGTTTGTTGATATTGCACGACTGGTCGGGCTCCATCCTTTGTTCTCAGGAGGAAATTGATGCCGAGCGCGGGGTTATTACCGAAGAGTGGCGTACGCGCCGCAATGCGGCTACCCGTGCGCAGTTTGCCTTTATGCCTGTAATGTATAAAGGCTCCCAATATGCCAAACGTACCATTATCGGCAGCCTCGATGTAATTCAGCATTTCAAGCGTCAGGAATTGCTGGATTTTTACCATAAGTGGTATCGTCCGGATTTGCAGGCGGTCATTATTGTGGGCGATTTTGATGTGGATATGATGGAAGCCAAGGTGAAGAAAATAATGGGTGATATCCCAACCCCTGTAAACCCGGCTCCCCGCCCCACTTATACAATTCCCGATAACAAAGAACCGCTGGTGGCTATTTATACCGATCCTGAAATTACATCGACTTCGTTTGCCATGTACATTAAACGCGATGCTACCAAACCGGAAAATAAAAATTGGGAATACTATCGTTCCAACCTTGTCATGAATCTGACAAACGGTATGATCAGTAGCCGTACCCGTGAGCTGATGCAGCAGGAAAACCTTCCGTTGACAGGGCTTAGCATCGGTTACAGCGGTTTCCGCGACGGCAAGCGTTCGTTTTACTGCGGCTTTACTGCCAAGCCCGGCAAAGTAAATGAGGCTGCACGCATGGCCTTGGCCGAGGTGGAGCGTGTTGACCGCTATGGTTTCCTTCCATCGGAGCTTGAACGTGCAAAGACAAACCTCAAGCGGAATGTCGAAACAATGTATGCCGAGCGGAACAAGCAACGCAGCAATAACTACATCAGTGAGTATACCAATAATTTTTTAGAAAATGAACCGGCCCCCAGTGTCGAAGAGATTTATAAATTTGTGAATGAAATGTTGGGTGGTATCACTGTCGATGAAGTGAACAACACCGTGAAAGCTGCGATTACGGACGAAAACCGTATAGTTACACTTTCTGCACCCGAAAGCGAAAAGGTAAACTTGCCCACCGAGGAAGGATTGTTGGCGCTTGTGGCGCAATCGGAAACTGCCGAATTGAAACCTTATGTGGATGTAGAGAACAATCAGCCGTTGTTGGCAAAAGAACCGAAAGCGGGAACAGTGAAAAAAGAAAAAGTGTTGTCGCAATTCGGGGCTACGGAGTGGACGCTTTCCAATGGGGCAAAAGTTGTATTTAAAACAACCGATTTCAAGGCCGATGAAATTACGATTAGCGGCACCAGCAAAGGCGGTTATTCTTTATTGCCCGATTCGGAACTGGCCTCGGCAAAAGTTTTTAGTGCAGTGGTTAATGGCATGGGGCTTGGTAATTTCGGACCTATCGAATTATCGAAAGCATTAACGGGTAAGAAAGCTAGTGTGAGTGTGTCGTTGCGGGATAACGCAGAAAACCTTTTCGGCAGCGCATCTCCGCAAGACCTGGAAACCATGCTGCAATTGGTTTATCTTAAATTTACGCAGCCGCGTTTCGATCAAACGGTACTCAATACATTTATCGAACGCCAGAAAGTAGCGTTGGAGCAAGCAAAAGAAAGCCCAGATGCGGCATTTAGAGATTCGATTTCTATTGTCCGTGTCAACAATCATCCGCGTATGCAGCCTTTCTCCCTGAATGATTTGGCGAAGGTAGATTTCAAACAACTCGAAAAAATTTACAAAGACCGTTTCTGCGACCCTGCTAACTTTACATTTGTATTTGTGGGCAACATTGATGTGAAAACATTCAAACCGCTGGTTGAAAAATATATTGCCTCGTTACCGTCGGTGAAACGCAATGAGACTTGGAAAGATTTAGGCGTGCGTCCTCCGAAAGGGAAAGTAGATAAAGAATTCAAGCGTGAATTGAAAACGCCGAAAGTGTCGGTATTCGTAGAATTTACCGGACCACTGGATAATACGCAGCGGAACCGCATTGCAGCACCGGTGTTGGGCGATATTTTGCGTATGCGTTACACCAAATCTATCCGCGAAGAAAAAGGAGGGGCATACAGTGTGAGCGCGGGCGGCTATTTCAGCGAAGAACCGGTACCCGGTTATTCTATTTCCGTATCGTTTGATACGAATGAAAAACAGGCTCGTGAGATGGTCGACATTGTAAGTATTGAACTAAAGAAAATTGCCGAAGAAGGTCCTTTGGCAGACGATTTGCAAAAAGTGAAGGAATTCCGCCTCAAGAGTTACGATCAGAATTTGAAAGAAAACGGCTACTGGTCGGGAACCATTTCTTCCTACTATTGGAGTGGCAAGGACGAATCGGCTACCTATCGCAAAACGCTTGAAAATTTATCGACAGCCGATATACAAGCATTGGCAAAGAAAATTGTAGAACAGGGCAATACCGCAGAAGTTCTTATGTGGCCGGCTAATTAAAGTTTAACAAATCCTTAATTAAAACCTTCGATGTGTGAAATACTATCGGAGGTTTTTTTGTGAAATAGTCTTGATTAATTTAAGGACTTATTGTATCTTTGCACGAATGTTCAAATAAGAAAAATTAAATATCATTAAAATTACATGAAAAAAATTTTTTTAGCTTCTTTGTTTTTTGCGTTTAGCCTTGCGCTATTCGGGCAGCAACCTACTGCTACGTGGCAAATTGACCAGAAGAAAACCAGCGATGGAAACATTGAACTGGTGTTTACGGCTACTATTGCAAACTCTTGGTACATGTACAGTGTACAGGAAGTAGACGGCCCCATGCCTACTACCGTGAGTTTTACCAAAAGCGCCGATTTTACGTCGGTAGGCAAATTGGCAGAAGGTATTCCGTCGAAGAAAAAATTCGACGAAGCTTTTGAAATCAATGTGCAATATTACGAAGGAAAAGCGGTATTCGTGCAAAAAATTAAACGCACAACAGATAAAGAATTTACTATCAATGGCACCATCGAGTACCAAACCTGCTCGGGTATGCAGTGTGTGCCTAATGATTACCCGTTTACGGTTAAAATACAGGCAGGTGCTGTTGCCACCACAGAACAGACACCTGCTTCAACAACAACGGCGGTACAGACTGATGTAACGGTTGCCGAACAACCGGTAACTACAGCAGCAGTAGCCCCTGTGACAACTATGACGGATGCTGCTACTGAGCCCGCTCAGGAAGAATCTATTTGGTTATTCTTGATTTTGGCTATCGGAGCCGGTTTGGGTGCAATCCTTACGCCATGCGTATTCCCTATGATTCCGATGACTGCCAGTTTCTTTATGCAAGGCTCCAGCAGTAAAGCGCAGACTACCACCAAAGCATTGATTTTTGCCATTTCTGTGGGTGTCATCTACGGTTTGGTTGGTTGTGTGGTGGCCATCTTCAAGAATCCTGCTATAGCCAATATCATCAGTGCAAGCTGGTATATGAACCTGATTTTTGCTGCGATGTTTATTGTTTTCGCCATGTCGTTTTTCGGATTGTTTGAAATCACGCTGCCTACAGGCCTTGCCAACAAAGCCGACCGCCAGGCAGACAAAGGTGGTTACATTGCGTCGTTCTTCATGGCAGTGGCGTTGGCCATTATTTCGTTCTCATGCACCGGTCCGTTTGTTGGTGCATTGTTGCCCATGGCTGCTTCGGGAACTTCGATTGTGAAACCGATTCTCGGATTATTCCTGTTTGGTTTTGCACTTGCCTCGCCCTTCTTGATTGTTGCCATCTTCCCCTCATTGATGAATAAACTGAAATCAGGTAGTTGGCTCAACTCCGTGAAAGTGGTATTCGCGTTCGTTATGTTGGGTTTCTGCGTAAAATTCTTGAATCAGGTAGACGTGGATGCTAACCTGAATATCATTACCCGCGAAGTAGCCATTGCTTTCTGGATTGTATTGTCAATCTTGTTGGGCTTGTACATTCTTGGCAAAATCAAATTCTCGCACGATAGCGAGGTGAAATATGTGAGCGTTGGCCGTTTGTTTATCGCTATTGTAACATTTGTATTTGCAGCTTACTTGGTGCCCGGTTTGTTTGGCGCCGAATTGCAGGCCGTATCGGCTTTCTTGCCGGCCAAAGACAAACAACAGTTTGATTTAACCGCTGTACAAGCAACAGCCGGAACGGCGGCAGTGTCGCATGCCAAAGAAACTCCTTGTGGCAATACGCCGAAATACGCCGAAACTAAAATGCACACACCGGCAGGCATTAAGGGGTATTTTGATATGCAGGAAGCCATTGCGTGCGCCAAGCAACTGAACCGTCCTATTTTGGTTGATGTTACCGGTTTTGGCTGCACCAACTGTAAAAAAATGGAAAGCTCTACGTTCAAAGATCCGCGCATTGCCGAATTGGTTAACGCCGAATTTGTATGGGTAAGCCTTTTCTATGATGATAAAACCGAACTGCCTGCCGCCGAACAAACCGATAAAATCAGAACCGTAGGTCATAAAGTGCGCGACTATCAGCAAACTACTTTTGCATCGGTAGGTGGCCCGTACTTTGCCATACTTACGGCCGATGGTGCTATTTTGAAAAAGGACTTGGGCCTTTGCAGCGCCGACGAGTTCCTGGCATTTGCCAACGAAGGATTACAAAAATTCAAAGAAATAAAATAAGCGAACAATTTAAATTAAATTTTTAGTTATGTCAACTATTGTAAACATTCATGGCCGCGAAATATTAGACTCGCGCGGCAATCCTACCGTGGAGGTAGAAGTAATTACCGACGATGGAATCTTGGGCCGTGCGGCCGTTCCCTCGGGTGCTTCTACAGGTATACACGAAGCGGTGGAATTGCGCGACGGCGACAAAGGCCGTTATTTGGGAAAAGGAGTACTGAAAGCCGTACAAAATGTAAATACAGTTATCAATGAGGAATTGGTGGGGATGTCTATTTTTGATCAACGCGATATCGACGAAGCGATGATTAAGTTGGATGGCACCGACAACAAAAGCAACTTAGGCGCGAACGCAATACTTGGCGTGTCGTTGGCAGTAGCCAAAGCCGCTGCACAGACTTCGGGACAACCGCTCTACCGCTATGTAGGCGGCGTGAACGCACGTACGCTTCCCGTGCCGATGATGAACATCATCAACGGCGGTTCGCATGCCGACAATGCCATCGACTTCCAGGAGTTCATGATTATGCCAGTAGGCGCCGAAACATTTGCCGAAGCGTTGCGCATGGGCGCCGAAGTGTTCCACAACCTGAAAGCCGTGTTGAAAAAAGCCGGCTACTCGACCAACGTGGGCGATGAAGGCGGTTTTGCTCCGAACCTGAAATCGAATGAAGAAGCAATAAAAGTAATTATTGAAGCAATCGAGAAAGCAGGTTACCGTCCGGGCGAAGATGTATTTCTTGCGCTCGACCCTGCATCATCGGAATATTATTTGCCTGAAGAAAAAGTATACCACTTGCATAAATCAACCGGCGAAAAATTGACGCCTGCTCAAATGGTTGATTTCTGGAAAACCTGGGTAACCAAATACCCCATTGTATCAATCGAAGACGGCATGGCCGAAGACGATTGGGATGGTTGGAAACTGATTACCGATACTGTCGGCAGTCGCTGCCAATTGGTGGGCGACGATTTGTTTGTAACCAACAGCAAACGTTTGCAAATGGGTATCGACAAGCAAACAGCCAACTCTATTTTGGTAAAAGTAAACCAAATCGGTTCGTTGACAGAAACGGTTGAAGCCGTAGACTTGGCTACCCGCAACGGTTATACGGCTGTGATGAGCCACCGCTCAGGCGAAACCGAAGATACTACGATTGCCGACTTGGCCGTAGCGTTAAACTGCGGATTGATTAAAACCGGTTCGGCTTCGCGTACCGACCGTATTGCCAAATACAATCAATTACTCCGCATTGAAGAAGCGCTGGGCGATGCAGCCTACTACCCCGGCAAAAATTTTAAATATGTTAAAAATTATAAAAAGTAGTAGTTTATGAAAAAAACAATAGCCTTTCTTGCAGCGGTTTGCTTGCTTGCAGTGGCAAATACAGCAAATGCCCAAACCCCCTATGAACCCATGGAAAAAGGCGCTTGGACAGTGAATGCAGGCGTTGGTGTTGGTAACTTATACGATGGCATAGGCACCGGTTTTGGTGTGCGAGCAGCCGTCGAACACGGTATGTGGGAGGCCGGTCCGGGCATTATTACACTCGGTGGCGAACTCGGTTGGGCACACACGTCCGACAAAAATATCCTGGCCAGTTTTAATATCAACTACAACCAGTTTACGGTGGCGGCACGCAGTGCGTGGCACCACGGCTGGAATGTAGCAGGGTTGGATACCTATGGTGGTATAACAATGGGCCCTGCGTTCCAGTTTGCTTCCGTATCGGGTGTTGCCGATGGTAACGACAACCAAGTGGCGTTCTACTTTGGGTTTTTCTTGGGAGCCTCGTACTTCTTCACGCCCAACTTTGGGGTGAATGCCGAACTCGGCTACTCTGCCAACCTGTTCCAGGTAGGTGTAGTATACAAGTTCTAAGAGCAAGTTTGTATAGTTGAAAAATGCCGCGCAGATTTTTTGTGCGGCATTTTGTTAAATGTTTATTTATGTTATGAAGATAGAGCTTCATACGGTGTGAGATAATTTCCTCCCTGTTGCGCAGAAATTGCAACGAGGTTGCACACTGCGTCGGCAAAAATATCCGGGCCTACTTTATATAAAAACCAATCCGCCCCGAAATATGTAAAGTATTTCGGGGCGGATTTTATTACAACTAAAAGATTAGTTTATTTCTTTTTCTTGCGGGCAGCGGCGGCTTGTTCGAAGAGTCGTTTCTGTTTGGCTTTAGCTTTTTTCTCCAATTCTTTCTCTTTCTTAACCATTTCCAATTCTTTGCGTTTCAACTCTTTCTCACTTACCTGCTTCTGCTTGATAATTATCATTACCTGGCCTTTCGGCAACCGGTCGCCTTCTTTTACCAGAATATCGGCCACCTTGCCGTCGAACGGGGCGCGGATTACGTTGCGCATTTTCATGGCTACATAATACATCAACTCATCGCCGAGTTTCACTTCCTGCCCTTTCTTCACCTCAATCTGATCCACCGTGCCGGGGATATACGATTTGATTTCTTCGGGATTGGGACGTACCCACGGCTTCCGGTTCTCGAACTTCTTGGTAAACGTAGTGCGGTATTTTCGCCCCGCTTCGGACACCGCAATAAACGGATAGTCCTCGAAACTCTCGGTTACCAACGGATGTTCGTTGCTGTTAAAGTCTTCTTCCAATGTTGTATTTTTCTTATCCATATTGCCCCTTCGTTAAAATGGTGGAATACCATGTTTCTTTTTCGGACGGCCTACCGTTTTTGTTTTCGACAATTCGAGCGCCTGCAGCACAAAACGGCGTGTTTCAGCGGGCTTAATTACCGAGTCGATATAACCCTTGGCCGCCGATACATACGGGTTGGCAAATTTGTCCTTGTATTCTTCCACTTTTTGCTTGCGCATAGCTTCGGGGTCGGCAGCTTCCATAATTTCCTTCCGGAAAATAATGTTGGCAGCGCCTTGCGGCCCCATCACAGCAATTTCGGCCATCGGCCACGCAAACACAAAGTCGGCGCGCAAGTGGCGCGAGTTCATAGCAATGTAACCACCGCCATAAGCTTTACGCAGAATTACGGTAATACGCGGAACAGTTGCTTCGCTATATGCATACAGCAGTTTTGCCCCGTGGCGGATAACGCCTGCATGTTCCTGATCGACACCCGGCAGGTAGCCCGGCATATCTTCGATAGTAACAATCGGACTATTGAATGCATCGCAGAAGCGAATAAAGCGGGCTGCCTTGTCCGACGAGTCGCAGTCGAGCACACCGGCCAGCACCAACGGTTGATTGGCCACAAAGCCGATTGTTTCGCCATCCATACGGCCATAGCCGATAACAATGTTGCCTGCCCATTTTTCCTGCACTTCGAAAAATTCCGAATCATCGGTAATCGCACGAATCACATCGCGTACATCGTATGGTTTGGTCGGGTCAACCGGCACAATCTTTTCGATATTATACTTTTTGTTCGGCTCCTTCGGTTTGCGAGGTGCCAGCTTGTCCTCGTTGTGCCACGGGAGATACGAGAGCAATGTCTTAATCTGATCAAAACATTCTTCTTCGGTCAATGCAAAGAAATGGGCATTACCGGTTACTTCGCTATGAACACGGGCGCCTCCCAATTCTTCCATCGAAATTTCTTCGCCCAATACCGATTTGATAACCTCGGGGCCGGTGATAAACATTTTAGAAATATTGTCTACCACAAACACAAAATCAGTCAATGCAGGTGAATACACCGCACCGCCGGCGCAGGGGCCGAGTATCACCGAAATTTGCGGAATAACTCCGCTTGCCAATGTATTGCGAAAAAATATTTCGCCATAACCGGCCAATGCATTCACCCCTTCCTGGATACGCGCTCCGCCAGAGTCGTTGATACCGATGAGAGGAATACGCATGCGCAATGCATAATCCATAATTTTAGTGATTTTACGTGCGTGCATCGAGCCCAGCGAACCGCCTGCCACCGTAAAATCTTGTGCAAAAATTGCCACCGGACGTCCGTTGATTTTACCTGTACCGATAATAACACCGTCGCCAGGCAATTCTTTTCCATCCATTCCGAATTCGCGAGCTTCGTGTTCAACAAACAAATCGTATTCAAAGAACGAGTCTTCGTCCACTAAGAAGCTGATACGCTCACGGGCGGGGAGTTTCCCCATCGCTTTCTGTTTGGCAATAGCGTCTTCGCCACCGCCAACTTTAGCTTTCTCCGTTTTTTGTTCCAACTCACGAAGTTTAGAACCTAAGTTTAGAGCCATAGAAATTAAAATTAGTTAATACTAAACCTTGCTTCCGTAAAAGCAAGGTTACAAAAATAGCATAAAATAATTAAATGAGTGTTAAATGGTACTAATTTTATTAACGGGTTATGTTTATTTGTTGATTTTTAATTTTTTATAAAATATAACAAAAATAATATTACTACATTTTGTATAGGAATTTGTTAATTTCAAAAATATGTCTACCTTTGCAGTGTGCTATTAAACTAATACACTTTATAATTATGGTTTCAATTACCCAATTAAAATTCGGATATGGCAAGAAGACGGTCTTCAACAACATATCCTTCGAAATGGAGGCCGGGAAAATTTATGGGTTGCTGGGCGAAAACGGAGTAGGAAAAACCACGATGTTACGCATTGTGGCCGGATTGTTGTTTCCGGACGAAGGGCGCTGTAATGTTCTTGCTACAAATCCGGCAAAACGCCAACCATCGTTTCTACAAGATGTATACTACCTGCCTGAAGAGTTGCCGACACCACATTTACACATAGTTGATTTTGCAAAGCGCAACGGATGTTTTTACCAACGTTTCAGCCAAACGCAATTCGAGAGTTATCTCCACGAATTTTCGGTCGACGCTTCCAGTAAATTTACCGAGCTATCGTTCGGGCAAAAGAAAAAAGCAATGATTGCTTTTGGCCTTGCTACCAATGCACGCTTGTTTCTGTTTGACGAACCGACCAACGGGCTCGATATCCCGTCGAAAGCACAATTCCGGAAAGTAATTGCCGGAGCGGCTACCGACGAAAATACGTTTGTATTATCGACCCATCAGGTGCGCGATTTGGAGAATCTGATTGATCCGATTATTATCCTCGACCATTGCGATGTGTTGCTCAATCACTCTATGGAAGCGATTGCCAATGTAAACGCCCGTTTCCTCGATATCGAGCAATTGTTTATCGAAGCGATGAAAGACAAAGCGCAATTCAAACAACTGTTTAACTAAAAAATTCGTTGATATGAACCGAACACAATTAAAAACAAAACATAGTTGTGAGCTCAGCGTAGCTAACAATAAATTCAATTTCATACGTTTCGGCAAAGTAGTACAAAAAGATGTTGCTGACCGGCGTATATCCTTTCTACTAGCCTTTTTATTAGTATTTGTGTTAAGCCTTGTGGCATTATATCTGGTTAACAAAGATGGCGGCTACGGAACATATACCGAATATCGTTTTATGTATTTCTTAGCTATACTTATCGGTAGCTTAGTGGTTGCACCATTTGTGTTGTACCGGCAATACAACCACCGTGTAGAAGGAGTGTTACACTTCATGTATCCGGCTTCGCAAATGGAAAAATACTTGTCCATGTTTTTCCATTGTATCATTTCTACTGCTATTGTAACGCTTGCGGCATTTGTCTTAGCCGATTTATGCTTATACCCCTTCTATCCCTGGCCCGAAAAACAACTTTGGCTTGTCATGCCGCTCCCTGTTGACGGTCATCAGCGAGATGCAAACTATATATTCTATATAATAATTATGATGCTGAGCCTACAAGCCATAAGTTTTTTATGTAATATATGGTTTCAGCGGAACAAACTATTGAAAACGGCTATTTGTATGGTCGTTATTATGCTATTTATTTTTTATAAAAATGAAATACTAAATACCCTATTCCCTATTGACATGCACAACCTGCAAGAAGCGTACAAAACCGCGGCGACCACAGACGATCCCGTTCAAGTCTATGGGCGAGTGCTACAATCGAACTCAGCGCTTTTGAATATCTGCCAATACTCGGTCTCCACGGTAACCGCTATTGGCGCATGGTTTGTAAGTTTTCTAAAAATGAAAGAACAGGAATTATAAAAACGGAACACATGGAATTCACTAATCATAAAGCCATTTATTTGCAAATAGCCGACTATATTTGCGAAAAAGTACTGGTCAAAGAATGGAATGCCGGCGAACGTATTCCCTCAGTGCGCGAGTTGGGCGTGACGCTCGAAGTAAATCCCAACACGGTAGTGCGTACTTATGAATACCTTGAATCGAACGGTATTATTGCCAATAAGCGTGGCATCGGTTTTTTCCTGTGCGATGAGGCATTGGCAAAAGCCAAGGCTTTGCAGAAAGAATTTTTTGTAACAGAAACGCTACCGGATCTATTCAAAAGTATGTACCTGTTGCAAATTTCGCCTAACGATTTGCAGAAACAATATGATAAATTTTGTAAAAATTATTCTACTAACTAAATTTATAGTTAATTATGAAAATCAAAAAAAGTACTATAATATTGATTACGGTGGTAGTGATAAGCATCGCTTGCTTTGTAGCTTACCACCTGCTGAAACGCCAGGCCATAGAAAACTACCAAGCGCCTGACAACAGCCGTGCAAGACAGCGCTCAAACAAGTAGTGGGCGGATAGAATAATTTCCTTATCTTTATCCTCTTTTTTTAATAGCCGCTTGTGCCAATGACGCTGAAAAAATTATTTTTATTCTCTTTTTTATTTTTCACAACACTTGTTGTTATAGCGGCGTCTACCGGCAAAGGCCGTATCAGCGGCATGGTGAAAGACGAAACTAATGGCGAAGTAATAGGCTATGCTAATATAGTACTGCTCGATAGCGCCGGCAAAACAGTGGCGGTTACCACCAGCGATACAAAAGGAAAATTTGTGTTCAACAATATTGCAGGCGGCAACTACTCTTTGAAAGTGTTATTCCTCGGCTATGCCGAAAAGCAAGTAACCATACCGGTTCCGGACGAGGACGAAGAAGTGTGGCTATCAACTATTAATTTAGTTCCCGAAAGTAAAAAGCTGGATCCTCTTACGCTATCGATAGCTAAGGATATGATAAAGCACGATATTGATAAAACGATTATCAATATTGCCGGGTATATTTCGGCAGAGGGGAGCAATGCATTCGATATCTTGCGCAAGTTGCCGGGCGTAACGGTAGACACTGACGGCAACGTGTCGCTCAACGGGCAGCCTGTAGCTGTGTGGTTAGACAACCG
>JAVBNJ010000104.1:0-11860 GCA_031551625.1 Bacteroidales bacterium | reverse complement strand
ATAATCTTAATCAAGTTATTACTGGTTTACCATAGTTATATATTTTAGTTCCTTATATCACATTTGCTTTTGTCACTGTTTCTATTCATTTTACATACTTCTTACGGCAATAATGCGTATACCTACCAATGGCAACAATCGACAAATAATTCTACATGGAGCACGGCTACCGGAACAAGTACTAATGCAGCGTATACCACACCCGTATTAACAAGTAACATGTATTACCGGCGGGTCGTTACATCGTGCGGCAATTCTGCAACAAGTACAGCCGCGTTGGTGACAGTACGTGCCAACTTTACCACCGGAACCATTGCCAGTACCGGCCAGACGGTGGTGGGAGGAGGAACACCCGGCGCTATCGGAAGTACTGTGGCAGCCAGCGGTGGCGGCGGAACCATCAGTTACCAGTGGTATAAGGATGGCGTAGCTATCAGCGGGGCTACGGCTGCTAACTATACGCCCCCGGCCAGCATGACTGCTTCGGCGAGTACTTACATTTATACACGGCGTGCAAAAGACAATACGTGTAACACTACGCTTACTGCTTCTGTCGGTAGCTGGGTGTTGAAAGTAACCTGTCCCTACACAGGAAGTGATTTACTCATGGACGCTACACATGTCTGCCAACAGCGGGCCAGCGGAGCGAAGAACTGGGAGGCGTGGATAAAAGATGCGCGCGACAATAAGCTTTACCGCATAGCACGGCTTTCTACCGGCCTATGGACAATGGATGATTATTTGAACTACAAAAGTCATGCTTCTGTAGCTCCAAACTATTGTAGTCAGGCCGATCCCACGGCCACTTTGTATTGGAGACATACATTAGCTACAACATACACCACTTTATGTCCCACGGGTTGGCAATTACCTACTCAAGCCCAGTTTGAACGGACGATAAATGATTGGGCACAATATTTGACAAAAAAATTTGCAATGACAGGAGAAACAGCATGGGGGCCTATAGATATATACGGAGGAGAACATTGTAATAACCCTACTACTTATACATCATGGATTGTTGTAGAATGTCTCGGTAGCGGCGTTTATGGAGAACGGGTAACGTCTATTAATCCCGTATCATGGCTTCTTAAAGGATGCTCAACCGACCCATATCTTTATAGTAGCTATGCCCGTTGCGTTCGCTAAACAAACTATCAATAATAAAATGAAGTCCCCCAGATGTATCTAACATTTGGGGGACTTTACTTATTCCCTAAAAACTTAGTTGAATACTTCTTTCTTGTAAGCGCGTAATGTATTTTTCATGAGCGACACAATGGTCATGGGACCTACGCCGCCGGGCACAGGCGTAATGTAGCTGCATTTAGGCGCTACTTCGTCGAATTTTACGTCGCCCAAAAGTTTGTAGCCGCTTTTGGTTTCGGGTGCGGGAATGCGCGTAATACCCACATCAACAATCACGGCGCCGTCGCGTACCATATCGGCGGTCAGGAATTCGGCGCTACCCAATGCGGCAATAATAATGTCGGCTTGCAGGCAAAGTTCTTTCACATTCTTAGTACGGCTGTGGCACATGGTTACCGTGCAATCGCCGGGGTACGCTTTTTGCGAAAGCAAGTTGGCCATCGGGCGGCCCACAATGTTGCTGCGGCCAATTACCACACAATGTTTACCGGCTGTTTCAACTTTGTAGCGTGCCAGCAATTCCATAATACCTGCCGGTGTAGCCGATACATAACATGGCATGCCAATCAGCATGCGGCCTACGCTCCACGGGTGGAAGCCATCCACGTCTTTGCGCGGATCAATCGCTTCAATTACTTTCTGTTCGTCGATATGTTTCGGCAACGGTAGTTGAACAATAAAGCCGTCTACTGTTTCATCGTTGTTCAGTTTTTGAATTTCCGTCAACAATTCGGCTTCGCTAATCGTATCGGGGAAACGCAGTACTTGAGAGAGGAAGCCTACTTCGCGGCAGGTTTTTTCTTTACTGTTCACATACGTTTCGCTGGCGCCGTTGTTGCCAACCAGCACTGCCACCAGTTGCGGAATCCGCTTTCCGGCTGCTTGCAATGCGGCTACTTCGGCTGCTATCTCAGCCTTTACTTCAGCTGATACTTTTTTTCCGTCTAATAATTCCATCTTTTACTTTATTTGAATTCCTTCGTTTTTTATAGTATACAAAAGTGGGGAAACATCATCCATATAAAAATTTTTCAGCCCCATTGTAAAAGGTTCTATTTTTGTATCTATTTTTCTTGTCAATGTCCAGACTATTCCGGTGTATTTATCATCATCATTGTCAAAAGTCTCAGATACTAATAATACATCAATGTCGCTGTCTTTTTTTTGCTCGTTACGTGCATAACTTCCAAATAAAAAAGCTTTCTCAATGGGAATGCCGGCTGCTGTAACTATGTCAACATAGTTTTGTACTTTTTTTATAGCATCTGTTTGAACCATTGTAATAAGTTTTATATATTTATCATGCCTCGTTTTTATTAAAGCAAACCTTATTTTTGCCGCATACCCTGCATGGCGCGCATCATTTGTTTACCACCGCCGCCACTCACCATTTTCATCATCTTGCGCATGTCGTCAAACTGCTTCACAAGGCGGTTTACTTCGGCAATATTAGTGCCGCTACCCATGGCTACGCGCTTGCGGCGGTTGCCGTTGAAGATAGCGGGGTTCTCGCGTTCTTCGGGAGTCATCGACTGGATAATAGCTTCGATGCTTTTGAACGAATCATTATCCACATCGATGTCTTTGAGCGCTTTTCCTACCCCGGGAATCATCGAAGCTAAATCTTTGATGTTTCCCATTTTTTTAATTTGCTGTATCTGTTTGTAAAAATCGTCGAATGTGAACTGGTCTTTGGCCAACTTGCGTTGCAGCTTGCGGGCTTCTTCTTCATCGAATTGTTCCTGTGCTTTTTCCACCAAGCTCACAATGTCGCCCATGCCGAGGATACGGTCGGCCATACGCTCGGGATGGAACACGTCGAGTGTTTCCAGCTTTTCGCCCGAGCTCACAAATTTCAACGGCTTGTTGACTACTGCGCGGATAGAAATAGCGGCGCCGCCACGGGTATCGCCGTCCAATTTTGTAAGCACCACGCCGTCGAAATCCAAACGGTCGTTGAATTCTTTGGCGGTATTCACGGCATCCTGTCCCGTCATCGAATCGACCACGAACAATGTTTCGCTCGGCTCAATCGCTTTTTTTACGGCGGCAATTTCGCGCATCATTTCCTCGTCAATAGCCAGGCGGCCTGCCGTATCGACAATCACCGTGTTGTAGCCATTGGCTTTGGCGTGCTTGATAGCGTTTTGTGCAATCTGCACAGGATTCATGTTGCCGTCTTCGGTGTATACCGGCACATCAATCTGCGAACCTAATACCTTCAACTGCTCGATAGCTGCAGGGCGGTATACGTCGCAAGCTACCAATAAGGGTTGTCGGTCTTTTTTCGATTTTACAAACAACGCTAATTTACCCGAAAACGTGGTTTTACCCGAACCTTGCAAACCTGCAATCAGAATTACAGATGGCGAGCCCTTGAGGTTGATGTCGGTGGCTTCTCCACCCATCAATGCGGCCAATTCGTCGTGCACGATTTTGGTCATCATCTGGCCGGGGCGTACAGCTTTGAGCACATCCTGCCCCATGGCTTTTTGCTTCACATCGTCGCAAAAATTCTTGGCCACTTTGTAGCTTACGTCGGCATCCAGCAATGCTTTGCGGATGTCTTTCAGCGTTTCGGCTACATTTATTTCGGTAATGCGCCCTTCGCCTTTCAGCAATTTAAACGCGCGGTCTAATCTATCGGATAGGTTCTCAAACATATAAAAATGCTGTGTGAAATTTTAAGGTTGCAAATATACGAAAAAAACAGTAAATTTGTAGATTATATTTATAAAAACCTATGAAAGTAGTCATTCTTGCGGGTGGTTTGGGAACCCGCCTTTCCGAAGAAACCGGCATCAAGCCGAAGCCTATGGTGGAAATTGGCGGTATGCCTATCTTGTGGCATATCATGAAAATATATTCTGCTTACGGGTTTAACGATTTTATTGTCTGTTTGGGCTACAAGGGCTATTTAATTAAAGAATTTTTTGCCAATTATTTTCTGCATAAATCGGATGTGACGATAAACCTTGCTAAAAATTCCATAGATGTGCACGACTCACAAGTGGAGCCGTGGAAAATAACATTGGTAGACACTGGCTCAGAAACCATGACCGGTGGGCGTATCAAACGCATTCAAAAATACATAGGCAACGAACCGTTTATGGTAACTTATGGTGACGGTGTGAGTGATGTAAATATTAATCAACTGGTCGAATACCATAAAAAGCAAGGTAAATATTGTACTGTTACAGCGGTGCAACCTGCCGGAAGATTTGGAGCCTTGTTGATTAATGAAAGCGGTATTGTGGATTCGTTTTTGGAAAAGCCAAGAGGAGATAAAAGTTGGATTAATGGCGGTTTTTTTGTTTGTGAGCCGCAAGTGTTCGATTATTTACTGGACGACCAAACTATTTTTGAACGTGTGCCGATGGAGAACTTGGCCAAACAAAATCAAATGGCTGCTTTTTCGCATAATGGTTTTTGGCGACCGATGGATACGTTAAGAGATAAACAGGAATTGGAAGAGGCATGGAGTAGCAATGCCCCTTGGAAAATTTGGTAACCAAAAATTATGAATTTACAATTTAGCAGTGACTACAAGGGCAAAACAGTGCTTGTTACCGGCCACACGGGTTTCAAAGGCTCGTGGTTGGCTATTTGGTTGCATGCGCTGGGAGCCAAAGTAGTCGGGTATGCATTGGATCCTTTCAGCGAGAAGGATAATTTTGTGCGTAGCAAAATTGGAGATAAAATACACGCTGATATTCGAGGCGATATCCGTGATCGGAAAAAATTGCACGAAATAGTTGAGAAATATCAACCCGAAATAGTTTTTCACTTGGCGGCGCAACCGTTGGTGCGCTTGTCATACGAATGCCCGGTAGAAACCTATGAGGTAAACGTGATGGGTTCTATCAACGTAATGGAAGAAGTGCGACAATGTGCCGCTACCAAAGTGGCAGTGATGATAACTACCGACAAGTGTTACGAAAACCGCGAACAAATTTGGGGTTATCGCGAGAACGAAGCGATGGGAGGCTACGATCCTTACTCGTCGTCGAAAGGCGCTGCGGAAATAGCAATTGCTTCCTGGCGGCGCTCGTTCATGAATCCGGATAATTATGCTACACACGGCAAATCTATTGCCAGTGCGCGTGCCGGGAATGTAATCGGCGGCGGCGATTGGGCGTTGGACCGGATTATTCCCGACTGCATTAAATTTCTGGAACAAGGTAAACCCATTGAAATACGGGCGCCGAAAGCCATTCGCCCGTGGCAACATGTGTTGGAACCGCTGAGCGGTTACTTGTTGTTGGGCGCTAAAATGTTGGGAAATCCCACCTGCTATTGCGAAGGTTGGAACTTCGGGCCTGCACAGGAATCTATCGTACCGGTTTGGGATATTGCGAATTTGGTTGTCAAGAATTATGGCAAGGGTGAATTGAAAGATGTGAGTAACCCCTATGCTTTGCACGAAGCCAAATTGCTGTCGTTGGATATCAGCAAGGCGCGGTTTCAATTGGGCTGGATGCCTAAATGGAACATCGAACAGGCAATTGAAAAAACGGTGGAATGGTATGTGAAATATCAAACAGAAAATGTGTACGAGCTTTGTTTGAAACAAATCAACGAATATAATTAAGCAAACCTATGACTTTTTCTGCATTAAATCTTTCAGGAGCTTTTCAAATTAATTTGGAACCAAAGGGTGACGAGCGAGGTGCGTTTACCCGCTTGTTCTGTGCAGATGAGTTAAAATCTATAGGGCTAACGAAACCGATAGTAAATATAAATCATTCGTATACCCGACAACAAGGAACTATTCGTGGTATGCATTTTCAATATCCTCCCGATTGCGAAATAAAGATTATATCCTGCAGTAAAGGAATTATTTGGGATTGTATTGTTGACATTCGCAAGGATTCACCGACATTTTTACAGTGGACGGCCGTGGAGCTCTCGGCCAAAAATAATAAAATGATCTACGTTCCGGAAGGTTTTGCACATGGATTTCAATCACTCACAGACGATGTGGAAATGCTTTACTTTCATACTGCTTTTTATAATCCCAAAAACGAGGGAGGCTTGTGCTTCGACGACCCAGCTTTAGCTATCAATTGGCCGCTTCTACCTACATTTGTTTCGGAGAAAGACCGTCAATATAATCTTATTTCAACCAATTTTCAAGGAGTTTCCATTTTATGAAATGTCGATTTTGTAATACAGAATTGTCTCACGTTTTTGCCGATCTTGGATCGGCACCACCATCAAACTCTTTTTTGACTAAACAGATGTTGAATGAAGGGGAGGTTTATTACCCGTTGAAAGTCTATGTTTGTGATAATTGTTTCCTTGTGCAGGTAGACGAGTTTAAAAAATCGACAGCTATTTTTAGTGAGGAATATGTTTATTTTAGTTCTGTTTCGCAATCGTGGTTGGAACATTCAAAACGCTATGTGGAAGAAATGATCGAACGGTTGGTATTGAACAATAGCTCGTTGGTGATAGAAATTGCCTCGAACGATGGTTATTTACTGCAATATTTCAAAGAACGTAATATTCCCTGCCTTGGTATTGAACCTACAGCGGGCACAGCTGCAGTTGCAAAGTCGAAAGGTATTCTTGTTATCGAAAATTTTTTTGGTGTTACCTTAGCGAAAAAATTAGTAGAAGAAGACAAACAAGCAGATTTACTTTTGGGGAATAATGTGTTAGCACATGTTCCGGATATCAACGATTTTGTAGAAGGCCTTAAAATTGCCTTGAAACCAAATGGAACAGTAACAATGGAGTTTCCGCACCTGATGCAGTTGGTTGTGCAAAAGCAGTTCGATACTATTTATCATGAACATTTTTCCTACCTGTCATTTACCACCGTATGTAAAATTTTTGCTGCTCACGGTTTGACTATTTACGATGTAGCAGAGTTACCCACTCATGGTGGGTCTTTAAGAATATTTGCTAAACATGCAGAAAATGCAAATCTCGCATGTACCCAGAATGTAAAACGCCTCTTAGAAGAAGAGGAAACGAGAGGAATGCACACACTTTCTTTTTACGAAGGATTTTCGAAATCAATGGAAAAAATTAAATACGATTTTCTGCAATTTCTTTTAGATTGCAAAAAACAAAACAAGAAAGTAGCCGCTTATGGGGCGGCGGCAAAAGGAAATACGCTTTTGAACTATAGCGGTGTTAAGGCCGACTTGATAGACTTTGTTTGCGATCGGGCAACGTCAAAACAGGGCAAGTTTTTACCGGGTAGCCGTATTCCTGTTTTGTCGGAAGATGCCATGAAAACTGCAAAGCCCGACTATGTAATTATTTTTCCTTGGAACATTCGCAACGAAGTACAAAAACAGCTGGAATATATACAGGAGTGGAATGGCAAATTTGTAACAGCCATCCCCGAGTTAACCATATTCTAAATTCTAAAAGGAACAATAGATGAATATTCTTTTAACAGGTGCTACGGGTTTTATCGGCAAACATTTGATCAAAAAAATGGCTTTGCAACATAATGTGTATGCATTGGTTAGAGAATCTTCTCAGTATGCGGATTTACCTATAAAAGGAGCTTTCATTTTTCGCGATAATATTGACGAGTTACAGGAAAATTTTCAAAAACACAGCATCGAGAGCATTGTGCATCTTGCCGCCCTATACTTGGCACAGCATTGCCCCAATGATATAAAAAAGATGATAGATGCAAATGTTTACCTAGGTGTAGCATTGTTGGAAGCAGCTTGTAAAACCCGTGTGAAATGGTTTTTGAATGCAGGAACGTATTGGCAGCACTCCATAACTGACAGTGCAGAATACTCCCCTGTTAATCTCTATGCTGCATCCAAGCAGGCTTTTGTAGATATGGCGAAATATTACACCGAAATATATCCGTTAACTTTTGTTACATTAAAATTATTTGATACCTATGGGCCGAATGATACGCGTAGAAAAATTCTAAATTTATTTAAAGACATATCTGCCAGCAACGAACAATTGCAACTTTCGCCCGGCAATCAATTGATGGATTTGCTTTATATAGATGATGCGGTTGATGGTTTCATGCATTTGGTCTCGCTGCTAAATGAATGTAAATCATTAGCACCGGACTATGCTTTATATTCGCAACAAAGATACTCGCTAAAAGAGATAGCAGTGATTTTTGAACGGGTAGCAACTAAAAAATTAAATCTGGAATGGGGGGGGAGGCCTTATCGAGAACGGGAAATTATGGAGCCTTGGACCAAGGGAGCACCGTTGCCTGGTTGGCAAGCCGCAGTAAGTTTGGAACAAGGAATAAAAAAAATTCTAGAAAATTCGCACAATGCATAATGACCAACCTCTTGTAAGTATTTGCATACCCTGCTACAATGCAGAAGCTACTATTTTGGATACTATTCAGTCTGTGGTAACACAAACGTATACTAATATTGAAATTATTATTACCGATAACCAGTCGACTGATAATACAACTGCGAAAGTCCGTGCGATAGAAGACCCTCGTATTAAATTATTCGTAAACCCATCTAATGTAGGAATGTCGTGCAATTTTGAAATTGCCGTATCCAAAGCATCTGGGAAATATATAAAAATGTTGTGCGCCGATGATTTGATAACTCCTGACTGTATCGAAAAACAAGTATCTGCATTCTTAAACAATGCAGAAAATGTTATTATGGTCACAGCCGAGAAGTGGGTGATTAACGAAAAAGGGAAAAAACTATTTGTGAAAAAATTCCCTGGCAAGCAAAAAGTGTATGAGGGAATAAAAATAATCAAAAAAAGTTTAACGTCTGGTACAAATATTTTTGGAGAGCCAGGGTGTATTTTATTTCGTAGCGATGCAATAACTAAAGCTGGAGGTGTTGGTATCAGTAACGATTTTATTTATGTTTTTGACTTGGATTTAATCTGCCGGGTACTAATGCATGGAAACTTATACGTCATCAAAGAGCCGCTGTTTTTCTTCCGGGTAATTCGCTCGTCTTTCAGCGCTGCATTTCGTTGGAAACAGGCTGTTGTATTCAATAAACTAATAGCTAAATACACCGATGAAGGCTTGCTCTCTTTATCGTGGTTTGGTAGAGTGAAAGCTCAAATAATGACTTGGGTAATGTGTATAGCGAGAAATGGTGTTTTTTTAATTGTCAATAGATTTTAGATAAGATGAAAACCATTTTACTATTGGGAGGTTTTGGCTTTATTGGCGCTAATATATTAAAATTTATAGATGCCATGTCCGGTACCCCGTATAAGATTATTGTGTTTGATAAATATAAAGCACACCCTTGTAACCTGCAATTCCGTTGTGTGGAAAAAGTGTATGACGGAAATTTTTCAAATGTTGCCGATATTGAAACAATATTTAAAGAAAACCCTATTGATTTTGTTATTCATGCATTAAATACAACGGTACCTGCAACCTCCGGCAACAGGTATTTTGATATAGAATCAAATTTGATTGCTACTATTAATCTACTTGACTTAATGGTAAAATACGAGGTACGGAAGATTATTTACCTGTCATCGGGTGGAGCTATTTACGGACATCATCATCCCGTCGAGAAATACGATGAGAATAGCATGACTTATCCGATTAGTTCGTACGGAATCATTAAGCTGACAGTGGAGAAATATATTTATCAATATTCCTATTTGCACAATATTCAGTCGACAATTTATCGGTTGTCTAATCCGTATGGAAAATATCATTATAACGACAGACAAGGGGTCATTAATGTGGCTGTGCGCGCAGCTTTGTTAAGCAACTCTTTTGCTGTGTGGGGAGATGGAAATGCCGAAAAAGATTATATCTATATCGAAGATTTTTGTGATATCTTATTTAAGTTGGTAAATAATATGTCGAAGTTTTTGTTGTTAAATGTAGGCAGCGGGCAAGTTCTTTCCATTAATACAATTTTAGAAACCATTAAAGAACAAGTTCCTTCTTTTACGTGGGTATACAATGAGACATTGGTAACCGATGTGCTGCGATTTGAATTGGATGTAACAAAACTGCTTACGATGCTTGGAGGGTATGAGTTTACACCTTTTTCCGCAGGCCTTGCAAAAACAATAAGTTGGTTGACTGATTTTCAAAATATAAAATAGTATATTATGTTATCTGTTATTATTCCTTGCTATTATGATGAGCTTGTAGTGGAAGAAACCTACAAGCGATTGACAGATGTATTAAAGAAACTGGGGGAACCCTACGAATTGATTTTTATCAATGATGGAAGTAAAGACCATACATGGCAACTATTAAAACAGATAGCACTTGCTGATAAGGTCGTTAAAACTCTTGATCTGTCACGTAATTTCGGTCATCAATGTGCTGTAACGGCCGGATTAAATAACTGTTCCGGGGATATGGCGGTGATCATAGATTCCGATTTACAAGATCCGCCGGAGTTGATTCCCGAGATGTTGGCGTTGATGAAGACCGAAGGAGCTAATGTCGTGTATGGCGTACGCCAACAACGAAAAGGAGAAAATTGGTTTAAATTAATAACTGCAAAATTATTTTACCGGTTATTGAATTTCTTCTCTGATGTTAAGTTCCCTGTTGATACGGGCGATTTTCGGATAATTGATAAAAAAGTTATTCGACAATTTAATCAATTGGAAGAAAAGAATAAGTACATACGCGGTTTAATTAGTTGGATGGGTTTTAAACAAGTACCTTTCTACTATAACCGCGACGCGCGCTTTGCCGGGGAAACAGGCTATTCGTTCAGCAAACTGTTGAAGCTTGGCTTGACCGGGGTGTTTTATTTTTCTAAAAAACCGTTGAGTATTGCCACGTCTCTCGGTTTTATCAGTATTGTATTGGGACTGATCTATGCCACTTGGGTATTGGTTTCCCGGTTGTTTTTCGATGAATATACTGTTAGCGGTTGGACTTCATTGATTATACTTATTATATTTTTCGGCGGAGTTCAATTGCTGACTATTGGTGTGCTTGGAAAATATATTGGCAATTTGTTTGATGAGGTAAAAAGCCGCCCGGAGTACATCATATCCGAAAAGATTAATTTTGAATAGGTCAATTATTGTATGAGAACGAAAAAAACAGGTAATCCAGTTCGTAAAAGCGGGATTGTTAAACATAAGAATTGGCTTTTGGCCGGAATCCTTTTGTTGACAGCTATTATTTATTGGCCTTCATTGCAAAATAGTTTTATTTCAGCTGATGACTACAATATTATAGTAAATAATACCAATATACAATCATTTAGTAAGGTATTGACCTATTTCACGGAACCTTGCTATTATATGTATTGCCCGGTAAAAATGTTTTTTCATGCAATAGATTATCTCTTCTCCGGCTACAATCCTGTAGGGTATCATTTCTTTTCCCTATTATACCATTTAATCAATACAGCATTAATTTTCTATTTAATATTTTTACTGGTTCCAAATGTGTGGAGTGCGGTTATTGGGGCTTTATTGTTTGCGCTTCATCCAATCAATGTAGAAACTGTTAATTGGCTTACCGGCCGGGGAGATTTACTTTATGGCGGATTTTATTTTGGCGGGCTGATTGCTTATTTGTATTACCTAAAAAAAGGCTATCAGTTAAAATACATCTTTTTTGCGTTTTTATTGTTTGCGTTATCCGGCCTATCTAAACCTTCTGCCATGACCTTTCCTCTTTCTTTAGTGGTACTGGATTGGTTCTTTCGCCGGAAATTATTTTCAAAGCGTGTAATTATAGAGAAAATACCATTTTTTCTCGGTGCACTTGCTTTAGGAA
>JAVBNJ010000055.1:0-9294 GCA_031551625.1 Bacteroidales bacterium | reverse complement strand
AACAATTGTTCGGTAAAGTCCATCATCCAGAAATAATCTTTGTAGGCTACATATATTTCTAGGCAAGTGAACTCGGGGTTGTGCGTGCGGTCCATTCCCTCGTTGCGGAAATTGCGCGAAAATTCGTATACGCCTGTAAACCCGCCTACAATAAGGCGTTTCAGATATAGTTCGTTGGCAATGCGCAAGTATAATGGAATATCCAATGCATTGTGGTGGGTCGCGAACGGGCGCGCCGAAGCTCCGCCCGGAATTGATTGTAGCACGGGCGTATCCACCTCCAGGTAATTTTGTGCATTGAAGAAATTACGCATTGCATTGATTATTTTTGTGCGCTTGATAAATACATCGCGCACTTGCGGATTTACAATCAAATCGACATAACGCATGCGGTAGCGTTGCTCGGGATCGCTGAAAGCATCGTACACTTCGACGTCTTTCTCTTTTAAAATCGGTAGTACGCGCAACGACTTACTTAAAAGTTTCAATTCTTTGGCATGGATAGACAATTCGCCGGTTTGCGTAATGAATGCAAACCCACGGATACCCACGATATCACCGATATCCATCAGCTTTTTGAATACCGTATTGTAAAGCGTTTTATCTTCGCCCGGGCAAATTTCATCGCGTTTTACATATACTTGAACACGTCCATACTCGTCCTGCAATTCGAAGAATGCGGCTGCACCCATTATGCGGCGCTGCATGATGCGCCCTGCAATACTTACATCGGCAAAATTACCTTTCTCTTTATCAAATTCTTTGTGCAATTGTTCGGTTGTCGCATTTACTTCGAAGGCTTCGGCAGGGTAGGCGTTGATGCCCAATGCTTCGATGTTCTTCAATGATTCGCGGCGAACGGCTTCCTGCTCGCTCAGTCCTAATTGTTCCATGTCTTAAAATAATTTATCAATTTACGTTCCAGATATTTCTTATCTTTAAACAAAGGTAATTCATTTTTTGTAAGTGTGAAAATAAAATTGCCGGAAGGCTTGCTACTTGCGGGTTTCACACGCTCGTTGTCGATACTTGCATGTGTTAGCAGTTCAAAATCGTAATACTGTTGCTGCAACAATGGGAGTAATAACTGCTCCGGTACTTGTTCCTCTATTATCAACGATATGTTTGGGTTGGTTTCTCCTATGCGGTGCCACGATGGCGGCAGCAATTTTTCGGCAAAGCCGGGCGGATAGCTATGTGCCCATTTGGTGGGAGCTACCACCACTTTTTCGTTACTTGGGTTGAGCCATGCGCCCCACCAGCTGAACGAGCTGTTGGCTATAATGTGGTGTTTGCAACTACTCATTAGTTGCAAGTCGCGGAAATTATTTTTCCCCTTGTTCCAATCTACGTATATAGCGCCTGCAACCGGCAGGTTTTCGCGGACCCATTGAGGATCGTCCGAAAATACGAAGAACTGCGGGTCGGCAACTTTGTCCTGTATGTAGGCGATGGCTTGTTTGTAGTAACCTACTGTACAAATATCGCCAAATGCGGGACGTATATGGGGTTGCCGGTAGTCGCCGCGCCGCAGGTGTATGCTCACCGCATTAGTGGCGGCTATTTGTCGTATTGTTTTTTCGTTTTGTTCATCGGTGATCGGAGCAAACTGCAACTCGTTGCGCAATTCATCAATAACCTGTTCGGAGTATTGGTATTCCTGCCAATGCGCTTTCCACCAAATTTTTGTACCGGTGGGATTCTCCACATTTGTTTGTAGGTTCAGCTTGAAAATTTTTTTCAGCACATCTCCTATAAGATAAATAGGGCGGGCTTTCCAGTAGGGGAGTATTAATTTGTTCGCGGCTACTGCCGGGAAAACTTTTTTCAACTCAAAACCGCCGTGCTTGCTGATGAACGGTGCTGTAGCATCCAGGTACACGTGCCTATGCCCTTTGTGAAGAAGGTATTTGAAAAAAGCATATTGGAATAACTGGTTGCCTAAGCCTCCTTGTACAAAAACAATTTTCATCGCTTCGCTAAATAAGTTGATAGTTCTTGTATTCGAACCAACGTCGCCCTGTAACGCATTCCAGAAGGTTCAAAAAGCGTATCTTGAGCGAGAAGGTATTTTTCGTAGGATCGAAATCAAATTTCCAATTCATCCGGTCAATGCGGGGTTGCATGACCACCGGGTGTGTACCGTTAAAATGTTTCAACGAATCAATTTGAGAATAATCGAACTCTTCCACTTTCGGAATATTTTTTTCCACCCACTCGTCGTCGTGCCACATGCGGTGAAAGCTCTCTGCTTTTGCCTGCTGCAATTTCGGTGGTTTCACCCAACCATAGTGATAGATGCATGCGTCTACCGGTTTTACATTCAACTTGCGGCCATCAATGCGGAACCCTTGTGCATCGCGGTACGAGCGGACGGCCTTGTTGTTACGCACTACACGTATTTCGTGGCGGTACCAGCGGCGCGAGTTTCCCACATAGTCGTACGAACCATAAAAATGAACATACTTAAAAAGTAATCCTTCTACACGCATATCGTCCTTGTAGCGTTCCATCGCAGCGCGCACAGCGGGTAGGTATTGCTCGTGCAACACCTCGTCGCCCTGTATGTAAAATGCCCAATCGGAATCCGGTGCAATGGCCGCAAACGCTTTGTCGGTTTCTACCGCTAACACCCGTCCGCCTTCGCGCAAACTGTCGTCCCACTCGGAGTGGATAATTTTTATTTTACCCGAAGGAATCGCGTGTATCATTTCCAACGTGTCGTCGTCCGAGCGGCCTACGCACACCACCACTTCATCGCACAAGGGGAGAATCGAAGTAATTGCTTCCACTATCGGGTAATCGTACTTCCGGGCGTTGCGTATAAAAGTAAAGCCGCTGACTTTCATTGGTTGGAAATAAATTAAACATACAAAGGTATAAAAAAAATGCTATCTTTGCAACGCTAATGTTACAACAGTTGAACATAGAAAACATTCTTTTTCTCGATGTGGAAACCGTTCCGCAAAGCGCCTCTTACGATGCTTTACCCGAACGCACGAAGGAACTGTGGGAAAAGAAATCGGCCTATTTCCGCAAAGAAGGGCAAACTGCCGAAGATGTTTACGAGCGTGCCGGTATCTGGGCAGAGTTCGGAAAAATTGTTTGCATATCTGCCGGGTTTATCCACAAACGCAACGGCGAGCGTGTGTTCCGCGTGAAATCGTTTTGCGACGACGACGAACGGGCGCTGTTGGCGGGTTTTTGTGAGATGCTGCACAACTTTTTCCGGAAGAAAAAGAATGCCCAACTCTGTGCGCACAACGGCAAGGAATTTGACTTTCCGTACATCGCCCGCCGCATTTTAATCAATGGCCTGCGGTTGCCCAAAGCGTTGGACGTGGCCGGTAGCAAACCGTGGGAAGTACCGTTCCTCGATACCATGGAACTTTGGAAATTCGGCGACTACAAACATTTTTGTTCGCTCGATTTGCTGACCACCATTTTTGATATTCCGTCGCCGAAAGATGATATTGACGGTAGCCGTGTAGCATCGGTTTATTACAATGATGGCGACATTGGCCGCATAGTGAGCTACTGTGAGAAAGATGCGCTGGCTGTGGCACAACTCCTGCTGCGCTACAGGGGCGAGCCGCTGCTTGCGGCAGTGGAAGTTGTGTAATAGGGAAACTATCCGGGAACATAATAAAAAACGAGCGCATTGTTCACAAACAATGCGCTCGTTTTTTATACTTGGTATAGGTTATTCTTTAGAAGTAAATTGAAAACCCTGCACCGATAGAGAAGTTGAAGTCATAACCATCGCTAAACGGAATCCAGAATTGAGCCATTGGTTCCAATGATATATTTTCTTTGATAAACCAAGCGTAACCGGCATCCAAAGTCAATGCAAATGCTGCATCTTGGCCTTTGTTGGTTGAAATACCAATCAAACCATCGGCAAAGAAACCGCCTTTGCCCAAATCGAAGAAAAAGTAACGCACCCCGGCATCCAATGCAAAGTGTGTATAGTTATCGCCAAAACCAAGGCCTACAACACCTTCCAAGGCCAATTTATCCATCAAGAAATAACCACCACGGCCTGTTGCATCAAAGCGAAAACCGTCGGTAAAATTAATATTCGCAGCTGTCATACCCGGAAGTTCAGCGCCTGTGGAGAACAAGTTGCCAACACCGGCATTCAAGAACCAGTTGCCTTTGCTGACCATCGTCGGTTGTGCGATAGCAGCCGTAGCTGTGATAACTGTAGCAATTGTTAATACAAAAAGTTTCTTCATAAAAGTAAGTTTTTAGTTAAAAATAAAGTTTTGTTTCTAAAATTTCGCGCTGCAAAAGTACATTTTTTTTAGAAAATGGGCAAAAAAAAATGATATCCCATATTGTTATAGCAGTTTCTACTGTTCATTTTTATCACACACGGCTCTGCTAAAAACAACTACAGTAACATCTCGGAAAATATCCTGTTACTAAACCATCTATTGGTAATCGTATAATTCTCCCGAATTGCCTTTATTCATTTTCGTCACTTTTTTACATTCTTTCACTATTTCGCATATCCCAAAAAATAGCTATATTTGCACGTTAAAAAACAACCAAACGGTTTAAAAAATAACCTTAAATCTTTTTATAATGGCAAAAGAGAAAAAATTCATTACCTGCGACGGCAACTATGCAGCCGCCCATGTGGCATACCTGTTTAGTGAAGCTGCGGCTATTTTCCCTATCACCCCGTCGTCGACTATGGCGGAATATGTGGACGAATGGGCTGCCTACGGCAAAAAGAATCTGTTCGGCGAAACCGTGAAGGTAGCCGAAATGCAAAGCGAAGGCGGTGCTGCAGGCGCTGTACACGGCTCGCTGCAAGCAGGTGCGTTGACTACTACGTTTACTGCCTCGCAAGGATTGTTACTTATGATTCCGAATATGTATAAAATAGCCGGAGAATTGCTGCCTGCCGTGTTCCACGTGTCGGCGCGCGCACTGGCTGCACAGGCGCTGTCTATCTTCGGCGACCACCAGGACGTGATGGCGGCCCGCCAAACAGGCTTTGCCATGTTGGCTTCGGGCGGTGTGCAGGAAGTAATGGATTTGGCTGCTGTGGCCCACTTGGCTTCGCTCAAATCGCGCATTCCGTTCATGCACTTCTTCGACGGTTTCCGCACCTCTCACGAAATTCAAAAAATTGAAGAAATTGACGCCGACGCCTTAAAAGGCATGATCAGCCAAAAATCGTTGGCCGCATTCCGCCAACGAGCCTTGAACCCCAATGCACCGGTAACCCGCGGCACGGCTCAAAACCCCGATGTATACTTCCAATCGCGCGAAGCGGCGAACGCATTCTACGATGCCGTTCCCGATATTGTAGCCCGCTACATGGGCGAAATCAGTGAAGTGACCGGCCGGCACTACTTGCCGTTCAACTACTATGGCCACGAACAAGCCGAAAACGTAGTAATCGCAATGGGTTCTGTATGCGACACGTTGAAGGAAGTAGTGGACAGCCTGAACGCCAAAGGCGAAAAAGTGGGTGTTATTTCCGTTCACCTCTATCGCCCGTTCTCGGCCAAATATTTCTTGCGCGTAATGCCCAAGAGCGTGAAACGCATTGCTGTGCTTGACCGCACGAAAGAACCGGGTGCTAACGGCGAACCGTTGTACCTCGACGTAAAAGATATTTTCTACGGGCAACCCAACGCACCGCTCATCGTAGGCGGCCGTTACGGCTTGTCGTCGAAAGATACGACTCCGGCGCAAATGATTGCCGTGTTCGAAAACCTGAAACTCAACGAACCGAAAAACGGCTTTACAGTGGGGATTGTAGATGATGTAACATTCAAATCGCTGCCGCAAAAAGAAGAAATCAGTTTAGCCGCAGCCGGCACATTCGAAGGTAAATTCTACGGCCTTGGCTCAGACGGTACTGTGGGCGCCAACAAGAATACGATTAAAATTATCGGAGAAACAACACCGAAGTATTGCCAGGCTTACTTTGCCTACGACAGTAAGAAATCGGGCGGTTTCACCTGCTCGCACTTGCGCTTCGGCGACAAACCGATTAATTCGCCGTACCTCGTAACCACGCCGGATTTCGTGGCTTGCCATGTGCCGTCGTACCTGACGAAATACGATGTGCTGCGTGGTATCAAAACCGGCGGTACTTTCCTTTTGAATAGCTTGTGGGATGCGGAAGAAACGAAGAAACGCCTCCCCGACTTCGTAAAACGCACGTTGGCCGAAAAGAAAATTAATTTCTACATTATCGATGCTACGAAGATTGCCGAAGAAATCGGTTTGGGTAACCGCACCAATACTATTTTGCAAGCAGCCTTTTTCAAAATTGCCAACGTAATTCCGTTCGAACAAGCGGTGAAGGAAATGAAAAAAGCCATTGACAAGAGCTATGGCAAAAAAGGCGAAGATATCGTGAAACTGAACTACGCTGCGGTAGACAAAGGTGGCGAAGTAACGAAAGTGGAAATCCCTGCCGAATGGGCTAACCTCCAAGGTAAATTTGAGGCCGACACGCACAACCGCTTGGCTCCCGAATGGGTGAAACATGTAGCCGACGTAGTGAATGCACAAAACGGCGACGACCTTCCCGTTAGTGCATTCCTGAACTACGAAGACGGCACGATGCCCGCAGGCTCGGCAGCCTTTGAAAAACGCGGCATTGCGACACATGTTCCCGAATGGATTCCGGAAAACTGTATTCAATGTAACCAATGTTCGTATGTGTGCCCGCACGCTGCTATTCGCCCGTTCCTACTTACCGACGAAGAAGTGGCCAAAGTACCCGGTGGCTTGAAAGTGCTGCAAGGTGCAGGCCCTACTAAGGAATATAAATTCCGCATACAAGTTACACCGCTTGATTGCTCGGGTTGCGGCAACTGTGCCGATATTTGCCCGGCTAAAACAAAAGCGCTCGAAATGAAATCGCTCGAATCGCAAATGCCGGAACAAGCACACTTCGATTACCTGCATACACACATAGGCTACAAAGACACGGTACTCGACAAAATGGGTGGTGTTAAGCCCAGCCAGTTTGCACAACCGCTGTTCGAATTTTCGGGAGCCTGCTCGGGTTGCGGCGAAACACCCTATATCAAAACAATTACCCAATTGTTTGGTGACCGCATGATGATTGCCAATGCCACAGGTTGTACCTCTATCTATGGCGGTTCATTCCCCTCGTCGCCGTACTGCACCAACAAAGACGGACGCGGTCCGGCTTGGGCTAACTCGCTGTTCGAAGACAATGCCGAATTTGGTTTTGGTATGCGCATGGGCTCGGAACGCGTACGCGACCACATCGCTTCGCTGATGATTGCTGCACAAGATTGTACACAATGCTCTACGGAATTGAAAGCCTTGTTTGCCGAATGGATTAGCAACCGCGATAATGCAGCTAAAACACGCGAACTGGCCGACAAGATTGTACCTGCTGCTACGGTTTGCAACTGCGATACCTGCAAAGAAATTGTTGCATTGAAAGATTTTCTGGTAACACGTTCGCAATGGATATTCGGCGGCGACGGCTGGGCTTACGATATCGGATATGGCGGCCTCGATCATGTATTGGCTTCCGGCGAAAACGTAAACGTATTGGTAGTCGACACAGAAGTATATTCGAACACCGGCGGCCAATCGTCAAAATCAACGCCTGTAGGCGCGGTAGCCAAGTTTGCTACGTCGGGTAAGCGCATTCGTAAAAAAGATTTGGGTATGATGGCTATAAGCTACGGCTACGTGTATGTAGCGCAAGTGGCCATGGGCGCCAGTTATCCGCAATTCTTCAATGCGCTCAAAGAAGCCGAAGCGTACAACGGCCCGTCGATCATTATAGCCTATGCCCCGTGTATCAACCATGGCTTGCGCAACGGCATGGGCAAAACACAGCACGAAGAGAAACTGGCTGTAGAATGTGGCTATTGGCACCTTTACCGTTACAATCCTATGTTGGAAGCCGAAGGCAAGAATCCTTTCTCGCTCGACAGCAAAGAGCCGGATTGGGCAAAATTCCAGGATTTCCTGAAAGGTGAAGTGCGCTACTCGTCGCTGAGCAAAACGTTCCCCACCGAGGCGGCCGAACTGTTCAAAAAAACGGAAGAGTTTGCTAAATGGCGCTACAACAGTTACAAACGTTTGGCCGGAAATTAGGTTAAAGAGTTGAAAAATTCGACGGTCTAAAAGTTAGCAATAGGCTAATCAACAAAGAGCCGCACGGAAAGTTTTCCGTGCGGCTCTTTGTTTTATTCCAACCGTTACAGGCAGGCTATTCAAAAGAAAAGCGGAACCAGTTTCCCGGTTCCGCTCCCCTCTTTTCACCTAATCATCTCATTATTTGGTGAAATTTAAAAGTACCTAACTGCATAAAAGTACTTTATTTTATATAAAAAATGTCATTGTTTATTTGACATTTTGTTTTTATTTTAGTAACTTAACACTGCAAAGGTAAACATTATTTTCATTACGTGCAAATTTATTTTCGCTATTTAATGTAAAATATTGTAAATGAATAAAATAATTATCTAAGTTATTAAACTAAAGGTTATAAACTAAAGTGTATTCAGTGAAATAAAAATGAACTATCAACGAATCAAAACGGAGTTGGAAAAGCGCAAGATTACAATCAAAACGCTTTGTGCGGAGTTGGGATGTTCGGAACAGGGCTTTCACAAGATGGTTAAAAACGGCTCAATGAAAGTTGATATCCTTGAGAAGATATCGAGTTTATTGGGATTGCCTGTTGCGTACTGGTTCGATGACGAAGAAAACGTAAAACAAAAATCGTATTACATTTACCCGGAGTCCTGCAGTGAGGTGCGTGAACCCGATGTTCCTTACCTTTCATCAAAAAAGGATAAGAAGCGTAACTTTGACGAGCAATTTGACGAATGGACGAGCAATTTCAAGTCCATACTTCAAGATATCAGGTCATCCAAGTAAGTGCATCCCTTCTAAAATAATAGAACCACAAAGAGTATCAAATGTAGAAGTATACTTGCTGTAAATAGAATCTATTTACAGGGGGTATTTTTGTGTCCTGTCCGGAATGCGACAAAGGGGGTAACATAATCATCCTATCAAAAAGTGTTGGATAGACAGCCCAACAATCTATTACAATCCTTTGCCGCGAATTTTTATCTGCTGTCGAAATACTTACTTTCTATTAATTTTTATCAGAACTACTAATTTAGTTGAATGGTTACAAAAGAAAGCGTGGTGTTTCGTTTATTGTAGCTAAGGCTCTGACAAACCCACAATAACAAATAAACGATAGCGAAGCTATCGTTTATTTGTTATTGTGGGTTTTTGCTTAAATTTTGTCAGAAT